>NZ_JAWOVZ010000002.1:0-499620 GCF_033340175.1 Vibrio sp. 1557 | reverse complement strand
TCTGCAATGCTACTTTCAACCACAGGCGTGTCGTTCACCGCATTCACGGTGACGTTGACCGTCGCTTGGTCAGTCAGCGAACCATCGGTGATGGTGTAAGTGATTTCGGCATCACCATGGAAGTTCTCGGCCGGTGTGAACACCAGTTTGCCATCAACAATCTCAACTGTCCCTTGGTCACTCGGCACAGACGCCGAGTCAATACGTAATGTATCACCATCGATGTCAGTATCGTTTGGCAAGATATCAATCGTAACAGCGGTATCTTCTTGTGTTGTTGCCGCGTCATCGTTTGCCACTGGCGCGTCATTCACTGGCGTCACATCGACGTTCACTGTGGTGGACTCCGATACCCCACCCGAGGTAACGATGTAGGTAAAACTGTCTGCCCCGTGATAGTTGTCGTTTGGCGTGTAAGTGACACTGCCGTCCGGGTTGACCGAGACCGTGCCGTTAGCTGGACCGTTATTGGTATCGAGCGACACCACTTTGTCGTCGCCTTCAAACGTATCGTTACCTAAGACCTTAATGATGGTTGGCGTGTCTTCCACAACCGTCGCGTTGTCTGCCACGATGTCCGCCACAGGGGCTACCGTGAAGTTCACCGTTTGGCTGACGCTTTCACCGCTTGGATCGGTGGCCGTAAACGTTAGGGTTTCTGAGCCGTTCCAGTCTGCGGTTGGAGTGAACGTAGCAATCCCATTGACGATCGCCACTTGAATGTTGCTGTTGCCGGAGACGCTGAAGGTCAGATCGCCATCCACGTTATCTACATCGCTGAAAGCCGTATTTAGATCGATGCTGTATGGCGTAAAGTCTTCTGCCAAGGTTTGGTCTGCAATGCTGCTTTCAACCACAGGCGTGTCGTTCACCGCATTCACGGTGACGTTAACCGTCGCTTGGTCAGTCAGTGCACCATCGGTCACGGTGTAAGTGATTTCAGCGTCACCATGGAAGTTCTCAGCCGGTGTGAAGACCAGTTTGCCATCAACGATCTCAACTGTACCTTGTGTTTCAGGTACGGAAGCCGATTCAATCGACAGCTTATCACCATCAATATCGGTGTCGTTTGGCAGGACATCAATCGTCACTGGCGTGTCTTCGTCAGTAACGGCATTGTCATTGGTCGCCACTGGCGCATCGTTCACTGGCGTGACATCGATGTTCACCGTGGTGGACTCCGATACCCCACCGGAGGTAACGATGTAGGTAAAGCTGTCTGCACCGTGGTAGTTGTCGTTTGGCGTGTAAGTGACGCTGCCATCCGGGTTGACCGAGACCGTGCCGTTCGCTGGACCGTTATTGCTATCCAGCGACACCACTTTATCGTCGCCTTCAAACGTGTCGTTACCTAAAACCTTAATGATGGTCGGCGTGTCTTCCACAACCGTCGCTTTATCTGCCACGATGTCCGCCACAGGCGCCACTGTGAAGTTCACCGTTTGGCTAACGCTTTCACCGCTTGGATCGGTAGCAGTAAAGGTCAATGCTTCTGAGCCGTTCCAGTCCGCGGTTGGAGTGAACGTAGCAATGCCATTTTCTATTGAGACATTGACATTACTGTTGCCTGAGACGCTAAACGTTAACTCACCATCCACGTTATCCACATCGCTGAAAGCAGTATTTAGATCGATGCTGTATGGCGTGAAATCTTCCGCCAAGGTTTGGTCTGCAATGTTGCTTTCAACCACAGGCGTGTCGTTCACCGCATTCACGGTGACGTTGACCGTCGCTTGGTCAGTCAGCGAACCATCGGTGATGGTGTAAGTGATTTCGGCATCACCATGGAAGTTCTCGGCCGGTGTGAACACCAGTTTGCCATCAACAATCTCAACTGTCCCTTGGTCACTCGGCACAGACGCCGAGTCAATACGTAATGTATCACCATCGATGTCAGTATCGTTTGGCAGGACATCAATCGTCACTGGCGTGTCTTCGTCAGTAATGGCCGTGTCATCGTTTGCCACTGGCGCATCGTTGACTGGTGTGACATCGACGTTCACCGTGGTGGACTCACTGACCCCACCCGACGTAACGATGTAGGTGAAGCTGTCTGTACCGTGGTAGTTGTCATTCGGCGTGTAGGTCACGCTGCCATCCGGGTTGACCGAGACCGTGCCGTTAGCTGGTCCATTGTTGGTATCCAGCGACACCACTTTGTCGTCGCCTTCGAACGTGTCGTTATCTAAGACCTTAATGATGGTTGGCGTATCTTCCACAACCGTCGCTTTATCTGCCACGATGTCCGCCACTGGCGCTACTGTGAAGTTCACCGTTTGGCTAACGCTCTCGCCGCTTGGATCGGTAGCCGTAAACGTCAGCGCTTCTGAGCCGTTCCAGTCTGCCGTTGGAGTGAACGTAGCAATCCCATTGACGATCGCCACTTGAATGTTGCTGTTGCCAGAGACGCTAAACGTTAACTCGCCATCCACGTTATCCACATCGCTGAAAGCGGTATTCAGATTGATGCTGTATGGCGTGAAATCTTCCGCCAAGGTTTGGTCTGCAATGCTGCTTTCAACCACAGGCGTGTCGTTCACCGCATTCACGGTGACGTTAACCGTCGCTTGGTCAGTCAGTGCACCATCGGTCACGGTGTAAGTGATTTCAGCGTCACCATGGAAGTTCTCAGCCGGTGTGAAGACCAGTTTGCCATCAACGATCTCAACTGTACCTTGTGTTTCAGGTACGGAAGCCGATTCAATCGACAGCTTATCACCATCAATATCGGTGTCGTTTGGCAGGACATCAATCGTTACTGAGCTATCTTCCTCTGTAATTGTTGTATCATTAGAGGCAATAGGCGCATCGTTAACTGAGTTTACTGTTACCGAAACTTGAGCTTCATCCTCTAACTCACCATCTGAGATGGTGTAGCTAATCGTTGCATTACCGTTGAAATTTTCAGCCGGAGTGAAAACAAGCTTACCATCGATAATCTCAACGATACCTTGCTCTTCTGGTACAGAAGCAGAGGTAATGATTAAATCATCACCTTCAATATCACTGTCGTTAGCGAGCACATCAATTACAACCAGGGAATCTTCGTCAGTTTGAATCGCATCATTAGTTGCTATTGGCGCGTCATTAACAGGCGTAATATCTAAGTTAGCAGTGCCATTAATAACACCACCATCATCATCAATGATGTCATAGGAGAATGACACTTCAGTGTCATCATCAGCTTCTGGGATGTAAGTCCAAGAGCCATCGCTGTTATCAATTAAGGTGCCATTCCCACTCTCAATAGTGACGTTTGTAATGACAAGAGTATCGGCATCATCAATATTGACATTCGATAGTAATTCTTCAGTAGTTATCGTGATTGGATCGCTATCTTCCTCAACAGCGCTTAATGTCACTGGAGAATTAGTAAGTGGCTTACTTGAGCCATCCCCACTTGTCTCGATACCTGTTGTGAAGAAGTCATTTAAGGTCAACGCTTGTGTTTCAGATAAGCCGAGGGATTCTAGGCCAATAGTTTCAAAGTTTGTTGAGGCTAGCACTTCAGTACCATCTCGTACAATCGTGGCACTATTTTGCAAACTGGAGCCACTATTTTCACCCGCTGCAGGTGCGAGTTCTTCATCAATAGCAGAAGGGTCTTGACCTTGCTCAATAGCACTAATAATCTGTGCTACATCGTCTGAAATATCTTTTAAACCTTGCTCTTGAGCAAGCTGAATTTTCAGGTCTTGAGGCGCAGCATCTGTCATTGCCACTATCACTTCACCTGGTAGAGGCTGCTGTCCTTCTGCAAGGACTCTCAGCTGCCCATCCAAACCTATTACGACGACTTGATTACCGAGTGGCACTAATGCTGTACGATCCATATAAACCTTAACCCTAAATAACTGTCAAGTTTTTGACTAACAATACTAATTTGCTATATATTGCCCGAATATATAGTGCAATAACAGCAATTTGATGCTCAATAAAGTAATTATGTGTCATACATCAATAAGAACCCAGATGCATAAGTGTTTTATTTTATTAAAATCTGGACTCTCGTTTCTAGCCATTACCTCCATGTTTAATTTGAGATCTTAATTCAATTTTTAGGCAGATTTAGTAGGTTGATTTATCAAAATTGAAACAAATGAACAGCGAATCAACAGGTTACTTCATCGCATATTAATGTTATTGTGCGCTAAATTATTGACGCCCTTATAAGTATTCCACTTATAAGCCCTATCACCTCGAGAATTTTTACCATTATCTAGGAGAATCACAGTGAAGTGGACTCGTGCCAACGCCTTTTGTATTGGTATGTTCACCGCTAGTCATGCTTTTGGGCAAACGCTAGAGCAAGCGGTTGAAAACACATTAAAAACCAATCCTGACATCAAAAGTGCGTTCAATGAATTCGTTAGCAAGCAGTATGTGAATGAAGCATCTGGTGGTGCTTACCTCCCATCCGTAGACTTAGATGCCGGTATCGGTTACGAAGGAATCAAACCTGCAGAGTCAGGGCGAGATTCAACCGATCTGACAAGAAAAGAAGCCACCGTGACACTAACCCAGCTAATATGGGATGGCTCAGCGACACTTAATGATATGGATCGAACAGCAGCTGATGCTGAATCGGTCCGTTATCAACTTCTAGCTGATGCCCAAGACACCGCTTTAGAGGTCGCGAAAGTTTATTTAGACTCAGTAAAAGCTTATGAAATTCTTACACTTTCCGAGAATAACTTGAAAGTGCATAAGAAGATCTATGAAGACATTAAAAAGCGAGTTAACTCAGGTATCGGTTCTACAGCAGACCTAACCCAGGTAGAGGCTCGTTTAGCAAAGGCTCACGGTAACTTGGTGGCAGCTCAGAACAACTTATATGACAGCCACACCACCTTTACACGCCTTGTCGGACAGTCACCACAAGGATTGATTTTCCCAAGAGCGGACCAAAACTTTATTCCCTACACCATCGATGAAGCGATTGACTTGGCATTCGAGTCACATCCAGTAATCAAAATTTCGGTAGCTGATGTGGACTCTGCAAAGTTCCAATACAAGCAATCTAAGGGAACTTACTACCCAACGATATCGGTAGAAGCGGCTCAAACATGGCGTGATGATGCAAGCGGTATCGAAGGAAGCAGCGAAGAGACAACAGCAATGTTACGTATGCGTTACAACCTCTTTAACGGTGGTAGTGACGTAGCCAACGCTGAAAGTTTTGCCTACCAACTAAATAAAGCAAAAGACCTAAGAGAACGTGCATACCGCCAAGTAGAAGAAGGCCTTCGTCTATCTTGGAGTGCGTTAGATTTAACACTTCAACAAAAAGAGTTCCTAGCGGATCACGTAGATTCGGCCTCTGAAACTGTCATCGCCTACGAAAAGCAGTATCGCATTGGAAAACGCACTCTGCTGGACTTGTTAAATACTGAAAACGAACTTTTCGAAGCGAGAAAGAACTACTTGGATGCTCGATACTCAGAGCAGTACGCCAAGTACCGCGTTATGAACGCGACTGGCCAATTGTTAAATGCCTTGCGTGTCGATGTACCTACAGAATGGAATGAAAAGGTGGAGTACTGATCATGAAACCAGTGAAGATTCTATTTGCATTGGGTATGCTCGCCATCACTCAACACGTTGTTGCTGAAGACGAATATGAGTATCGTCCTGTACCAAATGCAGAACAAATAGCAGATTTGCAAGATGACGATAACGATGGTGTCATCAATGCTCGAGATATGTGCCCAGGTACACCTGAAGGCTCAGAGGTCGACAACGACGGTTGTGGAGAATACATTAAAGCATCAGATAACATGCAAGTGCGGATACTTTTTGCTAACGACTCTGATGAGATCAATCCAGTCTTCAGAAGACAAGTTCGAGAGCTTTCCGACTTTTTAAAAGAGTACCCTACTACTTCGATAGAGCTGCACGGCTATGCTAGTAAAGTTGGTGGTTCGAAGCATAACCAAGATCTTTCTGAAAGACGAGCACGCAATGTCCGTGAAGCCCTACTAAGCTACGACATCGAACCGAGTAGAGTCCGCATTGTTGGTTTTGGTGACACTCACTTAGCACAGCAAGGGAGCGATGAAGTCAGCCATGCTTTAAATCGTCGAGTCACCGCATCAGTCGTTGGTTACAAAGGCGAGATAAAAAGAGAGTGGACAATATTCACAACTCTTCCAGAAAGGTAAAGTACCTGTTTTTGTTTGCTCTGCAAGCACAAAGCAAACAAAAACGAGTGAATACTTAACCTCAGAAAAGGAGCTTCGGCTCCTTTATTTTTACTCATTTCGACAACCGTATTATGCTTTAGGAATCGGCACTTTAGTGTTACTCTAGCCACGTCATAACAACGAGAGTTTTGAAATGAGCAAACTTACATCAGATATCCAAGCGAACCTTGACCTTTTTGTTGCAGAAACGAAAGAAAACCAATTGGTTTGGGGTTTACGCAATGAAGAAGGTTGGCTATCTTGCGATTCAACTGAATTCGAAAACAGCGAAGTCATGCCTTTCTGGTCTTCTAAAGAAGATGCAGAAGCACATAATGTTGAAGAATGGGCAGATTTTACTGTACTAGAAATCCCATTAGATATCTTTGTTGAAGATTGGCTTTTGACTCTTGCTGAAGATGGTGTTCTTGTTGGAACTAACTGGAACGATCAGTTAGAAGGCAAAGAAATGGAACCTCAAGATCTAGCAAAGCTTTACATTGATTAAAGATTTCTGACCTCAACTTTATGTTGAGGTCTTTCTTTTTTATGCCTCTTCTTTCAATATCTCGACCAAGTGCATAGTTTTACTACTCTTTTTCTTAGTACACCCAACTTAATCACAACGCTGATGCGTTAAAAGCGCTATGATAACTCAACTTTAAAGGCACCTTAAATTAAAGGCTCGTTTAAACATGCGCGTGCTCTATCCCTTGCTTGCGTCACTTTTGCTCACTCCAGTATATGCAAGCGACACTCAAGATATTGAACCAAACCAAAATATCACACAGTGGCACTCTGTCTACCAAACCACACTACGAAGCAACCCTGAGTCGGCATTGAGCATGCTTCAAGATCGCTACCATACAGCGAAATCGGACAGCGAAAAGCTCTACGTAAGTGGATTGATTTATGAATATATGTCAAACATAAATCAGCCTTACTACGGCAGCAGTCAAGTCTTAGACAACCGTTTTTCTCAATTAGAATCAGAATATATTCTTGCCTTAAAGGAACGTAAGCATGGTAGTTACGAGGCCTCAGTAGATAGCTTTTCTTCTTTGCGACAGACAATGAAGAAAATATCCGATTCCGAAGGCAAGGCTCTGATGAACTATCAACTTTGTTATACGCTGAATCAACAAGGTCGTTATCACAAAGCAAACTTTTATTGCTCATCCTTAGAGAGCCACTTAAATCATAAGCATCAAGAAAACTTCCCTGTTGATCTTGCTTTGCGCGTAATAGCAAATAACTACAATTACCGCGGTGACTATGAAAAAGCCTTAAGTTTGTATCGACAGTTGATGGCCAACATGTCGACGCAAAGCGATCCTTCAGGGATTTACAATGACGTCGGCAATTTACTTGCAGAGCTGGGGCAATTTGAACAATCAGAGCAATATCTCATTCAAGCCCTACTGGTTCGCCAAGATGAAGGGACACCTCTTGAAGTTGCACAAGTCGAACATAGTCTAGGAGCGATGTACAGAAAATCCAAAGAACTCGATAAGTCCATCAGCCACTACAAAAATGCATTGACGATTCTCGAACAACTTCATTACCCATACGGGCAAGGGTTGACCTATTTAGGGTTATCTGCTGCTTTGGCCGATTCTGGGCAATTAGATACCGCGGTAGATTACATTGGAAGAGCATTAAACATTGCCCAAACTTATGAGAATACGCACCTTGAAACAGAGGGTCATTTGGCTGCTGGATTGGCATATTTAAAGAACCATACACCCGAAAAATCGATTGAACACACTACAATAGCGTTAAGATTAGCGGTAAAAAACGCTAGGCCCTTATTGCAAGCGCAAGCCCAATTACTCCTCTCAAAAGCATACCAAGCTCAAAATGATTACAAAAAGGCGCTGGAGCATCACAAGGCCTACTCGACGATTGAACTAACGAACCGAGACGCGAGTAATATCAAGGCGTTAGAGGCACTAGATCTCACTAAAAAAGAGTATGAATATGATCTACAAGTCGCGCAGTTGAACAACGAAACTCTTCTAAGTCAGTACCAGTTTGAAAAACTCACAGATCAACAACGCACTTATAATTTTGTTGTTTTCTGTTTATTGGTTCTCCTCGCTCTGGCATTGATGGTTCAGCGACAAACACGCTTAAAAGCCAAAATAGACAGCTTAACGTGTGCATTAAACAGAGCGGCAATTATAGAGACGATTAAAAGCCAAACCTCCAAAGCTGAAGGAGACTTCCGCTACGTTCTAGCATTAATCGATCTAGATGACTTTAAGGCGATTAATGATCAGTATGGTCATCCGACTGGCGACTTAGTACTACAACAGGTGTGCAAAGCGCTTAAAGCTAAACTTAATAAGGGAGAGTACTTGGGTCGTTTAGGTGGAGAAGAGTTTATCTTGCTATTGAAAAACGTCGATGAGATTGACGTTCCCTTTAGAATACAAAGTCTGCATAAAACAATTTCAGAAAAGAGTGTACATTCGCTTAATAACCATCAATTGAATATATCTGCGAGTCTGGCCTATCTATCAACCTCAATGCCACTCACCAACTTTGATGAGCTCTATTCGATATTAGACCAAGCGTTATACAATGCTAAGAAGCAAGGAAAAAACTCCCTTGTGGACGCATACAACGAGCCGATCAGTTTAAGTGCTGAGTATATTCTCTAATAAAACCAAACCACCAGCGTAGTGGTTTGTTATAGGTGGAAGCATCAGTAAGCCATTCAGATGCAACATCATCATCAAGGAGTCTTTGTGCCCAAGGCAAGAAAAAACATTCAGTCTCTAGAGCGAGGTTTTCTAATCCTCGAGTTGCTCTCGATGAGTGAATCTCCCCTATCATTACAGACTATCAGTAATGCGATCCAGTTAAATAAGACGACTGTTCACGGGTTACTTGCGACTCTACACTCTCTTGGATATGTATCCAAACACAACCATAGCTACAGCCTAGGGTTTAGATGCTATGAACTGTCTAAGCCGATTGAACAAAAAAACGAAGCTATCCGACAACATTTTGTTCCATTGCTGAAAAAAATGGCCCAAATGACTAACAACACAGCTTACCTCGCTGTACAAAGTGGCGCTAAAGAGTACTTGTATATCGATGCTATAGAGCAGGATAACCCTCTTACTATCCGTAGCCCGAGAGGGAAACGAGAAGGACTCACAACATCTGCGATCGGCAAAGTTTTTCTTAGTTTTGATGATGAGCTTCGTCGAACATTACGCCTTGAAAACCAAATATCCCCCACGTTAGAAACTGAACTTAATCAGGTTGTATTATCAGGTTACGCACTCGATTTAGAAGAGGCAGAGCCAAACCTCAATTGCTTAGCGATCCCCCTTTACTTGGATGGTAAAGTCGTTGCTGTTGCAGGTGTTAGCGGTGCTGCCTCCGAACTGACGGTCACTAGGCTAAAACACTTTGCAAGAATCTTTCTCAAATTTTAAGATTTGACAATGTCGAATCCTAGGCCATTTTTATACTGTTTTGATTACATGCTTATACGTCGCCTCTAATATGGTCGTTGTTCAACTCAACAACGTAGGAGAAGCGATGTCTACTGTATTAATCACTGGCGCTAACCGTGGCTTAGGCTTGCAATTTGTCCGCCACTACCTTGGAAAAGGTTGGCAAGTTATCGCAACTTGTCGTTCACCAGAAAATGCTAAGCAGCTCAATGAACTAGTAACCCAATCCAATCAACTTCAACTGATGGCTCTAGACGTCACTAACCAACAAGATATCGATCAGTTAGCCACTCAATTAGCGGATCGTCCGCTCGATCATTTAGTTCTTAATGCAGGTGTATTAGGCGAAGAGTGTGCAAAGCTTGGCGAAATGACCCAGAAAAAATGGCTAGAAGTACTAAACATAAATACCGTCGCACCTGCCCTGCTAATTCAAGCACTACAAGACAACGTTGCGAAAAGTCAGCACAAAACCATCGTGGGAATCTCAACCCGAGTTGCGAGTTTAAGCGATAACAGTTCAGGTAACATGTACAGTTATCGAGCATCTAAAGCAGCGCTTAATCAGGTTCTAGTATCAGCAGCACGCAATCTCGAATCGCGAGGAGTAAAAACTGTCGCAGTTCATCCCGGCTGGGTAAAAACCGATATGGGCGGTGAGGACGCAACCTTTTCTGCCGAGGAAAGTGTTGCAGGCATTGTTTCGGTCGCAGAACAGCTAACACTTGAGCAATCCGGAAGCTTCCGCGTATTTGATGGCTCTACAATCGAATGGTAACTGTTCTCTAAATGACGTCTCCCGGCCAAATTGAAGGCCGGGAGAATACAGTAAACTAATAGGCCAAAAAGATAAAAGCTCGCACTATCGTCAGACAAGCGAGCCGTTATCGTCTATGGTGTTGTACTACCGTCAAACGCTGAGGAAGTCAGCGATTGCAGAGGTGTCATTTAGACAATGATTTCCCGTGAAACTCACTCAATCATCCCACTCAGGCGCTAGCCCTTCAGGGTTTACTTCGCGGCCATTTCTTTCCAACGCATCTATCTTTGCAATCGCCTCTTCACTCAGATTAAGTTCAAGTGCTTTCAGGTTACTTGCTAAATTCTCTCGTTTAGTTGAAGACGGGATCACCGCGTAACCTTTTGACAAAGCCCAAGCAAGCGCGACTTGAGCTGGCGTGGCCTGATAGTCCTCAGCAATACCTGCAATAGTTGGGTCCCCAAGTACTTTCCCATATGCCAAGGTCATGTAAGACGTTACCTGAATATCGTTTTCCTGCATGAAGCTGACCAACTTACGATTTTGCAAATAAGGGCTAAGCTCGATTTGGTTAGTAACAATATTCTCTTTACCGACCACTTCTATCGCTTGTTGCAACAAGTCAATATTAAAGTTGGATACGCCAATATTACGGGTTAACCCTTGCGATTTAGCTTCAAGTAATGAAGCCATGTATTCGTTCAAGTTATTGTTATTGCCAGGCCAGTGGATCAAGGTCAAATCCACATAATCTGTATTTAGCTTTTCTAAGCTCTCTTTTAGACTTGGAATGAGTTGTTCCGTGTTCATGTTATCAACCCAGATCTTGGTCGTAATGAATAGCTCATCACGTGCAATACCGGACTGTGTCAATACTTCACCGATTTCTGCCTCATTACCGTAAATCTGTGCAGTATCAATTACGCGGTAACCCACTTCTAACGCATTACGGACTGAATCCTTAACTACTTCACCCTCTAAACGAAACGTGCCGACGCCAAATGATGGTACTTTCATCTAAATCTCCTGAATTATCGATTTTATAGTTGATTCGAAGCAAAACTTTACGCCGCAAGAAACTTTCCGTAAAGTTAACAATGCTCAAATCTAATTTGAAATATATTCAACAATGAAAGCTACTCTAGATGAAATGCGCACCTTTATGGCCGTGGTCGATACGGGTTCAATCAGCTCTGCGGCTGAACTGTTATCGATGACCGTCTCGGCGGTGAGTCGATCAGTATCTCGGCTAGAAGCCAAACTCGAAACGACTTTGTTAAATCGCACAACCCGTAAGTTAGATGTTACTAATGAAGGAACGATATACCTCGATAAAGTCAGACATATTGTAGAAGCAGTAGAGAATGCCGAAGCACAACTGAAAAGCCAGAAATATAAGCCCTCTGGCCTCCTACGAATAAACGCAGCTACCCCCTTCTTACTGCACGTACTAACGCCGCACATTGCTAAATATCAGAGCTTGTATCCAGAAGTCGAAATCGATCTCAATTCCAATGAGGAAAATATTAGCCTTTTGGGAACAAAAACCGATATTGCTTTTCGTATCGGTGAGCTACAAAACTCAACCATGCGCGCGATATTTCTTGGTAAAAGTCGGATTCGAATCGTCGCGAGTCCAGAGTATTTAAGACAACATGGTACTCCAACCTCAATAGATCAGTTACTCAATCACAAGCTACTTGGATTCAACAAGCCGGAGTATCTTAAGGAATGGCCGATCATGGATGATAAGAACAAACTTCTGCGTATTATGAGTAGCCTAAGATCTGATAATGGCGAGACGCTAAGGTGTTTAGCCTTACATGGTGCGGGGATAGCTTGCCTGTCTGACTTTATGACCTACTCTGACCGACAAGCTGGTCGCTTAGTGGGCGTGCTTAGTGAACACACGCATAATGTCGAACAGCCCGTTCATGCGGTGTATTACAAAAATGCCAGTACCTCACGCCGGATCAGCTCTTTTATTGACTTCATCAAGCAAGAAATCAAGGTAGAGAAC
This sequence comes from Vibrio sp. 1557, assembly GCF_033340175.1. NCBI lineage: Bacteria > Pseudomonadati > Pseudomonadota > Gammaproteobacteria > Vibrionales > Vibrionaceae > Vibrio > Vibrio sp. 1557. The sequence continues at coordinate 487,185 of NZ_JAWOVZ010000002.1, read as the reverse complement.
CACCAGTTCCTTTAAAGACCACCGCTGTTTGTGGCAAAACACTTTTGTCTTTTTGCCGCTTTTTCTCACAACAAAAATCTCATAGTGTCCTGAATATCAGGGAGGCACCTTGCCTCCTAGTACTCACAGTAATAGTCAGGCTTCATAATGCATAAAGATTTAAGTAACAGATTCACCATCGGGGTTGAGCTCCCCCTAGATAATGACTGGACCCAAGAAGGCCAGAAAAAACGCCTGCTCCAACGAAAACCGTTCGGCGTACCAGACATGAGTGCACATAAACAGCGTATTATGTTAGCCGATAAGTTAGGCTTTAACGTAGCGTGGGTGAGAGATGTCCCGTTGTACGACCCTAACTTTGGAGACGCGGCACAAATTTATGAACCGTTCAGTTATCTTGGCTATCTCTCTGCGTGCACCGACAACATTCTACTAGGGACAGCAGCGATAGTATTACCGTTAAGACAACCTTGGCTAGTGAAAAAAGCCGCTGCGACCATCAACGAGTTAAGTGGTGACCGCCTGATACTCGGTGTGGCTAGTGGAGACCGTCCTAGTGAATATCCCGTTTTTAACGCTAACTTTGACAGCCGTGGCTCGGCTTTTCGAGAAAGTGTAGAGATTTTGAAAGATACGCAAAATGATAAGCTGGGTAACGATCTACAGTTATTACCCGAGTTTGCTGATATTCCTATCTATGTCGCAGGGTTAGCGCAGCAAAGTCCACAATGGATAGGAGAAAACCTAGACGGCTGGCTCGCCTACCCAGGCACACCTGATGATCATGAACACCGCGTTGTACTTTGGCGCTCCGTAGCGGGAAACAAACCCTACGCCAGCTTTATTCATCTTGATTTAGTCGATAACCCAAATGCACCAGTCGTTCGGCATCACTTTGGTATCCGGGCCGGAGTCAATGGCTTGAGCGATGAGCTAGAAAAAATGCAAGAAGCAGGAGTCAATCACATCGGGTTGCATTTCCGTCGTAATAGCCAACCAATTGAGAAATCAATGGAACAGATCGCTCAGTACGTGTTGCCACGCTTTAACTAAGATCAAATAAAAATATGTGCCACCTTACTAAGGGGTGGCACGCTAGGCTTGGCACTTGGAAAAACAAAAGCTGCAATAACGACAAAAATCTTTTGTTAAAACAACAATAATAGAGTTATTTTAAAGTAAGTCTTGGTTGAATAAAGTCGATGAACGCGGAAATACGTTTAGAGACTGAAGAAGATTTGTAGAAGACAGCATTGACCTGTTCTCGTCCAGTATTTGTGATTTTTTCCGATTCAAACAATGCCACTAACCGTCCAGAATCAAGATCATCTTTCACCATAAAGCCAGATAAACATGCAATGCCGTTCCCTGCCAGCACTAACTGTCTAACCGTTTCACCACTGCTGGATAGGATATCAGGCTCTATCATCTCAAACCCTCGTAATGGCCACTGATTTAACACTTTAGCGCCAGAAAAACCGATCAAGTTATGACTGCGCAAATCGCTCACCGCTTCAGGGAAACCTCGTTTAGATAAATAACCAGGCGTGGCAACGATAAATAGTGGGCTTGTTCCTAAAGGTTTAGCATGCAGTGTTGAATCCGATAATCGTCCAATACGTATCGCCACATCGGTTCTTTTTTCCAATAGATCCACAAAACCCTCATTAGAGGTAAGATCGAGTTGAATATCAGGATAAGCCTCTTTAAATGGCTGAATTAACGGCACGAGTTGATGTAAAACAAATGGGCTAGCGGCATCAACTCTTAAGCGCCCCTTGGGTAATTCACCTCGTGTGATGATCTCTTCTTCAGCTTGCTGTATTTGTAGTAAACCTAAGCGAACCGCTTCAACAAACTGATGCCCTTCCTCAGTAACTTCCACTCTGCGCGTCGTGCGATTCAGCAAGGTTACCCCCAACTGTGATTCAACTTTACTAACCGCACGAGATACCCTAGCGACTTGAATACCTAGTGCATCAGCAGCGGAAGAAAATCCACCACTATCCACAACTGCCATAAGAATCTCTAATTCATCTGATCGGGTTAACATTTCATCCCCTTTCTTAACTGCGCACTTTCATCATTTATAACAAAAGTATTTTGTAATAAACACCATTTTTCGCAACGAATAACTCTTTAATAATACACGACATGGAAACGGGCTATTCGTTTATCCATTCATATTCAATGATTATAAGAGAGAGTTGTTATGCCTTTAGCTTTACTTGCATTGACGCTTAGCGCCTTTGCTATTGGAACCACGGAGTTTGTAATTGTCGGTCTGATACCGACTATGGCCTCCGACCTCAACGTATCATTACCTTCAGCGGGTCTTTTAGTTAGCCTGTACGCACTTGGTGTTGCGGTTGGTGCTCCCGTTTTAACAGCGCTGACTGGTAACTGGAAAAGAAAGTACGTTCTGCTTTCTGTTATGGCACTGTTTGTTCTTGGCAATCTGTTAGCCTGGCAAGCACCTGGATACAACACACTAGTTACAGCAAGGATACTGACCGGGCTTGCACACGGTGTGTTCTTTTCGATCGGCTCGACTATCGCCACTGGCCTAGTGTCAAAAGAAAAAGCCGCTAGCGCAATTGCTATTATGTTTACCGGTCTGACCGTAGCTCTAGTGACGGGCGTGCCACTTGGAACCTGGATTGGCCAGACATTTGGTTGGCAGGCAACCTTCCTAATCGTCGCGATCCTTGGAATCATCGCACTGATAGGAAGCGCTCTACTAGTGCCGAGTAATCTGAAACAACCACCAGCAACCAAGCTGTCATCGCAAGTAAAAGTCTTGACTCAACCTCGTCTACTTTTGGTGTACGCAATCACCGCGCTCGGTTACGGTGGTACGTTCACAGCCTTCACTTACTTGGCTCCTATTTTGGAACAAGTTTCGGGGTTTGGCTCTAGCGCTATCAGCCTAATTATGTTGGTTTATGGTGTATCAGTCGCATTCGGCAACATCTGGGGCGGAAAGATGGCCGACTCTATGGGGCCAATCAAAGCTCTGACAGCGATTTTCTCGGGCCTAATTGTGGTATTGCTCGTGTTTAGTGTCACAGCATTTAATCCAATTTCTGCAGTAGTGACCATTCTTGTCTGGGGTGCGTTTGCCTTTGGTAACGTTCCAGGGCTTCAAGTTTATGTTGTCAAACTAGCAGAGAAATATTCACCTGATGCAGTCGACGTCGCTTCTGGTCTCAACATTGCTGCATTTAACGTAGGTATTGCACTGGGTTCTTGGGGCGGTGGCCTTATCGTGGCCAATGCTGGGCTGATGCACACACCTTGGATTGGCGCGATCGTAGTATTAGGTGCTCTACTACTAACCCGTTTCAGCGGAATGCTAGACAAGCGTGGAGAGCAGCACGCAACGGCACACTGATTCACGTTCCAAATCGATAAAAATCACTTAAGTTAGCCCGGCATTACGTCGGGCTTTCAATACAGAGTTTAAATACACCATTGACTGAAGTAGAAAGTTTATTCTACCCTTAAGTAAAACAAACGTTCTACCTGGTGTATCAAATAGTGAAAGAAAAAATCGCAGCAAGCCTAGAAAAAGCATTCAGTCAGTATGGCTTCGCCGAGCCGAGTGTGCCCCGACTCAAAAACGCCTGCGAAGTCAGCCTGAGAACCCTGTACAAATACTACCCCTCCAAGGAAGCGATGATTGTTGCAGCTCTCGAGCATCGCCATCAAAGGTATTTGAGTTTTTTGCTCGAAGACGCCCCTGCCAATGGAACACCGGCTGTATTACACCTATTCACTCGCCTCGAGGATTGGATGAAGGAGTTTGCACCGAATGGCTGCATGTCCATCAATGCATTAGCAGCCTATCCAGAAAATCTATCGATTAATCAAGCAGTAAAACAACACAAATTGGCGGTCCGTCAGCTTATGGGCCAACTAAGTCAGCGAGAAGACCTCGCAACCACACTCTTCTTGTTACATGAAGGTCTATCCAACGCATGGCCGGTTCTCGGTCACGCTGCCTTTGCATCCGCTGAACACACTCTGCTAGAACTAATGAAGGAGAACAATAAATGACCACAATCCCGAAAGTCATGAAAGGCGTCCAACTTATCGGTCATGGTGGGCCAGATATGCTTCGTTACCGCGATGATCTACCTGTGCCAGTCCCCTCGCCTGATGATGTATTGATCCAAGTAGCCGCCGCCGGAGTCAATAACACCGACATCAATACCCGAACAGCATGGTATTCTAAAAACGACGCCAATAGCATGGATGCAAGTTGGTCAGGAGACGCGCTATCTCTCCCTCGAATCCAAGGTGCCGATGTATGCGGTACCATCGTCGCTGTTGGTGAGAATATCTGCCCATCACGAATCGGTCAGCGTGTGCTTATCGAACCATGTATTACGCGCTTCAACAGTCAAGCACTTAGCTCGCCTTGGTACTTCGGTTCAGAATGTGATGGTGGCTTTGCTCAGTTCACTGTTGTTGACAGTAAACATGCATTTGCTGTGAATAGTAGTTTATCGGATATCGATTTGGCCTCCTTCCCTTGTTCTTATTCAACTGCCGAGAACATGCTTGTCCGCTCTAATGTCACAACGAGTGATACCGTACTGATTTCAGGGGCATCCGGTGGTGTTGGCTCTGCCGCAATCCAACTGGCGAAGGCGCGTGGAGCATACGTCATTGCTATCGCCAGCCCAGAAAAGAAAGAACAGGTCACTGCATTAGGAGCAAACCAAGTTATCCCTCGCGATGCAAATTTGCCGGCGACTCTCGGAGAAAACAGCGTTGACGTAGTGATTGATTTGGTCGCAGGAGAGCAGTGGCCACAATTTCTTCAGGTACTAAAGCCAGGATCAAGATACGCTGTTTCCGGCGCCATAGGCGGCCCAATTGTCGAGCTGGATGTAAGAACTCTTTACCTTAAAGACCTAACGTTATTTGGTTGTACCGTTTTGGCACCAGAAGTATTCGGTAACTTGGTTCGCTATATCGAACAGAACGCAATTCGTCCCTTAGTCGCGGAGTCATTTCCCTTGAACCAGATAGGTCAAGCGCAAGAAGTATTTTCACGCAAGCAACATATTGGGAAACTGGTTTTGGAAATCACATAGCTTTTGTGATTAACAACCGCCTATACAAGTCATTGTAATTTGAGAACCCTTTAAGCATTCTACAAAATGTTCAGTAAATAGGAGAACGCTACGGTTGGCTTAGCTTGTTATCCCTTTTCATCACGCTAAGCCAGCTTGTAAAAATATGCGGTGTTTGCTTCTGAGTTATAAATGTTTAATACCAACATTATCTTACTTCTGGCGTTCATGAACAGAACCGAGATCTGAACGACTTCGGTGTTAAACCTACGATTCTATTAAATATTTTCCTGAACGCGCTCACATCTTGGTAACCCACTCTAAATGATATTGCGTCAAATGTTAGGGTTGTCGACTCAAGTAAATCACAAGCTTTTTGTACTCTTAAGCTTTGTATGTATTGGTTAACATTGAAACCTGTCGCCTTTTTAAAGCGTCGCTGCAATGTTCTTTCTGTTAAACAACTCAACTCTGCAAGCTCTTTATTGCTCAGTTTTCCTTGATAATGATCGTTTATATAGTGCTGTAGTTGAACAATTACCTCATCACCATGTTGGAAGTTTGGGGTAAACTGTTGATAAAAGCGTTGCTCTCTCGGACCAGTATCAATAACCAACATTTTGCCTAACAGGCGCATTACTGCCGGTGACGCAAATAAGGAAACCAACTCCAAACCTAAATCCACCCATGACATCATACCCCCAGCCGTAATGATCGTTCCTTCGTTAATAAGGATGGCTTCTTGTCTTACGTGGATATCGGGAAACTGACTCGCTAATGAAGGAGCCAAGCCCCAGTGTGTTGTACAAGACTTATTGGTCAGCAACTGGGTTTGAGCAAGAATAAAAGTACCAGCGCAGGCGGAGGCTAAAATCGCACCTTTACTATATTGGACATTTAACCAGTCGAGTAGCTCTGGCTCTGGTTCTAAGTAATATTGACCAGTGCCGCTAGGCGGAATCATTACCGCTGTTTTCACATCGAAGTGCGTGTTTGGCCAGTGATCCAATATCTCTACTTCAAAGTGCACATCAACGCCCAATTTAGCCGCCGCACGGTTTGCCATCTCGAAGAGTTCGCTTAAACCATATACGGAGGCTTGCGAGCTATCTGGGTAATTAACGAGTGCTATTTTCATTTATCTTCAAGTGTCGCTTTTTGACTCTTTTGTGTCATTTTAGACTCTAAAGAAGGTGGCTAAAAGTCTTTATATTATTCGTACCGCAATGATCCTCAATAAAAGGAAAAGAAAATGACTCAAAAAGCCCTACTTGTAATTGATTTGCAAAACGACTATTTCCCAGAAGGAAAGTTTCCTTTATGGAATACAGAATCAACTTTAGACAATGTTAAGAGAGCAATAACTAAAGCCAATGAGCAAAACATTCCTGTGATTCATATTCAGCATATTGCCGATCCTGCCATGGGCATTGCCCCATTCTTCAATGAAGGCAGCGACGGTGCCAATATTCACCCAGAAGTTCTTGCTTTAGCGCCGAATTCCGAAATCGTGGTAAAGCACTTCGCAGATAGCTTTGAAGGAACACGTTTAGAAGAAGTATTGGCAAGCAAAAATGTAACGGAGTTACTTGTATGCGGAATGATGACACAAAACTGCGTCACACATACTGCTATCTCAAAATCTGCGGACAAGTATGATGTTTCGATCTTAATGGATAGCTGTACCACGGTCGATGAAATGATTCACAACATTGCACTTCACGCTGTCTCAACGAGAGTTCCCCTCGTAACTATTGAAGATAAGCTGTAATACACGCAAAACCTTTCGCTCACACAATGCGGGCGAAAGGTCACACATATATGCATTTTCATTGATATTTGCTTACTTTGTGTTAAACATTGGTTTCCAAATAGTTACAAGGAAACATTTATGAAATGGATAGTCGCATTGTTTATTAGCTTATTTTCAGTTTTCAGCCATGCGAAAGAGTGGAAACAAATTCGCTTCACTGTTGAAGGGGCTTACCCTCCATTTAGCTGGACGACAAAAGAGGGAAAGCTAGAAGGGTTTGAAGTCGACCTCGCTAACGCGTTATGCAAAGAGTTAGAAGTAAAGTGCGTTATCTCAAAAATGGATTGGGATGGCATCATCCCTTCTCTCCTTAGTCGCAAGAACGATGCGATTATTGCTGCAATGACAATCACCGAAGAACGAGAAAAGAAAGTCGATTTCACCGTCCCTTATGCAAAAGTACCGACTCGTTTTGTAATGAAAAATGATAGAGAAATCAACATGGATGACGGCAGCCTAAATCGTTTATCTATTGGAGTTCAAAGAGCCACAATTGGTGATAAGTACCTTTCTGCCTTGTATCCAGATATTGATATTCGTCGTTATGGTACGTTCGACGAGGCATTTACCGATCTACTCAATGGACGGTTAGATGCTGTATTTGGCGGCTCAATCGGTTTAAGTGCTGGTTTTCTTGAAACTGCACAAGGTGAAGGCTATCACTTTACTGGACCAGCGTTTACAGAGGAAAAGTGGTTCGGCCGTGGCATTGGCGTAGCAGTGAGAAAACAAGACAAAGAATTAAAAGCATTACTCGATAGCGGAATACAAAAATTGATCCAGAGCGGTAAGCATAAAACCATCGCCAGCAAGTATTTCTCCTATAGTGTTTACGAGTAACCTCTTTATCTTTTTATAGCCTGCGCGGTATAGGAAACTTCCCTTTCCCTATATGGCGACAAAAACAGAGCCCTCGAGCAATCGCCCGAGGGTTATTTTTATAAAAAAGCCCACGTATATAAGTAACCCGCTCCCATGGCCATCGTTAAGATAACGATTAGGAAGGCAGCGATCATTTGGTTCTTAAAAATTGATTTCAACAAAATCACTTCTGTAAGACTTGCGCCAGCACTACCAATAATAAGCGCCATAACAGATCCAAGAGCCATACCTTTTTGTACTAGTGCCGCGCTAAGTGGAATGACCGCCTCTGCACGGATGTACAATGGAATACCAATGATTGCTGCGACCGGAATCGCGTACCACTTCGCTTCACCAGCGAACTCCGCAATGAACTCCGTCGGGATGAAGCCATAGATAAATGAACCAATCGCAATGCCCATCATGAGATAAGGGAACACTTGCTTAAAGTCTTTCCAAGTTGATTGCCAAATACGTACCCAGCGGCTAGGCTCTTTCTCTTCCACGACTGTCGCTGTTGCACTACCGCCAGATGAACAGCAAGATACTTCCACTTTAGGTTCAGGTTTTGGTGCATCACCACAACAAGATGTTTTCGCCGCAACTGGCGTAGGTTCATTGCAGGCGCTGGTATCACAGCTTGATGCTGGTCTCGCTTCTTCTTTTTTCTTGCTTGAATCGCCACAAGAAGTACCGCACGAAGAAGAACCTACCGCTTGATATGCTTCTGGTTTGACGTAACGTTCAAACCCTAGTTTTTCAAGTACATAGCCTGCTACCACTGATACTGACATCGCAATAGCAAAGTAAAATACCGCAACTTTCCAACCAAAAGTCACCACAAACAAGCCAATAATCACTGGGTTAAGCAACGGGCTTGCAAATAGGAACACCATCATAGGTCCAAAACCTGCTCTTGCACGCAACAAGCCTTTTAAGAAAGGAATGGTCGAACACGAACAGAAAGGCGTAATCGAACCTAGCAACGCAGCAATGAAGTAACCTTTACCCTTTTTCGAGCTTAGAATAGATTGAATTTTTTCTGGCGTTAGAAAATCTTGCAACACACCGACAATGTAGCTAATTGCCAGAAATAAGATGATAAGTTCAGTTGCTAGAAACGCAAACATATCCAGCGCTTCTTTAGCCATAGTTATAATTTCTGTATTCACATTTACTCTCCTCGTCATTTTTCGCTAACAAGCTTACCTGATAGATAAGCCTTTATTTCTATATTTCTGGAATTATAGAATCACAAAACAAAAGATCAACAGAATATTTCCATAAAAATGGAATAATAAAACTAGTCATTACTTATCATAAAGTTACATGTCGTTAGCTATGCAGACTGGTTGTCGATGATAATTTCAGAGCATCTCGAATCCTTTTTATCAAACATAACCTAAAATTATCAAAATAAGAAAAAGCCATAATTATTGCAGCAGCACCCTCTGAGTTAGTATGACTTTCGACCATTCTTAATAATAAGGAAAACCTATGAGAGCGATAACTTACCAACGAGATAACGATACTTTCTCTTTATCCGAATTACCTACACCAAAACTAGAAACCCAATTTGATGTATTGGTTAAAGTTAACGCTGCTGGTTTGAATCCTGTCGATGCAAAAATTCATTATTGGTCAGACATGGTCACTAACATGGATAACAATTTTGTTGGCGGGTTAGACGTATCAGGAGAAATAGTCTCTGTAGGCGATGCGGTCGTTGATTGGAAGGTTGGCGATAAAGTGTTGTATCACGGAAACATGAGACGCCATCACGGAGGATTCGCTGAATTTGCTATCCATGATTCAAGAACGCTTATAAAGCACCCTCAGGTTCCGGTTGAAGTAGCAGCATCTACACCTTGCGCAGCCTGGACCGCATATCGCGCTTTGGTAGACAAGCTCGATATTTCAAATCGAAGCAGCATTTTTATCGCCGGAGGTGCTGGCGGCGTTGGAAGCTTTGCTATTCAGCTAGCAAAGACATTTGGTGTTGAACAGATCATTGCTACTAGTTCAGAAGCTAATCACGCATATTTGTCCTCGTTAGGAGCAACCCATACGATTGATTATCATCATGAAGATGTAGTTCAACGAGTAATGGACATTACCGGAAATCATGGCGTTGAGGTTGCACTCGATTGTGTAGGCGGTGATAACGACCGAATTGCAGCCTCGGTGTTAACCTTTGAGGGAGAAATGGTGGAGCTCGTCAAGACTGTCGACCCTTCTCAATATCCAGATGCCTTCTTAAAAGGCTTGGGCTTCCACCAAATAAGTTTGGGCTCTGGTCACGTCTTTGGCGAGAGAGGGTTTGCAAGTATCGTTACTGCCGGAAAAGAAGTGTCTGAGCTATTAGAAAATGGAGAATTGGAAGTGCCGAAACTGAAGATCATCGGCTTAGAGGATGTAGGTAACGCACTCTTGGACATGCGAAATCAGAGAACCGTTGGAAAGATTGTCGTTAATCTGAACCAAAAATAATTAATAAAGATCTCGAGGCAAACTGGCAAAGTAATGAGCAAGTTAAAGCATCTTGTTACTTTGCCAGATATGAAAGACCTTTATTTTGTCTATAACGATGAATGAAAAACAAAACCTCTTGCAATACTTCCCTGCGCTTCACCAAAATTAGGCGTTTTCGAGAGTGTCTCTCCAAGTCGCTAGCAATTTAATATGACGTGGTTCAATCCCACAGCAACCACCAATAATGCTTGCTCCCTGCGCATGCCACTTTTTAGCATACTCAAGATATTCAGTCGGAGAGAAATGACGAACTTCCTGAATGGTCTCGTTGGCTTGGTGCGCTTGCTTTATCGGAGCAAAGCTATTTGCGAAAACACCTATCGTCAATTCTCCACCTGACTCACTCAATACTGCTTGTGTATCTATGATCGCTTGCTCGACAACTTCAGGAATAGAGCAATTGAAAAAGATACCTGAAACATTTGTTTTCAACAGCGTATTAACCGCGACTTTAAGAGATTCCCCTGAGCGAAGGCGAGGCAAAGAGTTAGGCTCATCCATTAAGGTGAAAGCAAGATAATTGGGCTTATCTGTTTTGGCTAAAATTATTGATAGAACTTCAACTTCAGCGAGGCTAGACACGGTCTCAGCTAACCAAATATCAACATATTGATCTTGAGCTTCAAATAACTCAGAAGCCACTTCCAGTGCCCTTTTCGGCTCGAATAATTCAGGCCTGTAAGACCCCATTACAGGAGGAAGAGAACCCGCAACGAGCACTCTATCGTTAGAGCTGGTGACTACATCTCTGGCAATTTTGGCTGCAGATTTTGCTAACTCAGTCCCCCGTTTTGCATAGAGTTCCTCGCCTAAGTGAAATGGAACACATGCATAACTGTTGACAGTGATAATCTCTGCGCCAGCGTCTATGAAATTCTCATGCGCCATTTTTACATATTGTGGTGATTCAATTAGCGCTTGTGCACTCCAAAGCGGCTGAGAAAAAGGGGCGCCAATACGTTTTAACTCTCGCCCCATGCCACCATCTAAAATTGTTACTTTCTTCATTTAGACATCCATACCGCCAAACATCCATAAGCTCTATTCAAACACAATTTTTATCAATTCAAAATGAAATTGTTATGTTTAAAGTGAACAAAGACTTAATGGCTGATTAAACACTCTAGTATTTACCAGACCTTTCATTCGGACCAAGCTAATGTTATCGCCATTAACTTCGAGTAAAAAGCCCATTATCTATGTCTCTCGGCGAGGCGAACGTTACGAGCCACAATAGTGCATGAAGTGATTGAGGGACTCGCCCTCAATCAAATTTTCTTTTTATTATAATACTTTAGATAAAAACTTCTGCAATCTAGGGTTGGTGGGGTTATCAAAAAATCGCTCAGGAGAGTCAGAAACCAAAAGCTCACCATCTTCCATAAACAACACCCTATCAGCGACCTCTTTTGCGAAACCCATTTCATGAGTAACCACTACCATCGTCATTCCGTCCTTGGCCAAATCTTTCATCACATCAAGAACTTCTCCAACCATTTCAGGGTCTAGTGCTGATGTGGGTTCATCAAACAACATAATGTTGGGCTTCATTGCTAACGCACGAGCGATTGCGACGCGCTGCTGCTGTCCGCCTGATAAATGATTAGGATAATTATCCATTCTCTCCGACAGACCAACTTTATAAAGCAAATCTTTTGCTTCTTTCTTCACCGATTCAGGGTCACGTTTAGAAACCTTTAAAGGTGCTAACATGACGTTCTCTATCGCCGTTTTATGCGGAAAAAGGTTGAAGCCTTGAAATACCATGCCCACATCAGCGCGTAGTTTATTGATATCCGTAGATTTGTGGTACATATCGATACCATCTACGATAATAGACCCACTATTTATTGTCTCTAATTGATTGATCGTCCGTAAGAATGTTGACTTACCAGAACCTGACGGTCCTACGATGACAATCACTTCCCCTTTTTCTACATTTACCGATACGTCCTTGAGCGCATGGCAGCCATTAGGGTAAATTTTATTAATTGTTTTTGCTGAAATAATGTATTCCATTAATGACTCCACCATTAATCACTTGCTGCCAATTTCTTTTCTAACGTTTGTATTGCCCAAGATAAGGTACTAGTTAGAAGCAAATAAAGGGCCGCAACGGTAAACCAAACTTCAAATGGGGCAAAACTACCACTTACGACTTCCCTGCCCGCTTTTGTCAGATCAGTAATCGAAATCACGGAGACAAGTGAGGAATCTTTTATCAGGTTGATAAACTGCCCGGCTAAGGGAGGTAATGTCTGCTTAAACGCTTGAGGTAAAATGACATAAATCATCGCTTTGGGATAATTCATTCCTAGTGAACGCGCCGCTTCCATTTGTCCTCTTGGGATTGACTGGATTCCTGACCGCACAATTTCTGCGACGTAAGCGGCGGTAAACACGGAGAGCGCTATCACTCCCGCAGTAAAACGCTCAAGGTCAAGCACAGTACCAATAAAGAAGTAAACGATAAAAATCTGTACTAAAAGAGGCGTTCCACGAATGACCTCGACATACACAAGCGCCAGCTTTTTTAATGCCGGATTGCTGGATATACGCATTAGTCCGACAACTAAGCCCAACGCTAGAGCAATGATAAGTGACCAGAGCGAGATTTTAATGGTCGTCACAACACCATCTAAAATTGGGCCAGAGCGCCACTCTTTTATAGTTGCTAAGGTATCTCCTTCAAAAATAAGATCACCTTCATAGACGTCGACAGACTTATATTGGCTTAGTTCAAGAACAATATCACCATGAATACTCTCCAGAGCCAGTTGGTTATTCTCGTCGAGAATGATGTTCCCATCGACAGGCGCGGTAATGGATGAAGCAGCGTTAGTGGCAATATAAGGAAGGACACGCTCCCAATTCCAGCTGTAATCGATTCGCTTACCTGACAGATAGACAAGACCGCAAATTGATAGCAAAACAAGAACAAAAACAGCGTTCCACAATAGGGATTTAAAGTTATTTTGCATGTGATTCCGAGAATGACTTTGATTAAAGTTGGTTGGGTATTTGAATAAAGAAAAGCGTTAGCTTCACAGCACGAACCGTTTGGTTGGCGATGAACCGAGCCAGAAGCTAACCGCTCCTCTACAATAACAAAATGATTACTTAACTTGCTTTAACCATTTATCGTCGTTAAACCACTTATCGTAAATGCGATCGTAAGTTCCATCGCCCTTAATTTGACGTAAATAGTTGTTTAAGAAGTTAAGCGTATCTGGATTTCCTTGCGGCACAGCCCAACCCAAAGGCTCGTAAGTAAACGGTTTAGCCAAGTGCATTAACTGCCCTTTGTTTTCCGCCACATAAATAGAGTTGTAAGGAAAGTCATAAACAAACGCATCTACCTTTCCGTTGGCAACCTCAAGTACCGCTTCAGACTGGGTTTCGTATAGATTTATCTTAGCTTTCGGAAGGTATCGTTTTACCGCTTGCTCACCCGTTGTCCCAAGCTTAGTTGCAACAACATATTCTGGACTATTGAGATCACGGTAACTAGACACTTTACCTTCATGTTTGAGATCTACGAGAATGGATTGGCCAATAACCACATAGGGATCAGCGAAATTCACCTGAGTATTTCGCATAGGTGTGATCGTCATCCCGCCCATAATCATGTGACACTTACCAGTCAACAGTGTTGGGATAATGCCATCCCATGAAGTGTTTACCGGCACAAACTTAACATCCATGGCACGCGCCATTTGTTTACCCAAATCGATATCAAACCCGATGTACTGCCCATTTTTTGCTGTCATTTCAAAAGGCATATACCCAGAATCAAAGCAGACTTTTAGCTCCCCTGTACTTTTGATGTCGTCTAAAATTGGGTCTGCATTAACCGTCGTCGAAACAGCTAACCCCAGTGCAGCAAAACACAATAACTTTTTCATGGATATTCCTTTATCATTTGTTGTAAAGTTTTTTTATACACGACAATAGAATAAAAAACCACAAATAATGACTTTTTAATCACTAGAATTTGTAGAATCGTCACTAAGACGGAAGATCTGAATGAAAATCTATACCAAGGCATTGCAATTGAATTGCATGCATTAAGTGATTAAGTTGTAGGCAGGTCACTATAACGACAACAAACATACGCTTTGACTGAATAGTCAGCGTTTCCGAAAGTGGTTTAATTATTAACGAAACCATACAGATATTCGCTTTTTCACATTGACCGTAATGTCAAAAGTGCTTGAGTTTTATTGTTGACAATTCTTCCATAGTCAATGGTCACAAATGTGATGTACAGCACATTTCTATAATGGCACTATCACCTTTGTCGAGAGATATTAACAAGGATTCGTTGGACATCTTGACTTTGTAATACAAATAAAAAGGTGACTATATGAAAAAACTAATGACGCTCTCATCACTATTATTATTCAGTTTATCTGCTACTGCTGGTATTCATGTCGAACACTCTACAAACAAAGTTGTTCTCAATGACTTTACGACAAAAGATGCCGCTTATAGCTCTGCGTTTGATCTTGTCGATGAATACCAAACGCTATCAAAACATGAACTTAGAAATCGTCTAAACATCATTGGAAGCGGTTTCCCTCGTGATATTGCAATCGATGATAGTAAGGTGAGAGTTGAAGAATACGCACTTAACCGTGATGAAGTTAAATATCGTGCAATCATAAACTTCGATTATCACTTCAGAACAAGTGACGGCGGTAAAAACTAAAAAATCATCTGCACCTTTACTTTCTTAGAGCCCTTCCTATTTTAAGAAAGTAAAGGTGTCTAATCACATTGAAACGACGGCTTTTCATAAATCGCTCTCTCCTTACATAAACAGTATCAATCCCTACCTCTATCGTTTACATAAAAATAATTTTTCCAATCTTCATTGAGATACATTTCGTCGTTTGGCGCTTTATCATTCACTTGGTTCGCCATATGGATTCCACATCACTTAAATGAAAAAGACCCTTGAAATTGAGTTCACTTTTTTATGAAGATTAACTCAACCTAAGATTGACAATTGTCGTTATATTTTTCTCGTTTATAGCAATATATAAAAAACTCTTTTTGTTTTAATTAACCATAAGACGTAAAAATAAAAAAAGGCAACAAGATACTTCTTGTTGCCAAAGAAAAAAATCATCATTCAAAAAATATGAAAATGAAAACTAGCAGTGGACTAGCTAACAAAACAATTATATTCAAAACACTTAAACAAGTAACGATCAATATAATCCATTATATATGGACGAAAGTCAGCACTTATGAACTTACACCGATAAATAAAAAAGCCTGAAAATAGTTTCAGGCTTTTTAGCTTTATTAATTTTTTAGAATGAATATCTCGCAGCTATTGCAAGAATATCGTCTTCATTGTCTACATCTGTAATTCTGTATTCTGCTAGTGCTTTAAAATTAGAAGTCAAATCGTACTCTGCACCTAGTGAGTAGTAATCGACGACATCTTCATCATCACGCTCTAGATTGTTATAGCCAACTAGTGCCCAAAGCTTATCTGTTACTTCATAAGTGGCAACTGCTTCAATACCGGTGTAATCAATATTACTTTCAGAACCATCTTTAGCCCAGTTTTCACCATCACTGTATAAAACAGAGGCATAAAACTTGTCGTATTCAAATGCAATAGCACCCGTTAGCAGCTCTGCATCTTCTGCACCCGATTGCCCTTCACCTTCGTTGTAACCAAGCGCAACTTTGAGGCCATATGGCAACTTGTAGTCAGCCGCCGCACCATAAGAGGCTGCATCTGTTGACACTTCATCGTTTTCAGCCTGATAGCTAACATGAATATTCAAACCTTCATAGCTTGTCGTTAGCTTAAATACTGAATCGGAGCGACCGGTACCATATAGATCCGCACTTACGCCAGCAGCTTCATTACCAAACTCCGGGAAAATATCCGTGTAATCAGATACTAAAGTGACCGCACCGTATTGACGTCCATAACTTACTGTTCCGTAATCTGCACCAACTCCTACATAGCCTTTTCGGATATCAAATTCATCATCTTCAACCCCATCAGCATCTCTGCGATTAGACTTAAATTCCAACTCATATAAGCCGAATGCATAAAGATCTTCATTTATTTTAGACTCACCTGAAAGTCCTACACGAATGTAGCTATTATCTCCGTCAGCATTTTTATCATCAGAGAAATAATACATCCCTTGCGCTCGGCCATGAATATTTAACACTGATTCTTGATCTTCATAAACTACGGCTGAATTTGCAGCACTTGCAGAGAAAAGTGCTGCGATTGCGATCGACGTTCTTGTCATTTTCATTTAATTACCACTACTTGTGTTGTTTGAATCGAGTGAAATTATGAACAGTGGCAATTATTTTTAAAGTGCAAATTCAACCATATTCTATGGATAAATATAAACAAGCCCTCAATCTAAAACATTATGTCCTAGTACTCATATTAGTCGAGATAATCCATCCAAACAGGAGGCGTTCCTATTATTTTTTGAACAGTATCAATGAACAGTTTGGCTAATGGTTGTTGATTTCGGTGAGTATACATTGCATATATTTCCCCTATTGCGGGAAGATTATAATCAGGAAGCAACTGTACAAGATCTTGTTTACTCAAACTCTCCTGAAGAAAGAACTGCCCAATTAAAGCATACCCTAGATCAGATTTTACGGCATCGAGCATTAATTCAGTTTCATTCACGAAGTACTGCCCATTGATATTATACGTTCTAACGTCGCTTGATGACTGGCTTGGCGCTATACCTAGCTTATCCGCCTTAAAGTTAGCATTCGAGTATATTACTGCTGGCATTTTTATAAGCTCTTCTGGAGAGCTCGGGGTTCCATACTTGTCAATAAAACTCTTCGATGCAACCAGTGCCATATTATTACTTGCCAACTTACGTACTATCATATTGGACTCTCGGATTGGTCCGATACGAAACACAACGTCAAAACCTTCGTGGATAACATCGACTCGATTATCATCGAGCAGCAGCTCTACAGTAATGTTTGGGTACTGTTTTATAAACTCTTTAACTGCCTGATTTAAGTATGCTCTGCCAAAGAAAGTGGAGCTTGATATTTTCAAGTTACCCTTCGGTTCATCCTGAAATGTAGCAGCAATACTACGAGTTTCAGTTAGAACCTCTCTTACTTTCTTAGCTTGCGCCACCATCTCAACACCTGCATTGGTCAGGGATAGCGAACGCGTGGAACGGTTTAACAGCCGTAAGCCCAATTCATCCTCTAGCTTTTTGATCTGTTTTGACAAAGCTGAACGATCTATATGATTTCTGTCAGCAGCCTTAGCAAAAGTTCCGTATTCAGAGACATCCAGTAGTAATTCAAGTTGGCTTGCGAGATCCACTGCACAATTCCTTATTTAGTTTTTATTCTTTATGTGATGGGAAATGGATTTTACAAAATTAATTTCAATTTTTTATGGTTCAAATTGCATCAGTGAATTGCAAATAATGCACGAATTAAAAACACTTTAATTTTCGTCGCTATCTTTAGCTTCTGTTTAGTTATTCCTATCTATTATCGCTTATTACATTTAATAATACTCCACGTCTTTAAAACCCTAAACTGACCTTTTTCAAACCAAAAAGTGAGCATTTTGACCAATATTTAATCGTGCATTTTTATCACTACTCTATGTTCGCTGAGGGCCTATTTACCCATAGGTACAATGAATACAATGCCGTTCCTTTTAGTATGAACAGAATCATTTAGGGCGCGACAAATGTTAAAGAAAGTTTTCGGCATTGGCCTTTTATCCGTTTTAGCTGCTTGTGCAGACGAAGAGATAACCAAACAACCTAATACTCCCTTACCTACGATAGACGTCTCCAAAGTCATCTATGAGCCCGTTCAATCGTGGTTCACCTTTACAACAAGGCTTCAAGCCCCAGAGAAAGTTTCTTTAATGCCACGCGTTTCCGGAGTTATTGAAACGGTAGAATTCAAAGACGGACAGAGTGTCAACAAAGGTGACTTACTCGTCACTCTTGATGATCGAACCTTCAAAGCTCAGGTCTCACGACTTGAAGCGCAAGTTAAGAGTGCTCGAGCTGCGCTAGAGCAAGCAGCAAACGAACAAAAGAGAGCCGCTCAACTGGTTAAGCGAAAAGCCATCTCAGCGGAACAAGCAGAGGCCCGAGATACCGCAGTAAAGCAACGCTCTGCAGAACTAATGGCTTTGCGTGCTCAGTTAGAATCCGCAAAGTTAGATCTTGAGTTTACGAAGATATATGCCCCTATTAGCGGCACTATTTCAAGAGCATTCATTACTAAAGGAAACAATGTAAACGCAAATCAAAGCGTTATATCAAACATTGTCTCTAACGATCAGGTATATGCATACTTTGATGTCGATGAGCGAACTTGGAACCGTTACTTCTCGACAATCAATGCCGACTCTAACTTACCTACTCGTCTTGAACTATCTGGACAAAATGGGCAGGAGTTTTTTGGACGCGTTGACTTTGTCGACAACTCCATCAACGAAAACACCGGTACTTTGCAGGTTCGAGCGGTATTCGATGCAACAAAATCAAACTTAAAAGTGGGATCGTTTGGCCGAGTTCAGATATCAACAACCAAACCAGTTGAACGAGTTCTCGTTCCAGAGCGTTCTATTGGCACAGATCTAGAAAACCGCTTTGTATTAACACTCAATGAAGAGAATACGTTGCAATACAGCATCGTAACCTTAGGCGAACGTTACGGAACATTTCGTGCCATCGAGAATGGCTTGAACGCCGACTCAGTTATTGCGGTAAATGGCCCAGCAAAAGTTGGCCCAAATAGCAAAATCACACCAAAAAATGTCACGCTAGATATTAGCAACACTTCATTGATTATGGCTTCAAACTCAACATCGTTGCCAAACAAACGTTTAGCTCAAGACTAAGAAGACAACCGAATGAAATTTGCACACTTTTTTATTCAAAGACCCATATTTGCCTCTATGTTATCGCTATTGATATTAATAGTAGGCGCAATTTCACTTTTACAGTTGCCTGTGAGTGAATATCCAGAGGTTGTCCCTCCTACAGTGGTAGTTACAGCAAACTATCCTGGTGCGAACCCAAAAGTAATCGCAGAAACAGTTGCTACGCCTCTGGAGCAAGAAATTAATGGTACAGAAAACATGTTATATATGTTTTCGCAGGCAACCAGTGACGGCAGAATGACATTGACCGTAACCTTTGCTTTAGGTACGGACTTGGACAAAGCTCAGGTTCAAATTCAAAACCGCGTCACTACAGCTTTGCCCCGATTACCAGAAGCCGTCCAACGGTTAGGAGTTGTTGCCGAAAAAGCCTCTCCTGATCTCACTATGGTTGTGCATATATATTCTCCAGATTCTAGCCGTGAAGTCAGTTATTTAGCTAACTACGCTAATTTAAACTTGAAAGATGAGATAGCTCGGCTCGGAGGCGTTGGTGATGTGCGCCTTTTCGGTGGTGATGAGTACTCAATGCGCTTGTGGTTAAATCCAGATGAGCTCGCTTCTAGAAATCTAACCGTAATGGACGTTGTCTCAGCCGTCCGATCTCAAAACCAACAGGTGGCAGCAGGCTCATTAGGTGCGCAACCAGCCGCTAATGAAAACCAATTCCAAGTTTTGTTGAACGTAAAGGGCCGTTTGGAGAATATTGATGAATTCAACGACATTGTAGTAAAAGTTGACGAAACAGGGGCTTTGACGCGTCTTAAAGACGTTGCACGCGTAGAGCTAGGTCAAAACTCTTATGCACTGCGCGCCTTGTTAAATGGTAAACCAGCGGTGGCGATGCCCGTATTCCAACGCCCTGGTGCTAATGCTATTGAGCTATCTAATCAGGTTCGTTCAACCATGGACCGTTTACAAACAGCCTTTCCAGCTGGAGTTTCATATGAAATAGCCTACGACCCGACCGTCTTTGTTCGTGGTTCGATAGACGCGGTGGTTCATACTCTGCTAGAGGCAATTGTACTTGTTGTTGTCGTAGTCATTTTGTTTTTGCAAACATGGCGCGCGTCTATCATCCCTATCATTGCGGTGCCTGTTTCATTAATCGGTACGTTCGCCGTAATGCAAATGCTTGGAGTATCGATTAACACGCTTTCGTTGTTTGGGCTTGTTCTCGCCATAGGCATCGTCGTCGATGACGCCATTGTCGTCGTCGAAAACGTGGAACGGAACATCCATAATGGACTTGCACCACTAGAAGCAACGAAACAAGCAATGACCGAAGTTACCGGGCCAATTATTGCAATTGCTTTAGTGTTATGTGCGGTGTTCATCCCGACGACCTTTATTACAGGGTTATCCGGTCAGTTTTATAAGCAGTTCGCACTAACAATTACGATCTCGACGATTATTTCAGCAATTAACTCGTTGACGTTATCGCCTGCTTTATCAGCACTGCTATTACAAGATAAGAACGCAAAACCCGATCGGCTAACCAAGCTCTTGGATGCGGTTTTTGGTAAGTATGTTTTTGCGCCATTCAATAGAATTTTTGAGTATAGCTCGAACCAATATCAAGCTCTGGTCAAGAAGCTGATTCGCTTTAGCCTTGTTGTTGTGGTGGTATACATTGCGTTACTCGGGGGAACGGTTTCTCTATTCAAAGCGGTTCCTGGGGGATTCATTCCTCAACAAGATAAGCAGTATTTAGTTGCGATCGCCCAACTTCCAGATGCAGCAAGTTTAGATAGAACAGAGTCCGTTATTAAAGAAATGGAAAACCTCGCGCTGGCAACACCTGGCGTAGCACAAACGATTTCTTTCCCAGGCTTATCGGTTAATGGTTTTACTAACAGTCCGAATAGTGGCATCGTTTTTGTTACGCTTGAGGACTTCGATAAACGAAATGATCCAACTCTCGGAGCAAATGCGATTGTTGCATCTTTGAATAAGAGCTTTTCAATCATTGATGAAGCCTTCGTTGCGATTTTTCCACCACCACCAATCCAAGGACTTGGCTCAACTGGCGGCTTTAAGCTTCAAATCGAAGACCGTGCGAACAAGGGGTTTGATGAGCTCTTCAAGCAATTGAACTTGGTAATAAGTGAGGCATCAACAAGACCCGAGCTGATGGGATTATATTCCACATTTCGTATACAAGTGCCGCAGATGGACATCCAAATAGATCGTGAACAAGCGATGCTGCAAGGTGTTCCTCTAGAGCAGGTTTTTGATGCGCTTCAAGTTTATTTAGGATCATTATACGTCAATGACTTCAATATGTTTGGTAGAACATACAAAGTGAATGCCCAGGCAGACATGAACTATCGTCTCGAACCTGACCAAATACTTAACTACAAAGTAAGAAATGCTGCCGGACAAATGGTTCCTCTCGGCGCTGTACTGGAGATCATACCCACGATTGGGCCTGACCGCGTGATGCACTATAACGGCTACCCTAGTGCAGAACTAAACGGCAGTCCTGCTTTTGGTTACAGTTCAGATCAAGCCCAAACGGCTATTGAGGAAGTACTGGATAAAAACCTAGCAGAGGGAATGGTTTATGAATGGACTGATGTAACCTACCAGAAGATTTTGGCTGGTAACACGATGGTGTATATATTCCCACTTGTTGTTTTGTTAGTTTTCATGGTGCTAGCTTCGCAGTACGAGAGTTTAAAACTGCCATTCGCTATCATTTTGATCGTTCCTATGACCATTTTTTCTGCACTAGCAGGTGTTTGGTTCATTGGTGGTGACAACAATATATTCACACAAATTGCTTTGATTGTCCTTGTGGCTCTAGCGTGTAAAAATGCCATCTTGATGGTGGAGTTCGCTAAAGAACTTAAAGACAATGGCCAAGATACCTTATCAGCGATTTTGGAAGCATGTCGTTTACGTCTTCGGCCGATTCTAATGACATCAATTGCATTTACCGCTGGTGTTATTCCATTAATGATTGGTACAGGGGCCGGAGCGGAAATGCGACAAGCAATGGGTATTGCCGTATTCTCGGGTATGGTAGGCGTAACGGTATTTGGATTACTACTCACACCTGTTTTTTATATGTTAGTCAGTCGAAACAAAAAACGTCAAACACTATAACCATAATATAAATACTCATTTAAATTCATACTAAAGGGAGCTATTGCTCCCTTTTCTTTTGGTTATTAAGTATATTAATAATTTCTAGACAGAGCAGCAGTTATACATGAAACTAATACGCTAATATCTAACTTGGATAAACATTGTGGATTTAGCAAATAAACTACACCTGCTTTTAGAAGTCTCTAAAGCTGGATCTTTTGCAAAAGCAGCAGATGGGATGAATATCGACCGCTCTGTTTTATCTAAACACATCAAGCAGTTAGAAGAGCACTTAGGCGTTAGGCTATTAAACAGAACGACTCGCTCTCTTTCATTAACACAAGTAGGCAAGCAAATAGTAGAAAAAGCAGACCAAATATCTCAACTCCTTGATGATACTCAACAAATAGCGGAGAACTTTCAGACTGAGCCTTCAGGGAAAGTACGAATTTCAAGCTCAACATTATTTGGAAAACTCTATCTACAACCTTCGATAGAGAAGTTTTTACATAAGTACCCAAAAGCAAGTGTTGAACTAATGCTAGATGATCTTCATGTAGACGTGATTAGAAGTAATTTTGATATTGCTTTTCGAATCGGACCTATGAGGGATTCATCAATGGTAGCAAGAAAATTAGCAAAAAATACGACTGCAATCATTGCTTCTCGAAATTTAATTGAAAAACATGGTAACCCAGAAACGCCTGATGAGTTAGTTAAGCTACCTTTTATTATTTATTCAAATGGTAATTTTATTGTCGATAAACTTAAATTCTACGACAAAGCAAAATCAGATGGTTTAGATACATACCCAATATCAGGGTCATACATGGTAAATGAAGCTGAGCTAATAATTGAAAGCGTAAAGTCAGGTCTGGGCGCAGCACTTATAGGTCAATTTATGCTTCCTAACAACCTAGAGTCTTCTAATTTAGTTCAACTTTTACCAGAATATGAAACTCAAGATTTTGGTGATATTTATGCCATGTACTCACACCGTCAGCAATCACCATTGGTTAGGGCATTCATTGATATCGTTCAAGAAGAAATAGGCATACCACCAATATGGGAAAAGCATTTCAATAAAAGCTAGGTGATTCTATTTAACCAAAATTAACAGTAAATAAAAATCAAATAAAATCAATAATTTAAAACAGGAACATTTAAAATTCATAGAAGTTTAATGTTAAGTGAATTAAGTTCCATTCTAAATGGCGCTTAATTCACTAAATATAAAACATTCTTGATTTATAATACTAACAAATCCATCACCTATACAAGTTACGATGTATATTAAAGAAAAACACACCTCGGTCACTAGTTTGTTAGTATATAAAATATCTTATCTTATTTTTTTGGTTATTTATACGTTAGCAACGATTTATTTTAGCGTACAAATGGACAAAAGCACATCGGAGAACTCTCTTATAGAAATGACTCAAATAGCATTTGTGCTTTTTTCATCGTTAATGTGTTTGTATAAATCTAAGGAATATCTTGAACTCAAACACATATTAGTAATAATGTCTTCATTTTTTATGGTTATATTCGTTAGAGAAATGGACTACCACATAGAGCAGTATTTTCCTCACGGTTCATGGAAGTACCCTGCTTGGATTATAATAGTCTCGGTCTGTTATTTTTGTTTTAATAACATAGTTAACATAAAAAATGAGGTAAAATTTTTCATTTCTCATTCTAGCTTCACGACATTAACAATTGGATTTTTCATTGTTTTCTTATTCTCACGCTTTGCAGGGTATGGTGATTTTTGGGTCGAGTTCATGGGGAACTCATACAATAGAGATGTGAAAAACTTGGTTGAAGAAAGCTTAGAGTTACTAGGTTACGCGATACTTTTAAACGGTGTTTTACTTATTAAAGTAGAAAATCACTAAGTATAAATAAGAGTTCAGAGCTTGTAGTTCAAGCTTTGAACTTTTTGGTTAAAAAAAAGCAGCAAATTATATTTGCTGCAAATGATGAAAAAAACAATATGCGTAAGTTAACTTCCTAGCAATGGATGCGTTAACGAGTTAATAATAACGAACCGTAACAATTAAGTCTCGTTGAAAATAATCCATAAAGAATGGCATTTATTACACTGTTAATTATGTAACCTTATCTAATCTAGTTATCACACGCCGTCGTTTTTATATCTTATCTCTTTCCGTCAATAAATAGCTCTTCACCTCAGATCCCATTTATCATCCCACAACAGTCGGATTCACAACAAAGCAATAAAAATCAATAAATTATAAGTAGCCACTTAAAAAGTAAAAAGGAGTAAAAACGAAACTATGTCAGATAGAACATATTAAAGATCACCGACTCTAAGTAGAAAACCGTTCATACTCGTTACGCATACAATCAATAAAGACTTCCATCGCCGGCGTCACACACTTCCCAGCATGATAAGCACAGAGTGGCTTGATCATCTGTGAAAACTCGGTGAATTCAAGCTCTTGTAAACTGCCCTCTTGCAACTCTTTTTCAACCGTAAAACGAGGTAAGTAAGAGATACCAATATTACTCTCAACGCAATTTTTGATCGTATTAATACTGCTAAGTTCGATCATGTTGTCGATGCTAATATCACGCTCCTGAATAATGCTCTCAAACATCCGTCGAAAAAGGCACTTAGGGCCATTGCTTATAAACCCTAAATCAATATGTTGCTCTCTCTTCTTTAAATCTAGCCCTTTTAAAAGCGGTGAAGCAACCAATACCAGTGGCTCCTGCTCAAACTCGTGGACCTTGAGCGTATCGTCATTACCTACTCGATAAAACACACCTAAATCAGCTTTATCCGCTATCAACTCATCTCGAATCTGATAGCAATTTTGTGATTGCAGAGAGAGTCGGACATTGGGCGCCCTGATCCTGAACTCTTTTAAAACATTAGCCATCTTATAAGCAAGTTGAGTCTCAGCAACCAGCACTTTCAATTCACCGGTCGGCTCCGAGTTTTCTTGCTGTGCTGTTCCCTCAATATTTTCCATCACTCGCGCCAGTTCATAGACGTAAGGCAGTATCTTTTCTCCTGCTTGAGTCAAAACCATCTTACGCCCTATTTTTTCGAACAGCTGCAAAGACAGATCTTGTTCCAACTGCTTGATTTGAAAGGTGACGGTTGATTGCGTGCAATAAAGCTTCTGTGACGCTTTTAGAAACGATCCTTCTTCAACAATAGCTTTAAAAGTAAGAAAGCGTTTTAGATTCATGACTAGACTCCACAACCAACAGTTCAATAAATTAAAAGTCTAAGTTTTAATTTATTCAATTTTTTAATCAATTGTAGCGAAGTATAGTGCAGTAAAAACAGGAGAGATAGAGATGACCGCCATCTACACCGCATTTTTTACTTACGTAATCATTACTTCAATTACACCAGGGCCAAACAACATTTTATCGCTCAGCATCGCGACGCAATATGGACTAAAACGCTCTACAAAAGTGATTTCGGGGATGTTTTGTGGCTATGTTGTTTTGATGCTACTTTGTGGCGCTTTCACGTATAACATGATCAGCCTCTTGCCCGTGATTACACCTTGGCTAACATGGATTGGAGCAGCTTACATTGTTTGGTTGGCTTGGGGGCTTGCTACGAGTGAGATCAAAACTTCATCGGATAATTCTAAAGGTATCAGTTTCTTAACAGGTTTAGGTTTGCAGTTCGTTAATGTGAAAATCATTCTTTATGGAATTACCTCTATTTCTACGTTCGTACTGCCCCACACTCAGAATATCTACTGGATCTTAGCGACTAGCCTCATTCTTGCTTTGATCGCACTTCTTAGCAACGTAGTTTGGGCCGTTGCAGGAAAGCTACTTCAATCGCAATTCCAGAGATATGGCAAAGTCATCAATATGAGCTTAGCAGCAGCTCTGATCTATTGTGCGACACAGTTATTTACTTAAGTATATAGTTGATCATCAAGAACAATATTGCTCTTCAACTTAGACGACTACGTTTATGTGAAGAGCAAATTCTGCTCTACAAATCGCTGCGGTTTCTCGTGCCCTTACTCGCTCCTCCCGCGCCTCCATACGGCAGTTTTTGAAGAAGTAGATTCAACGTCACTTAATCAACCTAAAGATACGAAATCTTGTTTAGCTATACATACACGGCCTTGGCGACCTCGGCAATAACTAAGCATTACTTAGTATACACAAATCAGAAAAACTAAGATAATCTTAGTCATCCAAGTCCTTCGTATGAACTTTAAGTGTTGTTTAATAACCCACTCCCAGCCCGCCTTAAGCATGCGCGTAAACAAGCGAATCTGTCCCAAAAAGCACTGGGCATCCGTATCGGCATGGATGATAGTTCTGCAAGTGCAAGGATGAACCAATACGAAAGGGAGCGCCATACTCCCGACGTAAAAACGCTCAAACTTATCGCAGATGAGCTAAACGTACCTCTAAACTATTTTTTTTGTGAAGATGAAATCACCGCTGAACTTGCTGTGAATCTCCACAAGCTGTCAAATGATGACAAGCAAAGAGTGCTTGAGAGCACAGCCCAGTTGATTGCGGACGCAATCGCTACGAACAAGTCGAGTACGTAATTGGGATTAAACGCCTAAGAATACGTATCAATACCAAAGAATCAAAGAGCATAACTAAGGGTTCAACATGGCTACAACAAAAGCACTTGTGGTTTTTTCCGGTGGGCAGGACTCTACGACCTGCTTAATCGATGCATTAAATACATATGATGAGGTTCATGCTATAACGTTTGATTATGGCCAGCGTCATTCAGATGAAATAGATATCGCTATCGAATTAGGTAAGCAACTTAACATCAAAAGCCACAAAGTCCTGGATGTAAAATCAATTAATGAGTTAGCGATAAGCTCGCTGACAAGAGACAACATTCCGGTATCTAATGACTTAAGCGACGCTAACGTACCCAATACATTCGTTCCAGGGAGAAACATCCTCTTTCTTACTTACGCATGTATCCATGCTTACCAGCTTGGTATTCAAGACATCATTACGGGAGTTTGCGAAACAGACTTTAGTGGTTACCCTGACTGCCGAGACAACTTTATTCGCTCTCTAAATCTCTCTTGCAATTTAGGTATGGATAAAGCCTTCAATATTAAGACTCCTTTAATGTGGCTTACTAAAGCAGAGACCTGGGCTCTAGCTGATAAGCACAATATGTTGGAGTTTGTCCAAAACAATACGTTAACATGTTACAACGGAATCGTTGGTAAAGGCTGTGGTGAATGCCCAGCGTGCCTACTGCGACAAAGCGGCTTAGAAGAATACTTAGCGAGCAAATAGTCTTTGTTAGCGGTAATAGCGCTGGGATAAAACCTTTTGCGTTAGCTTCTAAACGTTTTATCTCAGCGTGAAACTCCAGCCAACAGAGCTTTATTTTGATGCCGCCAGATTGGTGGCATCAATTAAATGCGAAACGATTGTCGAACCAAAGATAGCACTACACCACAACAGCCAACACTGCTTAGCTTTTACAACGCTATAAATTGCTTAGATATATCGACAATGTTTCGATAGCAAAGCTACCAACGGCATTACTCGCGAAACCGGGATTAGATAGAAAAGCTACCTCGAATGATGACGAGTCTCTCGTCTAAGCAATACTCAAATATTTATGAGTTTGAACAGACAAACGCCAATTGCGGGCAATACACGTATCAATACACAATTGCGTAGCACGAGGCTTCTGGCTAATTGGTTGTAGTGCAATGATAGTCTCAGCCGCTACGTTCGCATTTGCTAAAAGATCATCAAGGTGGTCGATGTCTTTCTGGGTACCGACTGGATGCTTAATCTCATTTGCCCGCTCTAACGCGCTATTAAGCACTGGTAATTTACCTTTCATTGCTACTTTTGGTGACACTGTCACCCACGTATTTTCTGAAGTAATCACTTCTGATGTGCCACTGGTTTCAATTTGGCATTGGCACCCCATATCTTCAAACGCCTTTGTTAAAGGGCGCAGATCATAAATACAAGGCTCTCCACCAGTAATCACGATATGCTTAGCATTAAAGCCTTGCTGTTGATATTGCTCTACGATGTTCTCGGCAGATGCAACACACCACGTCGGAGAGTCTTCCGTTTTCACCAGAATATCGCCTATTTGACGTTGATCATTCTCATCTGCATACCACGTTTGTTTGGTATCGCACCATGAGCAACCAACCGGACACTCTTGAAGCCGAACAAAAACAGCAGGGACTCCAGTAAAAACCCCTTCCCCTTGGATGGTTTCAAACATCTCATTTAGCTTATACAACGCAGAACTCACTCAACTCATAACATTTCGAGGCGAAGACCATAATGGACACGCGTGTCTAGGTCAATTTAAACCAAAAATTAATTGTTAAAATAGACCATTTTGTAGTTTCATAGCGTAATGAATATAGGTTTCTGGTTAACGTTAAACCAAGCCTTATTCACTGACAGCTCCCAAAAAACTTTAAGGTAAGAAATGATGTATAAACTGATCGCACTAGATATGGATGGCACGCTACTCAATAGTGATAAAGCCATTTCTGAAGAAAACAAACAAGCGATCGCAAAAGCTCGAGAAGCAGGCGTTACTGTCGTTCTCGCTTCTGGTCGCCCATTAGAAGGAATGCAAGACAAGCTCGACGAACTGAATATCCATTCCGATCGAGATTTTGTTCTTTACTACAACGGTTCGATGGTCAAGAACGTAGGCACAAACGACATCATCCACCAGCAAATCATAGATGGTAAAGCTGCAAAATTGGTGGCGCGAAAAGCCGAAGAGCTAGGTGCGTACGTCCATGCTTTTAGTCAAGTTCATGGTTTAATCACCAACGAACACAACCCTTACACCGATATTGAAGCAAAGATAAATGGCTTAAATGTCACCGAGATGAACTTCGAATCACTAGAAGACGATCATCCAATCATCAAAGCTATGATGGTTGCAGAGCCAAGCAAACTAACAGAAGTTATAGCAGCACTGCCAGCTGAAATGCGCGAAGCGTTTACGGTTGTTCAAAGCGCTCCGTTTTTCCTTGAGTTTCTTAACCCTGCGAGCAACAAAGGTATTGGTGTTGCCGCAATTGCCGAGTATCTGGGAATTAAACCGGAAGAAGTTATCTGTATGGGTGACGCAGAAAATGACCACCACATGCTGAAATACGCTGGCCTTGGTATCGCGATGGCAAATGCAATGGAAGAAACCAAGCAAATCGCTGACTACATTACGGCAAGTAATGATGAGCACGGTGTCGCTAAAGCTATAGAAAAGTTCGTGCTCGATGCATAGCCCTTTCCGCCATGTCTGTTGCGTTAAGCTTCTTACGTTTAACACCCCTAACCGTCCAAGATAGGCAAGCGGCGTTGTTCGTAGACTAAACGTGTAAAAGCCTTGCTGTAATGCAAGGCTTTGTTTTTACTCAAATACTAATAGATAACAAATACAGCCATCAATCTAGCAACGTTTTGCTCGGTTGGTTTTCACAAGTCAGCTTCCTTGCAAGCAGCATAAATAACAACATTAATAATGGATAATGTAACGTCGACAAGACTAATGACCACAAACCGCTAAACGATACGATATTAGCCGAGTACAAATAGAGTTGATCAACAAGCAACAATGCCAGCGTTACAAAGATCATCTGCCGAGTATCTAAATGTGCTTTCGACTCTTTAAATGTCATGACCAACGCTGATGCAGTGATTAAAATTGCTAGCCAGCGACCAAACACAGGTAATGGCCAGATGACAGAGATGACCGATGTTGCCGCAGTCATAATGAACCAGACGCCTTTTGAGCTTAGAACTTTATCAACGTTCACATCTTGATTTGTCTCCAGTCGAAGAACATGCCAAGCCACCAAGCTGCCTAACAGCGCGCCAAATAACATATCTAAAATAAAGGCACTGCCGAGGAAAAACTTACCTAACACCACAGTAAGAGTGATGAACACGAAGACTGCCGTTGTTCCATTCAAACCAAAATACTGGGTTCTATGAAACAAGAACGTCAGCACACAAAACCACACAGCGATAGGCAAGCTAGGAAAACTAAAGCCAAAGCTGTGCGTTAACTCCATCATTGGTATATAGACATGTGGGCGCGGTAGCGAAAAGCCTTGTTGAGCGACAAGCACCATAAGCGACGTTGCACTAATTGCGAAAAAGAGTCGGTACACAAACCGGCTACCAAAGCGCATCATGGCTAAAGGAAATAGAAAGAGTAGTACCGTCGGTTCTGTCAGATCTATAACGAGTTTCGAGATCTGACTAGCTACCTCGTAACTCGTTTCTGACAACGCCCCTACCCAACTCTGTAAATCTATCAGCCACGCCAATTCAACCTGACGAAATGAAGGCGCGGATTCGATCAACTGAGTCACATAAGATACTGATTGCTTGGTAGCTTGATCAAAAAACTGAGTGGCTTGTGGCCATTGCTCAGGATAACGATATAAAGATGATGGTAATTCAGATGGGCTAAGCAACATCGCTGACGCAACTTCTACTCCATAATGAGGGGCAAACCAAATAGGCAGTTCATTTCCACCTAAAGAATTATTCATAGAAAAAGCGATAATGTCAGAGTCTGATATACAGTCGTAAAAAACCGCAGTGTCCGTTCTGCCAAGCTCCTCTCCAACCGTAACCACTATACCGGTTTCTTCCCACGTTTCTCGTTGAGCAGCAACTTGTGGAGACTCACCATCAATGATGGTTCCGCCAGGTAGAGAAATCTTATCCGTTAATACTTCATGAACTAGCACTAACTTGTCATCAGCGCGAACAATACAGAGCGCTCCTTTAACTTCGCTCGCAGTGGCTTTAGCCGTAGAGATCGGTGAAACAGGTAACAAAATAAAACAAAGGATGAGTAATAACAGCTGTCTCAACACAAAATATGACCTTAAATAAACATAATGATAACCAATGAATCATGGCAGTTAATCTTATCTTTTTCGACAAAAATTAAGTAACGAGTTATGCCAAACTGAGTTGATCGCGTAAAACCTGATCTCAACGCTCACTGGAGAATAATTTAATGCAAACCTGACAAAAATCAGACAAAACATAAAATGTTGATCGCAATTCTGCCAGTTATATAAAGATAACGTCAGGAAAAAGTCATACACATTTTGTGGGTTCTCATAGTTGACACAATAAAAAAGGGCTTATTATTCGCAAACAATAAACCCCAGTTATGGTAACTATGTACTGATCGTTGAAACCAAGAATGAATCTTATCTCATGGTCAACGAATCAAATTCACTGGCCCGATCGTTAGTTAGACTTGCAATTCGCATCGCCGACTTTTTGCCAAACACCCCAAGGCCCTGAGTCTGCTGGATTATCACCTTGAGTCCACCACTGCGCTTGCCAAACTTTACCATTCCAAGTAACCGTATCTCCTTTGAGATACACTAAGCTGGCTTGCCATACAGTTTTACAGCTATCTGTGGGAGGCGTTGTCACCGTTTTCGCTTGAGCGGATACTAACGCTTGGTATTGTGTGCTGGTCTTATCAACGTTGAAGTTCAAAGCCAATCTTGCTTCTCCGCTCTGAATAGCACCAAATTCAACATCAATACGACAACTTGCATTCATTGCTAACGTCGCCTGAGAGCACTGATCATTGGCAATAACAGCTGCATCAGTAACACCCGAAGCAAACGCGCGAACATTTTCCACAGTGAAGGTGGTGTTCCCTGAATTCTGGATAACAAAGCTATGTTGCTGTAACTCCCCAACATTAAATGATGCCAGTGTCTGTTCGGTGGTGTATCCAACAGAAACATTCTCTTTTGGTGGTGTTACTGTTCCGATAACACCATCGACAAAATTGCGCATAGCAGCGATATCGCTATAAACCCCATACATACCAGGACGAGCACAACCTATTCCCCAACTGACCACACCAAGTTGAGTAATTACACCACTGCGATTGATGACGATTGGACCACCACTATCTCCCTGACAAGAATCTATCCCACCTTGAGGAATACCCGCACAGAATGACACTTCTCCAACCGTTGTGTAGTTGCCACCGGCTTGACGGCAAGTCATATCCGACACAAGTGGGACGTCAACCTCTTGCAATCGAGACGGAGAGCTTCCTCCTTCAGAAGTTCGCCCTAAGCCAGCAACACTGAGCCAATCTCCGATGCTCGCGTATTGCGTTAGACTGCCATTCGCAATCTCAACTGAAGAAACACCTTGAGGCACAGAGTCGAGCTTCAATACCGCGAGGTCATGAGAAAGCGTCGCGCGGCGATATGCCGGGTGCATATGGATCTCACTGACGTTTGCACGAACACCGTCACTACCGTTATAAACAACGCCACCGATTTTAACCGCTATCTGATTCGGAGAATCACCCTCAACACAATGCGCAGCAGTCAGGACGTAACCATTCCCGATATAACTGGCCCCACAATATGATCGGTTACCATAACGACTAACAATTTGGGTGTAGAATTTCCAGTCACGTGGGTCGGCAGTTACTCCGCCTACGATCTGGGGTTGGATAGTATGATTTTGCGTCTGTGACAAATCATCAGCACTTGCGAACATTGGCAAAACGGCTAAAGCAAGTAACGATTTTGTTAGTTTCAAAATATTGTCCTCTTGTTTTTGTAAGCACGATCCTCGTGCTACTAATAAACAAGCAGACAAAAACGCCGATACCAATGTGGGTGCATATCAATTTGTTAACATTGCGAGCAACTTATAGAGAAAAGTCTATTGACGAACTGAATGATTTCAATTCGATAGAACCTAAATCACAATATTAAAGTTAAATACGATTATTCGTTCAGCGGTTTTCTTAAATAGTGGATATGATGTGCAAATCCTTGTTTTTCATACAAAGATATTGCGCCCTGGTTAAAATGCCATACTTCAACAAACATCTGTTTTGCACCGTAATCAGAGAACGTTGACTCAATTTTATTAATCAATGCCTGCGCCGTACCTTGTTTTCGATATTCAGGCAGCACATAGAGCTCATCCACACTTCCCATCATAACTGGCTGGCTGACGGTAGAAATAAGTTCACAGAAGTGACCAGAGATAAAGCCAATAATTTCATCTCCTTGTTTTGCTACGTAAACAAGGCACTCAGGGTCGTCAATATATCGAGCAATGCTTTTTTCTTGTTCTATCTCCTCTGCCGTTTTGAAAAGCTCAGGAGATTGAAGATGATGCTCATCATGAAGCTCGAACATAAGATCGTTGAGCAACTCTAGGTCGCTAAAACACGCAGGTTTAATCGCAAACGTGGTCATACAAAGGGTCACTAAAAATGGAATGGCTGTAGTTTGTGAGGAAAACGTCGTATTGGCAAGTCACAAATGCTTTCACGATACGTTTGTACTGTTTGAACAACAAAAAGGCCCCTGCACTTAATAAACGTACAGAGGCAGAACCAACCAACAGAGTTCGAGGATCAGGGGTTAGTTAGAATTGAGTTTTTCTCAGCGTCGTAGCACTCGCTCAATTTCGTTCAAGCTACTTGGGTCATCAATCGTTGAGGGAACGGTGTATTTTTCACCATCAGCTATTTGACGTATAGTTCGACGCAAAATTTTACCTGAACGTGTTTTCGGTAAACGGTCTACAACCAACGCATGCTTGAAACAAGCAACTGCACCTATCTCACTACGCACTTTGCCAACAAGCTCACCTTCAAGGTCTAGCTCATCCACTTTGACGCCGTCTTTCAGTACAACAAAACCAAGTGGAAGCTGACCTTTTAGATCATCGTGGATACCAACCACCGCACATTCTGCAATCGCTGGGTGGCCTCCTACTATTTCTTCCATTTCACCTGTCGACAATCGGTGTCCCGCGACATTAATCACGTCATCAATACGTCCCATAATAAACAGGTAACCGTCTTCATCCAGATAGCCACCATCACCTGACACGTAGTAGCCTGGGAATTGGCTAAGATAACCAGTTTCAAAACGGTCATGATTACGCCAAACCGTTGGCAGACAACTTGGTGGTAGCGGACGTTTTAATGCGACAAAGCCTTGTTGGTTAGGCCCGACAGCCTCTCCAAGTTCATTCAGAATTTCGACCTGATAACCCGGAATGGGCTTCGTCGAAGAACCAGCTTTAACTGGCATCATTTCGACACCTGTCGGGTTGCCAGCGATGGCCCAGCCCGTCTCGGTTTGCCACCAGTGGTCAATAACGGGCTTGTCCGCTTTGCTCTGAACCCACTCCAGTGTCGGAGGGTCAAGGCGTTCTCCCGCCATAAAGATGGTTTTCAGATTCGACAAGTCGTGCTGTTTTAAGTGCTCGCCTTCCGGGTCCTCTTTCTTAATCGCACGAAACGCCGTTGGTGCAGAGAACAACGCATCTACTTTATATTCATCACACACTCGCCAAAATGCGCCAGGATCCGGTGTTCGAACAGGCTTGCCTTCGAATAGGATAGTAGTGCAACCGTGAATCAGTGGAGCGTAAACAATGTAAGAGTGCCCTACTACCCAGCCCACATCAGATGCCGCCCAAAAGACGCCATCTTGAGGAATGTTATAGATTGCGCTCATGGAGTACTTCATCGCGACAGCATGGCCACCGTTATCACGCACAACGCCTTTCGGCTTACCTGTCGTGCCCGATGTATAAAGTATGTAGAGCGGATCGGTTGCTAACACCGGAACACAACCATGTGGCAGCGCTTGTTTGTACTCTCGCTGCCAATCTAAGTCTCTTTCTTGGTTTAGCTCAGCGTCGCACTCTGGACGTTGGAAAACAAACACTTTCTCAGGCTTCCAACGGCTGTCCATAATGGCTTTGTCTACCATTGGTTTGTATGGAATGACTTTGTTGATCTCAATCCCGCACGACGCCGTCATGATCACTTTCGGCTCTGCATCTTCAATTCGTACAGCAAGCTCATTAGGTGCAAAACCACCGAATACTACGGAATGAATCGCCCCCAAACGCGCGCAGGCAAGCATCGCCATTGCGGCTTCTGGGATCATCGGCATATAAATAACGACTCGGTCGCCTTTTTCAACACCTTGAGCAGACAGCATGCCAGCAATTTTTGCTACTTGGTCACGTAGGTCGCTATAGGTGTACGTGGCTTTACGACCTGTCACTGGCGAGTCATAAATGAGTGCAGTATTATCACCGCGTCCTTGCTCGCAATGGTAATCTAATGCTAACCAGCACGTATTCATTACACCATCTGGAAACCAACGTTCTATGCCGTTTTCATCAGATTTCAAGATAGTTTTAGGAGATTCAAACCAATCGAGATTCTCCGCTTGAGCGCGCCAAAAACTCTCCGGTTCATTCTTCGCCCATAAGTATTCTTTTTCGTATGAAGACATATTGCTTCCTCCAGTATGTCCTGACATTGCTCTCGTTCTACTCAAAGATCGCTCTTTTAATCCAAAGATCGTCTCTTTTAATCGAAGACATAGAAGGGTACACGCACAAATCCCTCCATCAGTATTCTCGCACTTCGGCTCATAATGGCTTTTTGCACCATCCAGCCCTGCTCAGTTTGCTTCGCTTGTGCCCCAACTTTTAACGTTCCTGACGGGTGACCAAAAGTCACGGACTCTTTTTCACCGCCACCAGCGGCTAAATTCACTAACGTTCCGGGCACACACGCAGCAGAAGCAATAGCAACGGCTGCTGTTCCCATCATTGCATGATGTAGCTTGCCCATCGACAGCGCGCGAACGAGCACATCAATATCCGACTCATTAACGGCTTTACCACTTGAAGACAGGTAACTTTTCGGTTTAGAAACAAACGCTATTTTCGGCGTATGTTGGCGTGTTTGAGCTTCTTCTAAATCAGAAATCAGGCCCATTTTTAACGCACCATATGCCCGGATGGATTCGAACATCGCTAATGCTGTGTCATCGTTGTTGACATCGTCTTGCAGCTCAGTGCCCTGATATCCTATCGATTCAGCATCAATAAAAATGGTTGGTATGCCCGCGTTAATAAAGGTCGCGTTGAACGTACCCACGTCCGGTACCACTAAATCATCGACTAAGTTGCCTGTTGGGAACATGCTGCCTTCGCCATCAGAAGGGTCAACGAAATCGACTTGAATCTCAGCGGCTGGAAACGTCACGCCATCAAGCTCAAACTCTCCGGTTTCTTGGACGAAACCATTGACGATTGGCACGTGAATCAAGATGGTTTTGCTGATGTTCACCTGCCAAACACGCACCGTCACAATTCCATTTTCTGGAATGCGGTCTTGTGGGATCAAACCAGCATGAATGGCGAAAGGACCGACAGCGGCAGACAAGTTGCCGCAGTTACCGCTCCAATCGACGAATGGTTTGTCGATCGACACTTGGCCAAATAAGTAGTCAACATCGTGATCGGCTCTGCTGCTGCGCGAAACAATCACTGTTTTACTGGTGCTTGACGTCGCGCCCCCCATACCATCAATTTGCTTCGCGTACGGATCAGGGCTGCCAATAACACGTAACAACAGTTTGTCACGTGCGGCTCCAGCCACTTGCGCTTCTTGAGGCAAATCCTCTAGGTTGAAAAAGACACCTTTACTCGTGCCGCCACGCATGTACGTCGCGGGCACTTTTATTTGGCTTGTTTGATTCGGAGTATTATTTGACATACGCACTCCTTATTGTGCCAAGAAATCTTGCGCGAAACGCTGCAGAACACCGCCCGCGTTGTACACGTGAACTTCGTCAGCGGTATCTAAGCGACAAGTAACCGGAACATCGACTTTATCGCCGTTGCTGCGTGTGATAACCAGCGCTAAATCAGCGCCCGGCTTGATTTCTCCAACCACGTCGTAAAGTTCCGTACCATCCAGATCTAGCGTATTGCGGTTAACGCCCGACTTAAATTGCAGTGGTAGTACGCCCATGCCAACCAAGTTAGTACGGTGAATACGCTCAAAGCCTTCAGCAACAATGGCTTCTACGCCTGCCAGTCGAACGCCTTTTGCTGCCCAGTCACGGGATGACCCCTGACCGTAATCCGCGCCAGCCACCACGATCAATGGTTGTTTACGATTCATGTAGGTTTCAATCGCTTCCCACATACGAACCACCTGCCCTTCTGGCTCTACACGCGCCAGAGATCCCTGCACGACTTCGCCGTTTTCCTTCACCATTTCATTGAACAACTTTGGGTTAGCGAAGGTCGCGCGTTGCGCCGTTAAGTGGTCACCACGGTGAGTCGCGTAAGAGTTGAAATCCTCTTCTGGCACACCCATTTTCGCTAAGTATTCACCTGCTGCGCTGCTTGCGAGAATCGCGTTGGATGGTGATAAGTGATCAGTGGTGATGTTGTCGCCCAGAATCGCCAATGGACGCATGCCAGACAATGTTCTTTCTCCCGCTAGCGCACCTTCCCAGTACGGTGGTCGGCGGATATAGGTACTCATCGGACGCCAGTCGTACAGCGGGTTGGGATTTTGCTCTTGATCATTCAGCTTAAACATCTGAATGTAAACTTGCTTAAACTGCTCAGGTTTAACATGAGTACCGACAACTGCATCGATCTCTTCATCGCTTGGCCACAAATCATTGAGATAAATTGGTTTGCCGTTTTGGTCCGTGCCAAGCGCATCGCGCTCGATATCAAAACGAATTGTACCGGCCAGCGCATAAGCGACAACCAATGGTGGTGAAGCCAAGAAAGCTTGTTTGGCGTACGGATGGATTCGACCATCAAAGTTACGGTTACCAGAAAGCACCGCTGTCGCATATAAATCACGGTCGATGATCTCTTGTTGGATTTTTGGATCCAGCGCACCACTCATACCGTTACAAGTTGTACATGCATAACCAACAATGCCAAAGCCAAGCTTCTCTAGCTCTGGTAATAAGCCCGCTTCTTCCAGATACAAGCGTGCAACTTTAGAACCCGGAGCAAAAGACGATTTCACCCAAGGTTTACGTACAAGACCAAGTTCGTTGGCTTTCTTCGCCACAAGGCCAGCAGCAACCACGTTTCTTGGGTTACTGGTATTCGTACATGAGGTAATAGCAGCGATGATCACTGCACCATCTGGCAACTCGCCTTCTTTCTCTTCCCACGCTCCAGAAATGCCGCGCTGTGCCAACTCAGAAGTTGGTAAACGACGATGAGGGTTTGACGGACCTGCCAAGTTACGGCTAACTGATGATAAATCGAACTCAAGTACTCGCTCGTAAACTGCGCTATCAAGATCGTCTGCCCAAAGACCGGTTTGTTTTGCGTAATTTTCTACTAAAGCAACTTGTTCTTCATCTCGACCAGTTAGTTTCAAGTAATTGATGGTCTGCTCATCAATATAAAACATGCCAGCTGTTGCGCCGTATTCTGGTGTCATGTTTGAAATCGTTGCGCGGTCTCCGATCGTTAGATCACGTGCGCCTTCTCCGAAGAATTCAAGATATGAAGATACCACACGCTCATTACGCAGAAACTCAGTAATCGCGAGGACAATATCCGTTGCGGTAATGCCCGGTTGACGTTTACCCGTCAGTTTGACACCGACAATATCTGGTAGACGCATCATTGATGGTCGGCCAAGCATGACGGTTTCTGCTTCCAGACCACCGACACCTATCGCAATAACACCAAGAGCGTCTACGTGAGGCGTGTGACTGTCCGTACCCACACAGGTGTCTGGGTAGGCAATGCCCTGCTTTGCTTGTACCACAGGAGACATTTTTTCCAAGTTGATTTGGTGCATGATGCCATTCCCAGCTGGAATCACGCTGACGTTTTCAAACGCTGTTTTACACCACTCGATAAAGTGGAATCGGTCTTCATTACGGCGCTCTTCAATCGCGCGGTTTTTGTCGAAGGCATCAGGGTCAAAGCCCGCATGTTCAACCGCTAAAGAGTGGTCAACGATCAATTGTGTCTCAACCACTGGGTTCACTTTTGCAGGATCGCCGCCCTGATCTGAAATGGCATCGCGCAGACCCGCTAAATCGACTAGAGCGGTCTGACCAAGAATGTCATGACAAACAACGCGTGCTGGATACCAAGGAAAATCAAGATCGCGTTTGCGTTCA
This sequence comes from Vibrio sp. 1557, assembly GCF_033340175.1. NCBI lineage: Bacteria > Pseudomonadati > Pseudomonadota > Gammaproteobacteria > Vibrionales > Vibrionaceae > Vibrio > Vibrio sp. 1557. The sequence goes on along the minus strand of NZ_JAWOVZ010000002.1, from coordinate 447,831 downwards.
ATTAACTGTTTCAGGCTATCTGTCAATGTGTTCGGGTCACAGCGACGGACCAGTTGCTCAGCTAGTACGCGAGAGGTATAAGGGAGTGTTTCATAGGCTCCAGGAGAAATGGCATTGACGGCTTCGCGTGCATCAAAATAATCCAGTTGAGTTCCCGGAAGCGGCTTACGATATTGGGTATTAATATTTGTGTTCATGGTTTGCTTCCATTCAGTCTTTACATCTGCCTTCATCAAAGTTTTCCATTGCTCCAGAAACACAGTGATGAGAGGATCTCCTTCCTCTGTTAGAGAGAATGACAAAGGAAGGAGGTGGTCAACCAAAGCATATAATGCCCTCGTTGACCTTCGCGCTAGCGATTCTCGATAGGCACCCATTCTTGATGATCTGGGCCCGTGTAATCAGCACTTGGGCGAATGATGCGGTTATTGGCACGTTGCTCATAAACGTGTGCAGCCCAGCCCGTTAAACGACTCATCACAAAGATTGGGGTGAATAGTTTGGTTGGAATGTCCATGAAGTGGTAAGCCGATGCATGGAAGAAGTCCGCATTACAGAACAGACCTTTCTCTCGCTTCATCACTGATTCAACACGCTCAGAAACCGCATATAGATGTGTATCACCAACTTGTTTCGATAGCTCTTTGGACCAGCGTTTTATTAAGGCGTTGCGAGGGTCACTTTCACGATAAATCGCATGACCAAATCCCATGATCTTGTCTTTATTGGCTAGCATTTTCATGATGTTCGCTTCCGCCTCATCGGGCGTTTGCCAATCTTCAATCATTTCCATCGCCGCTTCGTTTGCGCCGCCGTGAAGTGGCCCACGAAGCGTACCGATTGCCGCCGTGATACAAGAATGAATGTCTGACAACGTTGATGCACAAACGCGTGCTGCGAATGTAGAAGCATTAAATTCATGTTCAGCATAAAGAATGAGCGAGCAATGCATCACTTGTTTGTGCAGCGCAGATGGCGCTTTGTCTGTAAGTAATCGCAAGAAGTAACCACCGATGCAATCTTCAGTCTGATCCTCGGTGTTGATACGCACGCCATCATGACTAAAGCGGTACCAGTAACAGATGATGGCAGGGAACAAGGCTAGCATACGTTCGGTTGCTTTCAGTTGCTCCTCGAAGCTCATTTCCTGCTCTAGGTTACCCAATACAGAACAACCCGTGCGCATTACGTCCATTGGGTGTGCGCTTGCAGGAATCAACTCTAAAGCTTGTTTTAGCTCGGCTGGCAAACCTCTAAGGCTGAGTAGGTGTGTCTTGTACGCATCAAGTTCTTGTTGATTCGGCAAGTGACCGCGTAACAGAAGGTGAGCCACTTCTTCAAACTGTGCGTTGTTCGCAAGATCAGTAATATCGTATCCACGATAAGTTAAACCAGTTCCCGTTTTTCCGACAGTACATAAAGCTGTGCTTCCTGCGCTTTGACCACGAAGGCCTGCGCCACCTAATTCTGCTTTCTTTTCTGCAGTTTGAGACATTGTTTGAACTCCTTTTCTGTCTGACTTTTCCCTCTCTGGGGTGTTTTTAGCCAAACGAATTTCACGTTATTAGATGAGATAAATTCCGATTATCTTTTTCTTGGGCTTCCGTCTATTTTTGCTTTTCCCCCGCTATTTCCCTTCAGAGAATAACTGGTCAAGTTTGTCTTCATAGTCGTGGTAATTCAGGTGCTGATACAACTCTTTACGTGTTTGCATCGAATCAACCAGTGCTTCCTGATTACCCACTTCTAGCAAATGTTTGTAGACCGTTTCAGCAGCTTTGTTCATGGCACGGAACGCACTTAATGGATAAAGCACCATGTCCACTTTTGCTTTCGCTAGCTCATCACAGCCATACAGCGGTGTCGCGCCAAATTCTGTAATATTCGCCAGAATAGGAACGTGCTTTCCGGTCGCTTGCTCAAGCGCATTTGAAAACTGAAGGTACTGGTCCAGCTTGTTCATCGCTTCGGGGAAGATCATGTCTGCGCCAGCTTCCACACACGCAATCGCACGCTCGATTGCGCTGTCCATGCCTTCAACAGCTAGCGCGTCTGTACGAGCCATAACCACGAAACTTTCATCATTGCGTGCGTCAACCGCGGCTTTTACGCGATCAACCATCTCTTGCTGGCTGACTATTGCTTTGTTCGGACGATGACCACAACGTTTCTGTGCGACTTGGTCTTCCATGTGCACCGCTGCCGCGCCTGCTTTTTCCATCGCTTTGATCGTGCGAGCAATGTTAAATGCACCGCCAAAACCCGTGTCGATATCAACCAAAAGAGGCAAATCACATGCGTTAGTGATGCGGTCAACGTCAACCAAAACGTCGTTTAATGTTGTGATACCGAGATCCGGCAATCCGTATGAAGCATTTGCGATACCGCCACCAGACAAGTAAATCGCTTGGTGACCCAAGTTTTTTGCCATCATGGCGCAATACGGGTTTATAGTGCCGACAATTTGTAGTGGATTATTTTGTTCAATGGCGAGTCTGAATTTCGCTCCCGGTGTTAAGCTCATGACGAATTCCTTCTAGTCTTTGTCTAAACTTTCTGTATGTATAATTTGAGATTGGATGAGCTTTCGACTTCCTGATATGTGTCTTCTCATCAACATTTCTGCAAGCTCTTCATCGCGATTGCGAATGGCTTCCAAAATGAATTTGTGTTCGGTGAGCGCCTCATTCGGGCGAGATTGCGCACGTGGCGACTGGTAACGATACATCCGTAATAAGTGATAGAGTTCATCACACAGCAGAGATATTAACTTACTGTTTCTGCTCGCTTGGATGATGCGATAGTGAAAATCAAAGTCACCATGTTGATGGAAGTAAGACGCGCCTTCCATTTGGTCTATATGCTTGGAATGTGTCGACAATAGCATTTCCAAGCTTAAGAGCTCTTCTTGCGTAATGTGTCGCGCAGCTAACCTTGCCGCCATGCCTTCCAATGCTTCTCGAACGGCATAAAGTTCTATCAGCTTTTCCGGAGAAAAAGTGGTCACTCTAGCCCCAACATGAGGAATTCGCTCGATGAGCCCTAGCCCCTCTAAGCGCATCAATGCTTCACGCAAAGGCCCACGACTGACCTGATATTTCTTTGCTAGCTCGGGCTCTGATATCTTATGGCCAGGCTTCACATCGCCATTAACAATGACTTCAATCAGTGTTTCGGTCAGCGTTTCGGATTTGGTGTGTTCTTTCTCAGAACCCAGCACTTTATAACGAGCTTTCAACTCAGAGTTCATATTCAGATACTCTTGTTACCGACATCGAAATGTCTACAATTTCTTAACCTGAATATAAAGTAGTCGATCAAAGTGTCGACAATCAAGTAAATTGTCGACAATTTAGACTAAGGTCGTAATTTAAATGGGCCTAAAATGCCTATTAAGTGCCATTTTTAGCAGAAATAAAGAATGGGGAACTCATATTGTCGACAACTTATAAACCTTTAAGCTTATGATCTAAAAACTAAAAGCTCAGTTGTCGAACAATAATCGGATAAAAAACTATCCTTTAGGTGCAAATTGATCAAACACTTGTTGCGAAGTCATCTTTTGTGAAGCGGAATTGAGGTCATAATAAGCTGGCTTTTCATCGGTAAAAATCTCTAAAGTGAGTTTGAAATCTGGGTTATCGAACAAACCAGCGGAAAGAATGTACTCACCTGTCGGCAACAAATGGTAGAAAAGGTTTGTGCCACACTCACCGCAAAACCCCCTCACAGCCCAGTCTGACGACTGATAACGTTTAGGTTCGCCACCTTTAAACGTCACGTTAGGCCCACAATGCACCGCATGAAGTGCGCCACTCGACCATTTTCGACACATAGAGCAATGGCACAGGCTAACCTCATTTTTAACCTCAGCGATGACTTCAATTGCGCCGCACAAACACGTCCCTTTCATTCTCTTTTCCTCGTTCATTTTCCGTCATTTTATTATGGCCTACCAAAGCGTAAAGCCGCGTGACCTAACACCAACTTCTCGCCGTGAACTTTATGAACAAAATAACCGAAATGCTCAATATTCTCTTTATATCTCTTTTACAGACAGATATTTAACACTTAATTAACCTTTACACCAAGTTCAGCTTTAACGCTTACAAGGCATGACAACTGAGCAAAAACAATAAGGCTCAACTAAATAGAGTCGCTAACATAAGGAACGTGAACATGTTAAAGGTACTCAAACCAACGCTCGCCGCTTCAATCATCGCAGCTTCATTTTCATTCAACGCTCTTGCTGCAGATATTGAAAAAATGCACTTTCTTATCCCTGGAGGTGCCGGTGGCGGTTGGGACATGACCGCCCGAGGTACTGGTGATGTATTAATAAAGTCGGACATCGTTGAAACCGTATCATTTCAAAACCTATCTGGTGGTGGCGGTGGCAAAGCAATCGCACATTTGATTGAAACGGCTGATCGTCAAGAAGATACACTCATGGTGAACTCAACACCGATCGTCGTTCGCTCGCTCAGTGGGATCTTCCCACAATCTTTCCGCGACTTGACTCCTGTTGCCGCAACGGTTGCCGATTATGGCGCCATTGTTACATCAGCCGATTCTCCTTACAGCTCTTGGGAAGATGTCGTTAAAGCTTTTAAAGAAAACCCACGTAAGGTGAAGGTTGCTGGTGGCTCTGCTCGTGGTTCTATGGATCATTTGGTTATAGCAGCGGCTTTCAAAGGTGAAGGTTTTGATGCGCGCAAAGTTCGTTACATTGCCTATGATGCAGGTGGAAAAGCCATGGCTGCCCTACTTTCAGGCGAAACACAACTGCTCTCTACAGGGTTAGGTGAAGTACTCGAAATGTCTAAGTCTGGGCAAGTGAAAGTGTTAGCGATTACAGCACCAAAACGTTTAGAAGCTGCGCCTAACATTCCAACTCTCACCGAATATGGTAATGAAACTGTCTTTGCTAACTGGCGTGGATTCTTTGCAGCACCAGGCACAAGCCAAGAAAAGCTAGATGAATGGAATGCCGCATTTACTAAAATGTATAACACCGACGAATGGCAAGTCGTTCGAGACCGCAATGGTTGGATCGACAACTATAAAGCGGATAAAGCATTCTTCGCGTTTCTTGAAGATCAAGAGCAACAGATGGGTGACTTAATGCGCGAGTTAGGCTTCCTGAAGTAACAGTCGAATTGGGGTCCCTCAGATACCAACCTCAATGAATAACATAGGTTGGTATTTCCCCATTGTATTTGCACTCTAAGTTTCACCGCATATGGACATTGTCGACAATCGGCATGCACACTCCTTTGTTTATATACCCAAAGCGGCTCGACTAGCAGCGAAATGCTTAATTGTTAATGGTTTAGTTTATTCATTGACGTCCATATGCGGTCTTTTTTACTTTTGTTAGGAGTTGAATATGCCTCGTTCAACCAACTTTTTCACCAAAGAGTATTTGCTCTGTCGTGACCGCGTCGGCGCAATGATCTTTCTACTCTTCTGTCTTTGCTACGGTTATCAAACCTCGCAGATTCCATTGTTTCCAGGTGATGAGTATGAACCATTCACCGCACGTACTCTGCCAACCATCCTGACTTACGTTGGTGTCGGCCTTTCTTTGCTATTGCTGGTGACAGGACAACCAGATAAACAAAGTGGCGCAGTGCTGACCTTCAATTGGAAGTTACTGATTGCCTTTTTAATTTTAATGGCGCTCTACGGCGTGGGCCTGACTTATCTAGGTTTTGTGATAGCTACTGGCTTCTTTTTATTGGCTGGCTTTTATCTGCTCGGGGAAAGACGTAAACCCGTTCTGTTTGGCGCGTCGTTTCCATTCGTGATCGCGTTCTACTTATTACTCACTCAAGGTTTGGACATCTATCTCGAACCGGGTTTGATTTTCACCATCTGGTAGTCAAAGAAAGGACTGAATTATGTTAGATGGAATTCTACAAGGTTTATCCACCGCAGTAATGCCAATGAACATTATGATGGTGATCGTTGGTTGCTTCGTCGGTACATTTATCGGCATGTTACCTGGACTTGGGCCGATCTCAGCCATTGCTTTGATGATCCCAATTACTTATGGCCTAGAGCCCTCCTCTGGCCTTATTTTAATGGCGGGTGTTTATTACGGTGCGGTATTTGGTGGTTCTACATCGTCGATTTTAATTAACGCGCCGGGTTGTTCTTCAACCGTGGTCACAGCATTCGACGGCTACCCAATGGCTCAAAAAGGCCAGGCAGGTAAAGCATTAGCTTTGGCAGCTTATTCGTCTTTCACTGGCGGTACGCTATCTGCCATTATGTTGCTTGTTGCCGCACCAGCATTGGCTAGCGTCTCCCTTAGCTTCCAATCGTCGGACTATTTTGCGTTGATGCTACTTGGGTTATCAGCAGTCGCGGCTTTTGCGGGGAAAGGTCAGGTAATCAAAGCGTGGATGATGACCATTCTTGGTTTGATGCTATCTACAGTTGGAATCGATAAAGGCGTAGGCGTTGAACGCTTTACCTTCGGTTTAACGGATTTAATGGATGGCTTTAGCTTCTTGTTGCTTGCAATGGCGACATTCGCACTGGGTGAGACACTGATGGGCATCCTTAAACCATCAAAAGACACCAGCGATGAAGAACAAGAAAAGCTGAGCAACATTGGCTCAATGAAAGTGACCAAGGAAGAAATCAAAGATGTTGCGCCTGTTTCAATTCGCTCTTCAATATTAGGTTTCTTCACTGGCGTTCTTCCTGGCGCAGGGGCAACCATTGCTGCTTTTTTAAGCTATGGTATGGAGCGCAACCTCGCACCTAAAGAGAAAAAGGATGAGTTCGGTAAAGGCAGTATCCGTGGTTTGGTTGCGCCAGAGTCTGCGAACAATGCAGCATCTAGTGGTTCATTTGTACCGCTATTAACGCTTGGTATTCCGGGCTCTGGTACAACAGCAATAATGCTCGGTGCGCTGATCGCTTATGGTATTCAACCTGGCCCTCGCCTATTTGTTGAACACCCAGATGTGTTCTGGTCAGTGATCATTTCCATGTACTTCGGCAACATCGTACTTGTGATCCTGAACTTACCATTGATTCCGTACATTTCAAAGCTTTTGGCGGTTCCAAGAACGGTGCTTCTACCGATGATTTTATTCTTCTCAATCACCGGGGTTTATTTGGTCTCTTTTAACACTATGGATGTGTTCGTGATGCTGATTGTGGCTATGGCTGCCATTGCACTTCGGCTCGCTAACTTCCCGCTCGCACCTTTATTGCTGGGCTTCATCCTTGGAGGATTAATGGAAGAGAACTTACGCCGCGCATTAATGATTTCAGATGGAGAACTGAGTTTCCTATGGGAGCGTCCTATTACCCTTACCTTTACTGTTTTAGCTGTATTGGTATTGGCAAGTCCACTAATCGTAAAGCTGATTCAAAAGTTTAAAGCACAGCCAGTCAGCGTTGAGCAGTAATCGCTGTCTCTTTCAACCTAGATAAAGCCATCCATCGTGATGGCTTTATCTTCCGCCCTCCAAATCGTTCGCTTATTGTGCAGATGGTATTGACAAATCACTGTCGTTATATGAAGGTGATTGTATGAACACACACTTAGCGCAACTTAACCAACGAATTATCATCATTCCATAGGAATGGTGGGATTTTTTGATGCGCTCAGTATTTATCGAACCCACCCATAACGGTGGGTTTTCTGTCTCTACCGTATGGGAAAAGCTCTCTTGGAGGCGGTCACAATGCAAAAAATAGCAGTTTTTGGTAAACCCGGCAGTGGAAAATCGACGGTAAGTAAAGTAATCGCGTCGGCTACCGGTCTTCCTCTTCATCAATTAGATTCAATAGTCTATAAACCAAACGGTGATCCCGTTGAGCGTAACGTTTTTGATGAAGCCCATAGCAATATACTAAGCTCAGATCGTTGGATTATAGATGGCCTTGGACCGATCAGCTCTTTCAACGCTCGTTTAGATGCAGCCGATACTCTCATTTATATTGATCTACCATACTCAGTAAGCTATTGGTTTGTGACGAAACGTCTCCTTAAAGGACTTTTCATTAAACCTGAAGGTTGGCCTGATGGTAGTTCGGTACTGAAAGGAACGTTACAAAGCTACAAAGTTCTTCAGCAATGCCCTGCATTCTGGAATGATGACTTTATGTATCGCCTCGAGGGGTACTCTCAAACTAAAGCCGTTCATGTCATCAAAAACGTTACAGAACTGAACAATTTTGTTTTGGAGCGGGTAAAGTAAACCTCATATCAGAACATTAGAGCATGTAGGTTAGATCATCTGAAGCTCTAACAATGAAAAAGAACATAACAAGGATTGTTTATGCTTTTAGAACTCGCACTTTTATTCGTTGCTGGCGTAATTGGTGGGATCATTAACTCCATAGCAGGAGGCGGAAGCTTTATTACTTTTCCGGCTCTATTGGCAGTTGGTGTTCCTCCTATTATGGCTAACGCAACAAACACGTATGCTTCATGTGCGGGTTACATTAGCGGAGCCGTCGGGTTCAGAGAAGAGATCATGAAGAACAAGCATGAACTGCTGTTCACAGTCTCATTCAGTTTAGTCGGCGGCGCTGTCGGAGCATATCTGTTGCTCAACACGCCAGAATCGCTATTTATGGAAGCTATCCCTTGGTTACTCTTATTTGCCACCGTGCTTTTTCTCATCGGTCCTCGTTTAACAATGCTAATCAAAACTGTCGCGAAAGAGCACAAACATGCTGGCATACTCGGAGCAATCGCGTTGGGTTTACTACTTGTTGGTGTCTCTGCTTACGGTGGTTTTTTCAACGCAGGTTTAGGGGTTATTGTTCTGAGCTATCTGGTAGTAGCTGGCCACCAAGACATTAATTTAATGAACGGTTTGAAATTGCTCGTATCTACGTGTGTTTCACTCATTGCTATCGTGATTTTTGTTGCCAATGGCTCCATTGACTGGCGCACAGGTAGTGTTGTTTTGGTCGGTACGTTGGTAGGTGGGTATCTTGCAGCTCGTGTATCTCGTCAACTGAATCCCAATCATGTTAAAGGGTTTGTTGCTCTTTCTTCTATTCTCATCACTATCTACTTTTTCATTGATGTTTATGTTTAAGCAAAACTTGTACAAGTGGATAACACTCCTACAAAAAACGCTAGCGCGAAAGATTAATGCAGATAGCTTAACGATTTTTTGTGTCACTCCAGCGAGGTTAGGAATCTAATAACACTACACTTAGCGACTAATGAAACAATTTTGATCACAAAGTACTCGGATAGAAGAGCCTGTATCACGCTCCTTCGTCGCTGTACAGGATGACGAGAAATAGAAATATGCCACTCGCGGTTAAACGAGTGGCATTGATCGAGAAAGATGGCGTTTTACATCAATAATAAGAGAAAGTAACGCTTACTTAATCAGCCCTACTTCTTTGTAGTATTTGAGCGCACCTGGGTGAAGAGGCGCAGATAAACCGTCTTTTACCATTTCCTCTTTCTTCAAGTTTGCAAACGCTGGGTGGAGACGGCGGAAATCATCGAAGTTTTCAAATACCGCTTTAACCACGTTATAAACCACATCTTCTGGTACCGCAGTAGAAGAAACAAACGTCGCGCCCACACCAAAGGTTTGAACATCACTATCTGTGCCACGATACATACCACCCGGGACATTTGCGACACGATAGAAGCTGTTGTCTGCAACCAGTTTTTCTACATTAGGTCCAGCTACCGTTACGATATTACTATCACACGACGTAGTGGCTTCTTTAATCGCTCCACTTGGGTGACCAACGGTATAAATCATCGCATCAATTTTGTTATCACAAAGTGCTTTTGATTGCTCTGCTGCTTTTAACTCAGAGACAAGCTTAAAGTCGTCGTTACTCCAACCATACTGGTTCATTAGCACTTCCATAGTACCTCGCTGACCAGAACCAGGATTACCAATGTTAACGCGCTTACCTTTCAAATCATCAAAAGTTTTGATGTTCGCGTCTTTACGTGCAACGACAGTAAACGGTTCTGGATGAACGGAGAATACGGCGCGTAGCTCTTTAAAAGGCCCGCTTTCTTCAAACTTACTGGTTCCTTTGTAAGCATGATACTGCCAGTCTGATTGCGCGATACCGAGGTCCAATTCACCAGCACGAATAGTGTTGATGTTATAAATCGATCCCCCAGTACTTTCTACCGAACAACGGATACCGTGCTCTTCTCGCGATTTGTTAACCAAGCGACAAATAGCGCCACCAGTCGGATAATAAACCCCTGTTACGCCACCGGTACCAATCGTGACAAACGTTTCCTCCGCAGACGCAGAAAAGCCTGTTGTGAGTGCAGCCAAAGAAGCCGCAAGTGCGATTTGCTTAAACTTAAACATTGAACATCCCTTTTACTTGTGTTGATGACCGTTTAAGTATAGCAACCGTTAACAATTTGATAACGTTTGAGTTCTCATCCTTGGCGGTTAGCTTAGTAATCACCATTTTATTGGCATATTCTGCCTTTATATAATGGCTCTATATAAGCGTAAACCGTATAGTCTAGAAAATTAAATCTTTAGACTGATATGTCCATTCTAAATTATCTATTAAATAGAAATACTCAGGTCAAATTACTATAATCTTGTTAAATAACCTTTATTCTATATAAATATGATGAGTTATAACTCCAGCCAGAAGACATGATGTACTTGAAATAAATAATACGAATGAGAGAACAAACAATCGTTGAATATGAATTGGAACCTTATCCCTCTTCTCTAACATTTTATATCGTTTCGCACGAAAAGTGCTCAGAAAAACAGTTCCATATTGTAGTACTCCGTGACCTGATAAGAATATATTCAGAGTGTAGTATCGAACTCCATTATCAAGAGCATCTTCAAGATACTTCAACCACTTGGATTTCAAATAAATAACAAACAAAAACCAAGCAAATATACCTAAAATTCCAACCGTAGTCAGATAAATCACTAAATCTGATGCTAAACTGATATCTTCCATCTTCGACTACTTATTAAGTTGAGTTTTATATAATTCTGTTCCCAAATACTCACCAGTCGAACTACCATATTTTGTTATTGAGTATCTAATTACACCCTTCACTACAAAAAATTCTTAAACACACTTTTTGTGAATAATAATGGCACTTTAACTTAATTTTACGCAACAAGGCTACTATGAAGTTGTTAGCTTTGAGCTGAGTTCAACAAAAACAGTAACTTTTATGCAATGTAACTCACTACGTTATATTGCTTTACAAACAAATCACCCAGTAAATATCCGTATCTAGTTTAGATAGCTGAAATAAAAAAAGCGTTGTATAAACAACGCTTTGTAGTTAGTGAAACGGATGGTTACACCGTTGGGACTGACGCTCGCCACGCTTGGTTCTGGCTATCTGAGATAGATCGGAACAAGTCACGTAGCTCTTTCAATAAACCTTCTTGGAAACCAATGTTTTCATCGGCTTTCTGTTTGGCTGCTTGTGCGCGAGTCGCTTGTACTTCATCATCTTTGCTGCGCGCTTGCGCTTTGGTTTGCTCTACATTCGATGCTGAGTTTGCCATCTGGCCCAAAGCTTGAAGAATAGCGTTCTTCGCTTGGTTTGAGCTCATCAACTTATCGAACTTACGGCCACCACTTGTCAGCTGCGCTGTCGTGTCTGCGATATTGTCTTTCGCTAGTGAGTGCGCACGCTTAACCTGATCTTGCTGCGTTTTAGACAAGCTATTGTTATTTAATAACTCTTCTGCTTGATCGAAGCCAGCTTTTTGCGTTTTCAGTACATTATTGCTCGCCATTTCATTCTTGATTTCTTTCCCTGCTTTGAAAGAACCAAGGGCACCAATAATTGCGGTAGCACCCGCTAATACACCCGAAACGACTGCCATCGCGATCATTGCGCTTGCCGAGTTGTTTAGTTCTGCCGCTTGGCTTTCTAAACTCGCGACGTTTGCTTCAACAGCAATTTCACGTTGTAGCACTTGCTGCTCACGGCTCAGCTTTGATACTTGATACAACAATGTTAATAGCGTCAACGATTGTGATACCGCATCTGATGGTGACTTGATCACCTCCTCACCGTTAAGCGCTTTCATCGTTGTGCTCATTAATGAGCTCACCGTCGGCGCAAGAGCACTCATTAAGTTTGCAACAACTTGAGCTTGGTTACTCACTGTGGGAGCTTTAGGTGTCTCTAACTGGTAGCGTGCTGCACCAGAAACACCTGACTCACTTTGGCTTTTAACGGCACCCGCTTCAAGCTTTGTTTCCGGCGCTTTTTCTGCTTTGTTGGTTTTAATGGTATCGCCTAAACCGTATAGTTCACCACGACCCGTTCCGCCTACTTTATCTAGCATAATAAACTCCTTATACCGTTGCAGGACGGCTTAACACCGTTTGCATAGTTTCACTTTTCGCTTGAATCATTTGCATGATGAGGCTCATCAGCTCTTGGAAGTCTTCCATCAACTTACCAATCTCTTCTTTGAGCTTATCAATGACAGCCTGGCTTAACGTCATTTTGGCTCGAAGGTCTGTGATATCAGCCTGAATCTCTGTTACGTGAGCATTGTTAGCAGCGTGGACACTGTCCGTTGCGCCTTTACCCACGTTGACGGCAAGATCGACGGTTTCTGCGCCATAACGAATCGCTTTCGCTGTTGTTGTCGCAGCTTTTGTGCCCATATCCGCCACTTTCGCCATGTTTGCAGCGGCTTTCGTAGCGATTTCCGTGACCTTTTGAGCTACCTTACCAGCACCTTTTGCTGCAAGTTTCGCGATACCGCCAGCAGCTGCACCACCAAACGTCACAACAGCTCCGATAACCGCGACGGCGATTTCTAATGCCATTACGACTTTGTTTAGCACATCGACATTTACGCCCGCTTCTTTTAGCGCATCTTGAACGGCTGGCTCTTGCAACGCCATGCTCACTGCTCCCATGACGCCACCAGCGATCATAAGTGCACCGGCTGCTGCACCAACACCCGTTGCCACCATTACGGTACCAACAACAATAGAAACCACCGCACTGATCCAACCAAAGATCTTCGCTGCTAAGCCTGATTTTTGGGCTTCTTTTGCAGCGGCTTCCGATTCTTTGATTTTGTCTTGGTTTTCCACCATCTCTTTTTCGTGCTTAGCTTTTGCGACCTTCACTTCCTGAATTTTCAGCTCGTTTTGAGCACTTTTCAGTTTATCCGTGATAGCAGCAAGCTCTACTTCAAAATCATCAGCAGATCCTGCGATGATTTTGACGGCAATCGAACCTGTTTGGTCTGCAACTGCATGGAGAGATTTTACAATGGTATCGACGATCTTTTGCAGCTGTGCCATGGCTTTTAGCGTCAAATCATTCACTTTGTCACTAACAGCTGCGTTAGGTGCATCTAACTGAACTTTTACTTTTCCGGTGTTCAGTACATCTGCATCTTTACTCTTCACGTTTTCTACCGTCACAGAAGGCGTCGCTATAGACGCCGTTTTCTGCACGTTATCTAACGTGGCTTGGCCAGATTCAGGGCTATAAACCTGTGTCTGGATGCGGTCAAGTGCAATAGAACTCATAGTCTAATTACTCCTTTTTATTTCTCACCGCTTCTAACATGATGCCTGCACGCTCATGCAAATCTGCATATTGTGATTTTCCGGCAGACATCTCCTTCGCGCTGTAAAACCCACTCTCTGCTTCTGTCAGTTGTTCCAGTTTCAGGTGACATTCAGCAGAGTGAAAAGGTGGGCGTGGATCATTTACGTCCACTAGCGCTGCGTAGCTGTAGGCGTCTATTGCCTGCAGATACTCACCCAACTCCTGACGAGCCGCGCCAAGGCCAATGAAAAATCGCGCCTGATAATGATCAAGCATGCTGAGTAATTGAAATACTTTCGCTGCTTGCTCAATCTTTCCCGATTGGAAAAAGTTGTAACCTACGGCATAAATGTGTTCGATGGTGTCCTGAGACACATCGTGCAACATTTTTAGCGTGCCTCCCTCTTCCAAAAAAGACAGCAGTTCTTCTGCTTGCATTTGAGATGGATCGGTCGCGTTTGTTTTAGTCATGGTTGGTTATCCTTAAATGGCTCGTAGGATTTCTTGTAAAATACTGTGGTACTTCTGAACAAACTTGTTCATCGCTTCAACGGTCGAGTTGTATTGAGAACTGGTGTCGTTCAGCTCAGTGGTTTTGATTTGCACTTCATCGTTAAGCAACTTGGATTTAGCACTGACAGAACTAGAAAAATTAGACAGCTTTTTCGACTTCTCTTCGTCTTGGTACGAAGCACCATCACCGATAGTAATACCTTGTGTTTGAAGGAAGTCTCTATGGTTTGTTATCTTATTATCCGTCAAATACTTGTACTCAGGTGAAGCTTCAAAATCCGTTTGATTGCTGTAGTTAAAGTCACTCGCTTTGAAGTTACTTTCTGGATATCCCGGTTTATAAACCCCATCAACACTTTGCGTAGAGTGAATTTTTGATTGCACAACACCAAAAACTTTAAGCTGTATTGTGAGATCCTCTAATGCCTCTTTCTGGTCATTACGTTTCTCTAAACGGTTAACACGACGCTCATTTAGTGCAAGCAGCACTTGCTCATCAAAACGGTCTCCAATGCTGGACTCAACAACGGCCAACAAATCACGAGCCGTTAGAGAGTGCTCTGCTCTCACCTCGCGATCCGCTTTCTCTTTATCGGTGATATTGAGTAGACGCTCTTTCAATGCCCCTAAGTTCTTGCGCAATGCCTCGTATCGCTCAGTAAATGAAGCCCCGGTAGATTCACCTTTTACTATTTTTTCAAACTGTAATCGGATATCTCGTTCGGTGTTTTCTTTGATCAAATTAACTTGAGCTGCCGTTATTTGTGTCTTTTGGACATCGGCTATCGCGCTATCCTGGTAAAAGTCGTCGATTTCTATATTTGTTAAACTCACCGCGAAGTTGGCGAACAGACTAGAAAGGGTCAAAGGCTCAGTTCCACCAATGACAGTATTAAGTGCTGCTTTTAGATTGTTCGTTCCACTCGCCTCACCATAAGCTGCGCTATATTGGCCTTTCACTTGAGCGGCCATTTCATCTAACGCTTCTTTAAGCTGCTGTTTAGAAATACCAGGAGTCCAGGTAATTCTGCTAGCTAGCGCACTTGCGTCATCGGTGCTTAAAGTAATACCAATGCCTTGAAAACTACTTTTTAATTGAGCTGAGACTTGAAGAGCGAAACTCTCTTTAGTCAACAGAAAATCCGAGCTCTTCAGTTGCGCGAGATTAACGGAACCTAAGCTACTAAAGGCATTGCGAAGAAAAGAAATAGAAGCATCTCTCACTTCACGGGAGCCCATTTGATTAGCAAGCTCTGCAACAAAAAGAGAAATTTCTTTGGTGGCGTTAGCCAGACCTGTCTCGGAGAGGTTGGCGATCTGCTCCGCTTGGTTACTCTGAGTGCCCAGATTAAATTGACTAACAAACTCAGTAGATAACGAGCTATCTACGTTTTCCGTCAGTAACTTACTAAACCAAGCCTGAAACTGATTTGATAGCGTTTGGTTTGTTTGAGCATTAAACTCGGCTGCGGTTAATTCACCATCTGAGTTAGCACTTTGTAGCGACTTTAGCCAAACAGATGCGGTGTCGGTCAATGATATACCAGCAAACGCGTTATTTTTCGCTTTTAGGTTTTCAAGCGTATCAACATAAAGCGCGATGCTTTGTGATTCCGTTTGTCCCGAGATAGTTGGCAATGAAGAGATTATCGAGGCAAGTTGCTGAGTCTCTGCTTCACCCAGTACAGGGGTAAATGCCTCTATCAAGTTTTGTTGGAAAGTGGGTAATGGTGCACTACTCGCAGCTGTGTCTGTTGCTCCTGTCGTAGAGCCAGTCGTTTTCATATTCGTCATTTCCAAACCTCTAAATCATCATGCCGCGCATCACTGTGGGACGCTTTCTGCGTTTACCTGACGTACCTTGTAGCTGAGTTTGTTGTTGCCGGCGGCGCTGGACTTCGTCTATTAGCTCTTGCTCTGCACGTTTCATGGTATCTACTGGCGCTTTTATGCCGCCAAGTAATACATCCCCCGCAACAGGACCAACACCTAAGCCTTCCAATAGCTCGTTAAAAATATCGGTTCTGTCTTCAGCTTTTCTAATGGCAAGCTCAGCGTTCTCAATCGCATCGGTAAACGGTTGCTTCATCTTGATTCCTATCTTAAAGCGGGTCATCTCATCGGTGCTGTCAGTAACAGTCGTGAGTTTTTACTTTTTCAACTTTTTCAAAGGTCTATAATCTGCTAGGCGTAAACAGTACCAGTCTTCTAGCTCATCATGGCTTGCACCGCATGCTTTTAGATAGAACTGTGCCAATCGCTGGCTGCTCATGTTGCTACCACGTAACACATCGACGTTGCCGCGAATGACCCAATCGGAGGGATAAAGTTGAATGGCATGTTCAGCCAAGAGAAATAAGCCGGCAAAGGGGTTACTCAACCCCAATTTTGGACGAACGCGTTTCAGAAGAACGATGATGATTTCACCGTCCTCCACCCGAAAAACGAGCTCTAAGCCTTCAACTTCAATTCGATAACCAAGTTGAATTTCACTTTGTTGCCAAAAGTATGGCGTCACTTCGATCCCCGCTTGCGCCAGCGAGAGTATTAGTTTTGTTTTCATTACATCCCCACCCTTCCAAGTGGCTGAATATTGATTTGCTGGGTTAGTTCTTGAAATGACAAAACGGGCAGATCGTAGTATTCCGATTCAATAAGCTTTCGCACATATCGGCGTACATCCATAGACACAACTAGCACAGGTTTATTCGGCATGCGGCTTAAGTCACCAATGGTCTGTTTCACATCACTGACAAATTGTTGCGTTACTGACGGATCTAACGCCAAGTAACTCCCTGCTGAGGTTTGACGAATACCGCTGCGTATTGTGTCTTCGAGATTTTGATCCAATAAGTAAGCGGGCAACATGTTTTGTCCGCTTGCGTATTTGTAGCAAATGTAACGTTTTAAGCTGGAACGAATGTACTCCGTCAGCTGTACAACATCTTTCTCTTTTTGGCCCCACTCAACCATCGCTTCCAAGATCACGCGAAGGTTTCGGATAGAAATGTCTTCAGAAACCAAGCGTTGCAAGATTTCCGTCATTTTTTGCAACGGAACAATACGCTGGGCCTCTTTGACTAGCTCCGAATAACTGCCTTCCATCTGCTCCAACAGATAACGCGTCTCCTGAATACCAATAAAGTCTTGTGCGTACTCCTTGAGAACATGAGACAAGTGGTACGTTAAAATCCTGTCGGGTGTGAGAAAACCGACATGACTGGCTACGAGTTTTTGCTCATAACTCTGTGCCACCCAAATGCTAGAAATACCAGGTAGAAAATCTTCATCTTGCTCATAAGGCACGCCTAATAAATCGATCTGTTCATTCCCTTCTGTCACCAAGAGTTGATCTTTAACAATTCGTCCTCGTGCAACCGGGACTTCTTGTAACTGAATTAAGTACTCGCCATTTTGCATCCCCTCGTTAAAGCGCAGGTGGATGCCTGGGAAAGGCACGCCTAGGTCGAGATATAGTGCGCGTCTAACCCTTGCTAGCTCTTCATTTAATGCGACCGCTTCCAAGCTTTCCTGAAGGCTCGCGTCAAGATCAATCAACAGCGGGACCGTCATGGCGAACTCTTCTTGCTCACCTAACTTACCTTTGCTGTTTCTAGAAGGCGTGGGTTTGCTTGGCTTCGCTGCTGGCGAACCGGCCCCTTGCGAAACAAAGCTTGATAAGTCGGTGCTATCTGATTCCGCTTGTTTTTTCTGTTGATAGAAAAGGAAGAAACCACCACCACCGACCACGGCGGCCAAGACCAGAAAAGTGATTTTTGGAAACCCAGGGATGAGCGCGAACAGCACCAAAAGCACACCACCAATAAGAAGCGCACGTGGCTGAGCAATGACCTGCCCACCAATATCCGATCCAAGATCAGAAGAGTCTTCATGAGAAACACGCGTCACGATAATACCGGCGGTAATCGCGATAAAAAGTGCCGGGATCTGCGATACCAAACCATCACCAACGGTCAAAATCGCAAACAATTCAAGTGCTTCAGAAGCACTCATGCCTTTTTGCGTTACCCCGATCGTGACGCCACCTAAGATGTTGACCACAATGATGACCAGACCCGCAATGGAGTCGCCTTTAACGAACTTCATCGCGCCATCCATCGAGCCATACATTTGGCTTTCTTTTTCAATCAGTGATCGTCGGTGCCTAGCTTCGTGTACGTCAATTACTCCAGCACGCATGTCACCGTCAATACTCATCTGCTTACCAGGCATCGCATCGAGTGAGAAGCGCGCACTAACTTCTGCTACCCTTTCTGAGCCTTTGGTGATCACCATAAACTGAACAATGGTAATGATCAGGAACACAACAATACCGACCACTAAGTTACCGCCCACAACGAAGTTACCGAATGTATAAACGATTTGACCAGCATCGCCTTGTAGCAAGATCAAGCGGGTTGTCGTGATAGATAAAGACAGACGAAACAATGTCGTGATCAATAGCACCGCAGGAAATGCAGAGAACTCAAGTGGCGTGGTGATGTAAATCGCTAACATAAGCAGCACCACCGCAATGCTCATGTTGGTGCCAATCAGCACATCCACCAGTGCGGTAGGAAGTGGCAATATCATCATAAAGACGATCGCGAGTAACATCACCGCAAGCATGATGTCTTTTCGTTGCCCTACTTTGTTTAGAATATCGATCAACTTATTCATGTGATTCACTATTTAAAGATTGCAGATAGCGTCGGTGCGCTTGGCGTGCCCCATCGACGTCATTTTGTTTCCAACGCGCTTGGCTTAAACAAAACCAGAGTCCTGCCGAGTCAGGATGAAGGCCGGATTTTAATAAGTGCTCACACACCTCAATCGCCCGGGTATATCGACCACTTTGTAAACACGCCACAGCAAGTGTTTGCATCGCCTCTTTGTGCTGCGGTTCTATTTCTAGAACCGCATCGAGAATAGAAATGGCATGCTCTGGCTTTTGGTATTGAACTTGTAGCGCAGCGTGAACAAGTAAGAGTTCAATGTCTTTGGATCTCAACATGTTGGTTAGACCTGGATAAGGAGATTGAGCGCCATAGTGAGGTAACGCTGATCAAGTTGTGTACTTTGTAGCGTTTCAGATGCTTTGATAAAAGAAGCGGAGCCTGAGTCCTGTGCAAGAACTTGCAGCTGAGCCAACGTTTCATCAAATTGTTGACGGTATTTTTCTGGACGCAACAACTCTGAATGCAGCAGCTTGGGCTTAGTTAACGCGATGAGATATTGGTCTGAAGGCCGGAGGTCATAGAGCTTCTCTAAATGTGTAGCGACCGCCTGCCCATCAGGAAGCAGTTGAAATCGCTCTGGGAAATCGGCCTTAACTTCACTATGAGTAACATGCGTAAAGGCTTCGATGCCTACGTTTAAAGTGCTGACTCGAGTCATGAGCCTGCCACATCGTTATGTAGACGAGCCAAAAGCGTAAACGCTTGCTCTAAGGTCGGAAGTGTTACTTCTTCTCCTTTTAGCCTTGCTGAAAAAACCAGAGTTTGCTCATCTAACAAGCCGGTTTTAATTTCGAAAGGCCAGCCTTGATCGGCATGACACAAACACAGTGCACTTTGAATCATGTCACTGGTTTGATGCCAAGATAACGCTCGAGACAACATCAAGAATAACTGCTCACCCTGTCGCTCAATATGCAGCGTACCACTTTGCTCAAAATCCAGCTGCACCCGTCCAGCTGATGAGAAATCGACGGCATCGAGCCCCATTCCTCGGCAAAATTCATCGACGGATGCATCAATCCAACTCATCTTCCCACGCTTCCTCTTCTTCTATATCAATGGCTTCGTCTAGCGCCTTTTGTACCGCTTGGATTAAATTCTGTCGTTGTTCTTCATCGGCGAATACGTCAATTGGGATTGCGCGAACTAACTTATGGAACTCTCGAAAAAAATCGATTGTTTGTTCTACAGCCTTCAATTCCATTGCGTTGGCGACTTTCCATATCTCATCACTGCTTACCCATCGCTGCTCTACCAACGCAATCACATCAGCCATCAAATTAGAAACTTGATAAGCCATAATTCGTCCTTTCCGGTTTAAACATTTGGAACAGCTGACTCACACGATCTTGCAACGTATTTAGAGTTTTGAGTTTTTGCATATCGGACATCAACCACTGCAACTTAACCGAATCGATACTGCTACCTTGAACACTAAGATCTGCACTCATGCCTTGCAGCATAAAGTCAACAGCGGTCGATACCTCCTGCTCACCAAAGCGCGCCACAACATCTTGATAAGCCGCGCCGAGCCCTTGATAACTATGAACGGTATCGCGGTAGAAGCCGCGCAGCTGATGCAAAGAGCTAAACTCTTGCTCTTGGCTGTATTCATCAGCAAAATTTGAGACACGGATTTCCGTATCAATTTGAGACCATGTATCTGGGTTTTGCTCGATTCTTAGAAGTGCTTGGTCAATCAGCGCTAGTAGGTGTTTACTTTCTGGACTCGCACTCAAAAACTTTTTCACGGCTTTTAACGCAAGGTATTGATGGCTTTTCTCATCGGAAAACCCATTCAAGTAGGCTTGTAATTGCGCGATGGTCGAGATATTCCCTCCCGCCATTTTTGTAGCCAAATCTTTGATCTTTTGATTCTTTTCAAGATCAGGGACTTTTCGCAGATAGTCAGAAACGAGTTCGTGCGCTTCATTAACTCGAACGCCACTGTCTTTCACTTTGCGCTTAGTCAGATCTTTCTCTGCTTTTTCGGAACCGAGTGAAGTGAGTTCTTCCATCGCATCAAAAAGTGATTGTGTGGCATTGTGAACACGGACGGTTTCACCGCGATAATTGCCTTTTTGTGAAACGTCGGGGCGAGACGATTCCAACCCGTTTTGGATAGACGCATCAAACTTTGGATTTGTTGCGATATGATTGTTGATAATACTCATTCACTTGCACTCCTTCCGCACAATACAGGCGAATTATAGGAAGTGCGCTTTGTTGAAGCTGTCAAAATCAGACGTGTTTTTTTAGTGCGCTTTCAGTTTTCTAAAAACTCCCGACTGATATTCACTATAAATTGATTCTTATACTTTCTATCCTCTCAGCATCAATCATTGCGCATATTTTTACCTTGAACGATTTCTCATACATCACTGATATCCAACAATCTGCGATTAAACACACGCGTTTGATCCAAATTCGCGGGCGCGTCACACAAGTCACCGGCACCATTATCAAAGCTGTCGTCCCTGGCGTTCGTGTAGGTGAACTGTGTGAGTTGCGTAATCCCGATCAAACTCTGTCTTTGTTAGCGGAAGTGGTTGGCTTCCAGCAGCATCACGCTTTGCTCACTCCGTTAGGAAATATGTTTGGGATTTCCTCAAATACAGAAGTAAGCCCAATGGGTAAAATGCACGAAGTGGGTGTTGGCGACCACCTGTTAGGTACAACGCTTGACGGGCTTGGACGTCCTTTCGATGGTACGCAAAGTCAGGAACCAAGCGCTTGGTATCCTGTTTATCGCGATGCGCCACCACCAATGCAACGTAAACTGATTGAAAAGCCAATCTCTCTTGGCGTTCGATCCATTGATGGGCTACTGACCTGTGGTGAAGGTCAGCGCATGGGTATTTTTGCAGCGGCTGGCGGGGGTAAAAGTACCCTACTGGCAAAACTGATTCGCTCCGCAGAAGTTGACGTGACCGTTCTCGCTTTGATTGGTGAACGTGGACGCGAAGTGCGCGAGTTTATTGAGCATGACCTAGGCGAAGAAGGAATGGCCAAATCGGTTTTAGTGGTCGCTACCTCTGATCGCCCAGCAATGGAGCGCGCCAAAGCCGCCTTTGTTGCCACTTCTATCGCAGAATATTTTCGTGACCAAGGTAAACGCGTGCTACTGCTGATGGATTCTGTAACGCGTTTCGCCCGCGCACAGAGGGAGATTGGACTAGCCGCAGGCGAGCCACCAACACGACGTGGCTATCCGCCTTCCGTTTTTGCCGCTTTGCCAAAGCTGATGGAACGAGCTGGACAATCAGACAAAGGATCAATTACAGCACTGTACACCGTGTTGGTGGAAGGTGACGACATGACAGAGCCTGTCGCGGATGAAACTCGCTCAATTCTAGACGGGCACATCATTCTCTCGCGTAAACTTGCGGCAATGAACCATTACCCTGCGATTGATGTACTTCGGTCAGCAAGCCGAGTGATGAATCAAATCGTTGAATCCGATCATCAGGCGTCTGCTGCTCATATTCGCGAAATGTTAGCTAAGTATGAAGAAGTTGAGCTGCTAATCAAAATTGGCGAATACCAACATGGCGCAGATAGCCGAGCGGATTTGGCCATTGCACAAAGTGATGATATATGCGCCTTTTTACGCCAAGGCACGCATGAACCAAGCGATCTTGATGGCGCTATCGCTCAACTTAAAGGGATGGCGAAACAATGATAGAACGCTTATTAGAAATCAAAAAAATTCGCGCTGACCGTGCGGATAAAGCCGTCAAGCGTCAAGAATACCGAGTGTCAAACGCCGCAGCACAGGTTCAAAAGGCCGAACGTTCTGTCGCGGACTATCACGTTTGGCGCCAGGAAGAAGAAGAGCGACGTTTTGCTAAAGCAAAACAACAAACGCTCGTTCTCAAAGAGCTAGAAACATTAAGACAAGAAATCGCGTTGTTAAGAGAGAGAGAAGCCGAACTTAAACAACGTGTGGCCGAGTCAAAAAAAGCGCTTGAAATCGAACGCTCGGCACTTAAAGAAAAGCAAAAAGAGGCGCGACAAGCCCATAAAACCAAAGAAAAATTCGTTCAGTTGCAGCAACAAGAAGTCGCGGAAAAATCGCGAGAAAGGCAATACCAAGAAGAACTCGAACAGGAAGAGTTTCGCACTGTCGACATTATCTAAAGGTTCACTATGCGCATTACCCCAACAACTGAAACATCGAATACGCTGCACAAATCAACGCCGGAACAAGCGCCTCTCGAGAAGGAGGCCGAGCTTCAATCACAATTCGAGCATGCAATGACGAAGAAGCCTAGCAAGGGAAAGGAGTCTATCGTTGGGAATCCCCAAAAAAATCATACTGGCGAAGAAGACATACCGCTAAGGCATAAGACATCTCAAGGTCTAGATAAGAAACTTAACCTATCGAACCAAGAAGCCAACGCTGACAAAAACATCTCCACTTTAAAAGGTCAAAGTGACGTCGTCAGTAAGAGAGATATAGAGAAATCGCAAGACGACGCAGCAAATAGCGAAGAAATAATTAGCAAAAACAATAAATTGCTTAAACATGATGGAAAAAGCGATGGCGACACAGTTCTAAGCTCCCCTTCTACCGAGCGTGTTGATCCTCACTTTCAAGCTCATTTGAAAGATGATAAACCGACGCCGATGGATAAACATACCTCGCCGGAGTATCTCTCTACGCTTGAATCTGGCTTGCTCCCCCAAAATGCGACAGCGACAGAGCTCGCTCAAGATGGGATTAACATTGTTGGCTTAACGAAAAGGCAAACTGAAAAAACGCACAATAAGCGTGCAGCTCCGCCGCTACAGAATACAGGCAAACGATCAGACCAAACTGGTGGCCTGCCTGAAACCAAGCCTCTTGAAAAAATCGTGACGAAAAGCGCACTAGTCGCCGTTAAAACGGATGAAGAAAAAGTGCCTTCTCAACCCCTTGCAAGTGCGGTAACACAAGGCGATGTCATCCTAAAAAGTGTTGCTTCGCAGGCTCAACCAAGCCCAACGCGAGACGTAAACCAATTACTCCAGCAATTGGTGGATAAAATCTATGTTGCTCTGCCAACCGCATCGGACAACAAAGAGGTTCGGCTGTTTCTAAGTGAAGGACAATTAAAAGGTGGCGAAATCCACATCAAGTTGGACGCTCAAGGGTATAGCGTGACGATTCGACAAGAGCATGCCCTTTCCATTATTAGCCAGCAAGCTAGACAAGATCTTGCTGATCGGCTAAACCGATTCGGTGGTGAGCAGCCACTTCGCTTAGCGATCAGCGAACAAACTCAACAGCTCGATCAACAACAACATGAACAACAACACTCACGCCAACAACGCAGCGTGTATGAAGAATGGCAAGCGGAGAATGACCTATGACACCGTTAATAATACCCAAAGTGGATGCAGAAAGTATCGCGCTCAGCAATCAACTTTGTGCAAAACAGTGCCACTTCCAAGGGACTGATGGTCAGAGCGTATCGATTACTGTTGCTCAAATCCCTTCATTTGAAGGGTTCCGTTTAACCACGTTGATTGGAGGGCAAACCCTACAAGTAGACTTTTCTCGTGCGCAGCTCCAACATTGGCTGAAATCGACCTTAAATGCTACTGCGTTTGAGTCCCTGCCTAACTCCCTCCAGTTAGCACTTTTGAGCTCACAGATAGAACCGCATAGTGAGGCAATCAAAGCGCTATTTGGTCAGTTACCCATTCTTAGTCAACTACAGCCGTTAGAGGCGAGCCAGGCCCAAGAGCATACTTTAATGTTAACGCTCAATAAGCCTAACGGCTCTCTTTGTTTGTGGGTTAGCGAAGGATCAGACGTGTTGTTGGATGCGCTACCAAACAGCGCTGCTCTACAAGCTCGACACCTCGCTTTACCTGTGTGGTTAAGTCTTGGAAGGACCCATTTGACGTTAAGCGAATTTAATTCGCTCGAGCTGGGAGATGTCATCTTTTTTGACGATGGTTACATCGCCAAGCAACAAGCCATTTTTCAAGTATCTAACCAGAATCTCTGGCGCTGCCAGCTAGATGACCAAACTCTTCACATTATTGAAAAAGAAACCAATATGAATGACGTAAACACTTCAGAAATGTTAACCGACCACCAGCAACTGCCTGTGGAACTCACGTTTGATATCGGCCATCAAACCATCACGCTAGAGCAGCTTAACCAGCTTCAGCCAGGGTACGTATTCGAGCTAAACCAGTCTGTATCTAAGCCGGTAACATTGCGTGCCAACGGCAAAATCATTGGTGAGTGTGAACTGGTTAATGTTAACGAACATTTAGGTGTGCGCGTACTGGAGCTGTTCGGTGGCACGCAGGAGCCAGCATGATCCAGTTACCCGACGAGCTCAATCTCATTGTCAGCTTAGCACTGCTGGCACTGATCCCATTTATCGCCATGATGGCGACGTCATTTGTGAAACTCGCCGTTGTATTCTCACTGCTGCGTAACGCTCTCGGTGTACAGCAAATTCCGCCGAATATGGCGCTTTACGGATTGGCTATCATTCTGTCAATTTTCATCATGGCTCCCGTCGGGTTTGAAACCTACGACTACGTAAAGCAGCATGATATCTCCCTTGAAGATTCTGCAAGTGTAGAAGGCCTCATTGAAAGCGGTTTACAGCCTTATCGAGAATTTTTGAAAAAGCATATTCGGGAAACCGAAGCCATATTCTTCACTGATGCTGCACGCACATTGTGGCCACAGAAGTACGTAGACCGTTTAGAGTCGGACAGCTTATTGCTCTTACTGCCCGCATTTACCGTCAGCGAGCTTACTCGCGCTTTTGAAATTGGCTTTCTGTTGTACTTACCGTTCATCGCTATTGACCTAATTGTGTCGAATATCCTACTCGCGATGGGGATGATGATGGTATCGCCAATGACGATTTCCCTCCCCTTCAAATTGTTGCTTTTTGTCTTGCTTGACGGCTGGACAAAGCTCACCCACGGCTTAGTGTTGAGTTACGGTTAATCACGGAGAAAGTATGCATTCTGCTGAAATCATTCATTTCACGACTCAAGCATTAACCCTAGTGTTGTACTTGTCATTACCGCCGATTTTAGTCGCAGCATTGGTTGGTACATTGGTGTCGCTTATTCAGGCGTTAACTCAGGTCCAAGAACAAACGTTAGGCTTTGTGGTCAAGCTTATCGCGGTCATTATTACGCTGTTCGTCACAACGCAATGGCTAGGGGCAGAGCTCCACGCCTTCGCCTCGCTTGCTATGGATAAAATTCCTCAAATACGATGAGTTATCACGACTTACACCAGGCTTTATTTTTGTACAGCCTGACGTTACCTCGGTTAATGGCATGCTTCATCTTTTTGCCTATTTTGAGCAAGCAAATGCTAGGCGGCACCATGGTGAGAAATGGTGTGCTTTGCTCACTCGCACTGTTTATATTTCCGATGATTAATCAGCAAAGCTTGCCCGCAGAAACCGACGGCATTTGGCTGATAATGATTTTGGGTAAGGAGGTATTAATTGGGCTATTGATAGGGTTTGTTGCTGCTATCCCCTTTTGGGCGATAGAAGCGGCCGGTTTTCTGGTCGACAACCAACGTGGGGCTGCCATAGCAAGTATGTTTAACCCAACGCTAGGCTCACAATCCACACCAACAGCGGTATTACTGACCCAAACGTTGATTACCCTGTTCTTCTCTGGCGGGGGCTTTGTCACTTTTATCTATGCGTTATTCAAAAGCTATACATCTTGGCCGATCGTGGACTTTTTCCCAACCGTTAACGACGCATGGGTGAGTTTCTTCTACGCGCAATTTGAACAGCTTATGTGGCTTGGTGTGTTGATGTCCGCTCCACTAGTGTTGGCAATGTTTCTTGCTGAGTTTGGTCTGGCGCTTATCAGTCGTTTTGCACCGCAATTGAATGTTTTTTTCCTTGCCATGCCAATAAAAAGTGCCATCGCGAGTGTTTTACTGATCGTGTATCTCGGAATAATGATGGATCACTTTGAAGTACAGTTTTACGGCATTACCCGATTCGCAGAACAACTCAATACCATTTGGCAATAACGCTTAGGATTCTTTATGAGTGCAGAAAAAACAGAGCAACCCACCGCAAAAAAGTTACGCGATGCTCGACAGAAAGGTCAGGTTGCCAAAAGCCAAGAAATCGTATCGTCTGCATTAATTTTGGCGCTCATAATTGTACTGTTTGCGTTCGCCGATTATTACATGTCGCACATCTCAGCGCTTATTCTCCTACCAAGTAAGCTTGCTTATCAGGGTTTCCAAGATGCGCTAGTCGATGTCGCTATCGCCATCGCAAAAGAAATTGCCTATCTACTCGCTCCGATTATTCTGGTTGCTGCACTCGTCGCCATCTTTTCCAATATGGGGCAGTTCGGATTCCTATTTAGTGGTGAATCCGTTAAACCCGACATCAAAAAGATCAATCCCGTCGAAGGGGCCAAACGCATTTTTTCCCTTAAGAGTGTGATTGAGTTTATCAAGTCGATCCTTAAAGTCTCTCTTCTTTCCTGCATTATCTGGGTGACATTACGCGGTAACATCAACGCTTTAATGCAAATTCCAACTTGTGGGCTAGAATGTGTCCCGACCATTACTGGCGTCATGATTAAACAATTAATGATTATCTCTTCGGTAGGCTTCATCGTCATCGCTGCCGCAGATTTTGCGTACCAGAAATTTGATCACACGAAAAAGCTCAAAATGAGCAAGGACGAAGTGAAGCGCGAATACAAAGAGATGGAAGGCAGTCCAGAAATAAAAAGCAAACGTCGTCAGTTGCACCAAGAGCTACAAGCCTCTAATCAACGTGAAAACGTTAAACGTTCTAATGTATTAGTTACAAACCCAACACATATCGCGGTTGGCCTTTATTACAAGAAAGGCGAAACGCCCCTGCCCGTCATCACTTTGATGGAAACCGATGCGGTAGCCAAACGTATGGTCGCAATCGCTAAAGAGGAAGGCGTGCCTGTGATGCAAAAAGTCCCTCTTGCTCGTGCACTATACGCCGACGGTAACGTCGACCAGTACATCCCAAGCGATCTTATTGAGGCAACTGCGGAAGTGCTTCGTTGGTTGGCTTCGTTAGAGTCCGAGGCGGACTAACAAACCACATCCCATTCAAGATCTGGGCTTACAACTGCCCAGCTTTCAACCTCGATACTTTCAACGCTATAATGCGGTATCCTTTAACTGTATGTTGTTTTTATGAAATCTAGCTTAAGCATTCGCTCCTACACGAAACGTATGAGCCGACATACTCATAGTGATTATCATCAACTGGTGCTTCCTCTCCAGGGCAACATACATATTGATATGGATAGCTATGTCGGAAAGGTGGCGGTTGGCGACTGCATAGTCATCCCCAAAAGTTGTGCTCACGGGTTTAATGCCGAAGAGTCATCACGCTTTATTGTTGCGGATATGACCACTTTGCCCACTCATTTGATGGATAATAGTGTGGCTGTGTTTTCGATTAGCCCGCCTCTACTGAGCTTTATCCAGTTTGTCGAAAAGCAACTTGAGTATCAGGTTAATGATGAAATTGAAAACTCAATGGTTGCAACCTTCTATCTGTTGCTGGAGCAGCAAAAGCGGTCTCGCTCCGTGGATTTGCGTATTCGAGATGTACAGGTTGTGATCGCGGAGCAGCTTGATCAGCCACTCACCATTGCCTCATTAGCGAATGCCGCTTGCTTGAGTCCGACGCAGTTTAAAAAGCTTTTTAAAGAGCAGCTAAAAGTGAGCGTCCATAAGTACATTACACTACAACGTATGGAAAAAGCCAAAGCACTACTGACTCATACAGACCTTCCAGTTCAGTTGATAGCTGAACGAGTTGGTTATAGTGACCTTTCCGCGTTTAGTCGACGGTTTTCAATGCATTTTGGTATGTCTCCTAGAGAGTTTTCCCGATAGTCACTAAAATAGTCTTCTGGAACAAGTATTCCGTCTTTTCAGCACAAAAATCTCTATCGCTTTCTTTTATTCTTTCTACCCTAAAACAGCCATTCACTAGGTAGAAATTACAGTGTTAAAAAAACATTTCACCGACTATCAATTAGGAACTTTATCCATACTTTTTGCTTCAACCCTGTGGGGAACGACGGGCACCGCTGCCAGCTTGGCACCGGATGTCAGTGCTCTCGCCATTGGCGCATTTTCTATGGGTATTGGTGGGTTTATGCAAGCATGTCTATCTGCGAAGTCACTGAAGAGAGATTTTCGAAAAGTCGTACATAAGAAGAAAACGTTACTGATTAGTATTATCGCCTTAGCCACCTACCCACTGGCTTTTTATTCATCAATGCGATTCGCTGGTGTGGCTATTGGTACGGTTATTTCTATCTCCACTGCTCCTTTCTTTTCTGCTTTATTAGAGTGTCTCTTTAGCCGAAATCAGACCATAACCAAGCGCTGGATGATGAGTTTCGCAATCGGGGTCATTGGCATTACCTTGTTGCTGGCTTCTGAGTCATCCGCAAATAGCTTATTTGATCAGGATATGAAGCATTGGGGTGTATTACTTGGCCTATTGGCAGGTTTGACGTACGCCATTTACTCATGGGGAGTAAAGGCTATGATTGACCACGGCATTGAATCGCAAACGGCCATGGGAAGTGTTTTTGGTATTGGTGGAGTTTTGCTTCTACCAACACTTTTCATCACGGGTGATAATCTATTTGCATCGTCAACTAATACGACGGTCATGCTCTACATGGCCTTGATTCCAATGGGGTTAGGTTACGTCGCTTTTGGGTTTGGGCTACGGTTTGTTACAGCCAGTGGAGCTAGCATACTCACGCTATTTGAACCTGTTATCGCAGCAGCACTAGCAGTTGCGATTGTTGGGGAAGAAATTTCTTTCATTGGTTGGGTTGGTATAACGTTGACACTTGTGTGTTTGTTTCTTCAGTCGAAAAGTTAAATTAAACCGATATTAGCCAGCCCCAAAAAGGAACGCTGACGGTAGATAAAGTAAGGAGCAGCACCTACTCCCTACTTTACCATTTGAAATTACACCCAGCCTTCTGCCAAGTACATCAATCGCAATTGACTTGGTGAGCCTAGTTTTTCTAGCGCATCTAATTGGACGTCACTCAGGTTTGGGCATTTATCAAGATAAACTCGTCCGTTTGCTGCATCTAGGGGGAGCTTGTAGGTGAGCTTTTCGTTTATTTTACTTGCTTCCCCTTTATCAATCGCTCGAACAGCTGGCATGAGCCAATCCCAATCTTCTCCTAACAGTTTTTTAAACGCCCCGTTAGCAATAGACTCGGTTTTACTTGGTGCATCCTCTGGGCTTAGCTTCAAGATAGAGTCTACGTCAGGAACCAAGTGCTCACTTGGCTCTGAACCCAACATCTTTTTCAGTGTTAATCGAGCGGTTTCCATCTCTTGTGCCTCTTTAGGCGCTTGAGGAGAAGTCATTGCAGTATTCTCCTTAGGACCAAGGTACGCCATTAATGCGCGGACAGAAGCCGGATCTTGCATACTGAAGGTAAAGTCTCCTTTGGCATTAGAAACTTCAAGCCTTGGTAAAACACCAGACATCTCACCTTGCATGAGTTGTTCTTTGACTTCTGTATTTAGTCCGTATGCTCCAGCTTGGTTCGCCACAAAACCACCGCCGCTCATGATAGCAGTCGTTGCCGCAGAACCGATTGCCTCTTTTGCTATCGGTGTGACGCCCACCGTTGCTACAGAGCTAACACCGAACGTGCCCAGGCTCCCCGTCGCCATACCTAACGTAGCTCCAATGCCACCTTCAGCCGACAGTATCGCATGACCTTGAGCCAAGGTTTGCTGCATCGGCATAGAAAGACGTTGATCTCGCCCTGGCAGCTGTGAAATTTGTTCTAACTGATGATGGTAAGCCTCAGCATCACCATTTACGGCCGCTTTGTGCAACTCTCTACCTGTAGAAATCAATAAGCCAACGCCAGGTAATGCCAAGTTAATAACGGCGTTCACACCAGAACCTTTTAGCTTTTCTTTGCCCATCTGCAGCAGTTCAGCAGCGAAGCCATCCATTTTTCCTGGATACTGGGCTTCTAAACTCACCTGCATACGCGGATCTTTGCTGATCGCATCAAACGTATTTTTAAGCTGCTGGTACGTATCGCTGCTCACTTTTATTTCATCCAATAGGCTGACAACTTCTAAGATTTTACGCTCAGTAAGTGGCTCACCGCGATAGCCTGAAGGACTCACTAGGGAGTAAGCCAACAGCGCAACCTCAGGTTTTTCTTGCTTAAGTAGCGCCTGCTTTAAATCAAGGTGAGTTTTGATGTTTTCTTGGAAAAACTTAGTGTATTTGCTTCTCAATACGCCTTCGTGAATAGAAGCAAACTTGTGACCTTTGTGGAATGTGGAAGGCTCTTTTACTTCACCTCTTTTGCTGATCACTCGGTCATCTTTTTGCGCAGCAACTGCACGAAACTGTTCTAGATCAGGTACTGGGCTTTGGCTGATTTTTTGTGTTGTATTAACCATTTTTCTCTCCTACACACGAAGTGATTGAACATGAGCTTGTTCATGATTAGAGGTGGTTGGAATCGCTTGATCCAACATTGCGAAACGCGCTTGCCACAGCTCGGCCTGTTCAATAACTTCGTGAAACCAAGCGGTAAGGTTCGTCGTATTTAGATGCTCAACGGGTTTACGTCCTGCTAAGACAAGCTGTCGACCGTTTGGAGCCAAAGCAAGTGCGAGGCTGCCACTACCTATTCCTTGATAGTTAGCATGAGCAAGAAGCTCTAAACCTTTTAGTCGTTGTTCACCGGATTTTTCTAACCCTCCGAACGTTACAGACAACATCAAATCATCCGTATCTGTCGCGATGAAATACAACATGTAGCGATCATCGACCAGTAGCTGACAACGTTCATTTTCTTCAAAATTCAGTTCGGGCAACTCATTGAGTTGGCAAAACTCCAAGAGCAGTTGTTGAATCGTGTTCATAACTTTTTCCTTTTGTTTCAATAACTCTATTGAACAACGATTGCAGATTGAACGATGTCGGTAATGGCTTTATTTTTGTCACTTTTTCGCCTGCATTGTGAGGTTTTCCGCAGAAATCTCGCTCTAAAAACGAGTTTCCAGAGTAATAAAAAAGAGCAGCTCAGGGCTGCTCTTTCAATAAAGGTTAGATGCTTAGCATGGTGTATTTGCTCACTTCTTTTGCAGATTGACTAACCCAGTTTATGGCTATCAAAAATGACTTCTGTTGGCGGGAACATATTCGAAACAGGTGGTCGTTGTGCATCTCCAAACATTGGTGCACCGAATGCAGATGTCGCCCACGGGTCAACAATTTTCACATCCTTACTCCACGTTGATGGATCTTTTATGTCGCTCCCCTCTTGTCGACCAACCAGTACATAAAGGTGTGTACCTGAATGACCCTTTTTAAACGCAACCACTTCTACTTTGGGTTCACTTTCAGGTGTTCCTGACATGCCTTGAATCATCTCAGCGGCGGCAGCAAAGGCAAATGTAGTACAGCAGCCGGCTTTCGCGGTTTGTACTGCCTTAGCAATGTTCTGTAGAGTGCTTAATTGCGGTGCGGTTCCTCTTTGTGCTGCAGCTTGAACTCCGTTTGCGGACATCGTCGCTCTGTGATCTTGCATGATTCGCGCTTGATCCGCGTGAAGCTCTTTTAGTCGTGGCTTTCCTTTTGTTTCATAAAACTGTGACCCCTTAACACCGAACGTATTTAAGTCCGTACAGGCAAAATCACCAAGCTTTTGAAGGTTGGCTTTATGTTCGTTGATAAGCGCGACACTCGATGAGGCTTTATTGGTTTTGGAAGAAGAGGCTGCCGTTTGTGCAGTGGGCCAATTTGAGCTAGGACCAGACGACAATCTCTCAAGATTTTTCAGGCTCCCAAGCGTTAACTTGTTTTCACCGTTCAACACATTTTTCAGCATGAGCTTCGCAACATCTTTAGGAATACCCTGCTTAGTAAGCAGGTTCACTACAATATCTTTCGCTTTATTCTGGTGGCTAATACGCGCGCTGATACTTTTATTTTTTGGTGCACCCTCTTTAACAAAAATATCTTTGCCGTTGTGTGCTCGAACCTCTTTGTCGTCAGCCTGATTTTGTGTCGCCAAATGTGACGTTAACTGACTCAACGAGTGCATGTGCGATGTATTAATATTGACCATGTGTGATGCCTTAAACTTGAATAAATGCGTGTACGTCTGTTTGGCTAAAATCTACAACCGTGTTGTTTTGAAATAACTGTCCCCAAGTATCAACTAATTCATTCAACTGAATGATTAAGTTAGCAATGTTGGTGAGTTCACTTCCAGCCGCGATAGCAACTTGAAGAACAACGTCTTTGCGTGTTGGATTCACACAAAACTGCACACCACCTGTTTCTCGATACAAAAAGTTGTATTCAAGTAAAACTTGAAGTTTATCTAGCGTAATATCATCTTGTTCTATAAGCAGGTTTTTGGAAATCAATAACTCGCCTTTTTCCTCTACGAGCAGAACATCGACACTGTTGTTTTCAGCAAAATGCAGTGACCACATTTGATCGTCATACGCTGTCACGCGCTCAAGGTTCAGCACTTCTCCTAGCTCAGAGAGAAGCATATTAATCTTTCCTGTATCCATGTTGTGTCCTGTCTAATTTATTATAACTAAGTGACATCGATATATTTATTTCAGCGAAGCCACTTGGGTATAACGGCTCATTTAAATAAGCGAATAAGGATAAAAGAGATTTTATGGCGAGATAGAAACCGACACTTTATTTCAACGTCTCATTTTTATTGCTATTAGCCGTTTTATTGAGAAGAAAAATTAAGCTTAAGCTGGAAAATAAAAGAGCGGCAATCGCCGCTCCAAAAATTAAATAGAAGTAGAAAATCACTTAATACCGTGAAGGCTATTTTCTGCATCCATAGCTAAAGGATTGAACGAGTCGTTACGAAGTTCTGCTATCGCGTATAGCATGCGCCCCATGCGACCATTTCCATCGGTAAAGCCATGGTACCCGATAACTCCGGCGAACAAATGTTTACCTAAGTCTTTATCTTCTACAGGGTTCTCTTTCAAAAAGCCTTCAATGTGCTGCTTTAACATGCCCTCACCGCCAATACTTGACGGCAAAGTGCCACCCGAAATATTTGGCCCTCGGTAATCACGCTCAACATTAGGCACCAATCGAGCGTGTAGCTCTTTTAGGTTTTCCATATTCAATAAATCTTTACCATTAGACGCGTATTCTTTCAGTAAAGACGTAATATTTTCGGCATCGTTTCCTTTAGAGTTAGAAGCATTAATGATCCACGCCGCAGCTCTTTCAACATTATTGGTTACGCCACTTTTGTTAAACGCATCCTCCGCCAGTCCTTCAGCGTATACACCTTGGCTTAGATCGGTGCTTGCTAGACCTTCGATATGACGTTGCGCCGATTTAAGATGCATCACCTCCATATCAAACACCGCTTGCATTTGATTAATGCTACCTGCCGGGTTTTTCTGCGCTGCAGATACACCACCGCCGTAGTCTTTTACTACACGTCCAGCAAGCGACTTCGCTGCACTTTCGCCAATCAGTGATATGAGGTTTTTACCAGAATCGGTTTCTAACATAGCCTCTGTCATCGCTCGCTCTGCTAACTGGTTTAGCTCAGCAGAGTTCGACTGAACTGATTTACTGTCTAACTTCGCAAAGGCATTTAAGACATCTGATGCGGTTTTTATGCTTCCATCTTTGAAGAACATTTGTCCATGCTCAACAGAAGAAGCAGCTTGTAAACGCTGAGCTTGTCCTTGCTCATTATCAAATACGGCTTTTGTAAGGGCTTTCGCTACCGATTGTGGGCTACCTTCGCGAAACAGTTTTCCTGTCGCTTCAAAAAATCGCGCTACTGCACCATTCGTAGGATTGGCGCGAGTAAATTCTTGGGTCGCTGCGTTGATTTGGTATTCTTTGCCACCAATACTCAGCTTACCTTCGTTAAGTATCTCGTTACGAGCTTGCGGCATGGCAGCCTGCAACGCGCTAACACTTTCAAAACTGATCATGCTTTAAACCCTTAATGTGGAAAAATGAGTGGTATTCGTTTCCGGTACTTCGATTGTTTTATTGGTTACTTCTTGTGTATTCGCACTTTTTAACCACTCGATGAAATTCGCAAATGACTCATCGAAAAAAGATGCAGTTAGCAGTTGCTGAGGCAGGTGTATGAAACCGATATATCCGGTCTCTTCCTCCCAGCATACCGCTGGAGAGCCTTGCGTTAAGGCATCTTTCATATGTTGATGCAAAATATCAGCACTCGGTTTATCACCTGAAATCAGCCCGATAAGCGTCACACGATCTTCTTGTGCACGAATTGTGATTGCTGTGTTTTGCTCAACGAGTAGATGGCAACAATCATCTTCATCAAAAACCAACGGCTCCAATTGGCAGCGGCTGGCAAAATCTGTCAGTAAAGAAGTTATAAATCCATTAGCCATTCGACTAAATAATCCTATTTTTGTTGTTTTAGAGGTGCTGCTTGGTTGCAACACTTATCAACTAAGCAGCTTTCTTAGGTGTATTCTTAAGGATTTATGGCAGTGAATATTTTAGAAATGGTCGGATTTTTTTTGTTTAAAGGCATTAAAATGAAAAAACTCAGCAAGTGCTGAGTTTTTGAGGTTTATTCATGAATCGTAATTTTACGCTCGCTGAGCTGCTTCACCATGGCTTGCTTTAATGCATGCAGCTGTCCATCAATACTGGCGTCGATGATCCCAACTTCTGTTTCCAAAATGCAGCCTCCATTTTTCAAGCGCGCATCTGCTACCACGTCAACGTAACCGACTTCAGGGAAATCACTTAATACACCAGCCACCTTTTCTCTCACCTCAACAACCTGCTCTGGGTGGACATGTAAAATGACCTGCTTTTGGTTACTCACCAGTTGCAACGCTTCTCGAACTACACTCACCGTGGTATCGACATCATCGAAGGTATCGATGATCTTACGTACTGCTTCTAACACCACACCTGTCATTTTTTCTTCGACTTGCTGATAGTAGTCATTACAACGTGCTAAGGTTTCAACCATCGTTTGCGCATTTTCAATCTTGGCTTGTGCAAGGCCATCTTGATAACCACGTTGTTTTTCGGTTTCGTAGGCTTGTTGGGCATTAGCAATGATGCTTTCAGCCTTGGAGTTCGCGGCTTCAACTAAGTGTTGCGAATCCAGATAACTGGCATAATCTTTCGCTTTCAGCACCTTTAAGCCAGGTGCCAGCTGCAAATTGTCTGTTTTTATTTCAACAAATGAAACCATTGAGGAATAACCTGTTTTGCGATTTTTTTTGTGAGTCGATACGCCAGATCTCGTTGATCCGCTTCCAACCAGTTAGCTGTTTCCGCGTTTTCGCTAAGTTGCTTTTCCAATTTGAATTGCCAACGAAGAACAACATCTTCCGGTGAGTTAATCAAAATAAACCTCATCCAAAAATATCCCAGCGCCCTCATGCTTGCTTCAACAGACCTTTCATCCAATAGTTCTGGTAACGAACGCTGCCAGCCTTGCGGCCAGCTGGATAACAGCATCGGCCCGTTTTGAATTAAGAACCGTGCGCCTTCCAAACCAAAAACGTTGTTCAAAACCTGTTTCGGGCGTTTTAAAACAACGCCTCGCATTGCCACACAATGTAAAGCTCCGCCCACCATCAATACGAGTTGGTTCAACGCATCCGCTGGGAGCAACGCCAAGCTATGGCAAGGTTTGTTAAAAGCCGTCTCAGGAACGGGAGATAACGCCCACTCATTTATGCACCATTGGTTAAACATGGGGTTATCTCTCCAGCCTTCGATATTTAGTAACCAAGGCTGCTTTTGCTCTATCCAACTTCTATGGATGTACTGGCAAGGCGCATAGTTAAACTGGTGTTGTACCTGCGCGAGTGGTGTTTCTGGTTTAACCACGCTTCGTGTTCCTACGACACCATGTAAAAGTAGCGATATTCGAGCCGATGAGTGCCGCTACCAAGAACACCAAAATGGCGATAAGATTATTCGCCGTCTCTTTGGTGACCTGAACCGACAAAATGCTTTTAAATTGATTGTTTTGAGTAGCAACTCGAACCTCTGATGAGGGTACCATCACTACGCTGATTCGATCGTAGTTCAGCCCCTCAATGCTATTGTTCACTAATAATTTGATCTGTGGAACATATGAATCAAGCGCAATATCTGCTGCGTGTTTAATAAATACGGAGGCAGAAGCTGGAGTTGGGCGCTCTCCTGGACGCAGATCTTGATCTTCCAAAACAACATGAACACGTGCCACTAGCACGCCATCAATCTGAGATAAGGTTGAGGAGAGCTCCTGAGATTTCGCGTATACCAAACGTGCTCGTTCTGCTAATGGTGACGAGATCAAATCGTCTTTGGGAAACACTTCTTTCAGTGTGGAAAACTGCTCTCTTGGATAACCTTTTCGCTTTAGCGCGTCTACCGCGAAGGCGATTTGAGAACTGTCTACCATTAACTTGACGGTGTTGTCTTTGTCAGGCTCTTTTGTTGCAACGACACCTTCGGATAGTAAGATCGACAACATCTCATTACCCTCTTTCTGAGTAACGTTGGTGTATAACTCGGTCTGACAACCTACCAGAAACAACGTGAGCATGATGAAAACTGCTCTCATTTTATTCATCATCACTATTGTGCCTTCAATAAGGTTTCTACGTTTTGTGTGGTTTTACCCACGGTTTTCGCGATCAGCTCTTCTTGAAAAGTAATGCGTGTCAGCGCCCACTGCATTTGCAGTAATTGCGCCGGATCATCACCCACCATCTTCATGTTGTCTTGCAGGTTACTTTTCGCGTTATCGATAGTGTTTTTCAACTCGCTGATGTTTTCTAGCAAACCTCCCTCCAGGCCATTACTTGCCTCGGGAACCGACATGGCTTGCTCAAAACGTTCGCTTAAACCGTCTTCGACTTGCGCATCCTGTAACTTATCAATGTTGGTTTGCATCACCTCGGTGTACTGCGTGTTTATCATATGTACTCCTAAGATAAATCTAACTTGTGACTGTGAGTCATGATGTTTTTCACCATCGCATTTTTTTGGATCATGAAGCTAAGTTCATCACGAACCATGTCCAGTGTTGATGCCATATCAGGTAACGACTTCAACTCTGCCCAGCAATGCCATAAGGCTTGTTCTTTCTGGGCACCCAGTGGAAAATGCTGCGCTAGCATTGCTTTTAGTGCTGTTTTATCAGCAGGTGGTTCGGCAATAAGCTGTCCCGAAAAATTCCCTAGTAACTCCTGCTTCAACACCTTTAACAAATCAGATTGTGGCTGATCGTTGCCTTTTGCACTCTTCGCCTCATGAAAGGCGTACCACATTGCCTCTCGTTTAACTTGAGGGTCGGAAAACGCTTCATTTAACGATGATAAGACACTTTGTTTACTGACAACCTCTGCGTCTTTTAATGATTCGTACCACGCTTTAATCTCCGCCAGTTTCGCTTCTGTTTTCTCTAGCGTCTCTTTTGGAGAAACATGTGAAACTTGCTCTTGCTTGTCACTTCGCTCCATGAGTGCTTTCATCTTGTCTTCATCGCTCCGCTCATAATGGCGCGACTCCGACTGACGCAAAGATTGGTGTTGAAGACTTAGGTTGCTTGAATCAATGATCATCCAAGATTCCTAATGTCCTGAGAAAAGCTCGCAGCAAATGCTTGGCTTTCTTCGCTTCCTTGTGACGCAAGTTCTACCCAGTTTTCCGCTTTGCTCAGTAAACCGGCTTTGGCAGAAGCAAGAGCCGCTAAGCTGATCAGATCTGGATAGGCGTTACAAAGTGGTTCGAGTAATTGATGAGCCTCTTCATACAAGCCTTTATTCATGAGGCTCATTGCACGAATCATCGCAACGGTCTCTTCAGAACCTGAGCTTGCTTCAAGGCCATCTGCAATCGTGTTGGCTTCTTGATGACGATGCATACCTGTTGCCATCAGCGCGATTTCAGCCAGCAGTTGGCGCGTTTCTCGTTCCATGCTTTACACCTTCTGGAGAATCGACTGCATCACATCTTTAATCGCACGAGTCGTGGTCGCATTGATATTGTAAACAACAGACCATTTGTTGATCGCGTGCTGAAGCTCGGCAAGCTTTGATGGATCATCGGCATTGGTTTCTAGGTTCTTGATGGCTGCCGTCACTTCTGTGTTGGCATCTTTCGCTTGTTGTTCTAACTTAGCTTTAACATCATCAAGGTTTACACTGTTACTAGCATCGTAAAATGACATAAGACTTCCTCGTATTTTTTAGTTAGCTTCGTATGATTCAACGACCGCATGGGCGGCTGTGTAAGCTTCATACTGTTTGAGTAGCAATTGGTACTGCTGTGGTGAGCACCCTAAATCCAACTGACGTTTCACCACCGCTTGTGCTTCTAAGAGCTTGCTCTTAATCTTGCGCACTTCCGCACCGTTTGTGTCGTTATTTAAAATTTGTTCAAGATTTGTCATTGTTCGTCTCGCCTTCATATCCGAGTTCTATTGTTATCACCCGCCCGCCTTTAACCAACTCAATACCAGCAGGTGTAACACTGGATATTCGGTAGCCCTGAGGCGTTCTTGCACCGACCATATAGCGAACATTATCGGTCAGAATCACATATGGAACCTGGCCAAAGTTAACGCTACGAAACGGGAAATCGATGTTGGTGCCTTTACTCACCTTAGGTATGGATTTCAAAACTAAGTACGGTTTCTCACCATATTGTTCCCGGAAGTCTCGGGTCACACCGTAAAATCGAGTCGTTTCGATATCATCAAGCTCACCACGAACTTCGATGCGATCACCGCTGGTGACCAACTGGACTTTTTTCAGTAGCTCCGCATCCGTCAATAACGCTTTTAGCGTATCCATGTAGGCACCCGCTCGCTGCAGTTCAACCTTCCACGCAATAAGACCCGGCACGTCTCGCTCCAAGATTTGTTCAACTTGGTTCCAGCGGCTTGCATCATCGATATAGCCCGTCAGCAGCAGTGTGCCGGTCTCATCGCCATTTTCGACTTTCACTTGGTGATAGCCGAGGTTGCGCAAAATAAATCGAACCCCGCGACGGATTTCTTCCATCGTTCTTAAGTCACTTTTGTAATTGATGCCCAATACATCAATTCGACCAAGCAGATCGAGTTTCTGTGTTCGGTCTTCAACATAGCCCTCTAGGACTGCTTGGCGTGCGGCGGCATTCCATTCCACACGAACGTCGCTAAGTTTGAGCTCGCCTAAGATGTTACGTACCAAAACAATGGGTTCTGCTTCTGTAACAATTTCATTGTTGCTTCCGTTAGCTTGGCTGTACCACATACCAGCAAAAATGACACTCGGGACAAAACTACAAAGCAAAGCGATGAGCGTTGTTTTTTTCCAGCTAGAGCGTTGCACAGCAACCACAGGTGTATTCTGTTGGCTAGATTCGTCGCTGACGTTACTCACAATTAACGCATCTTCCGCGTATCCCAGAGCGAACTTCACAACGCCGACCGAGACAACAGCATGGCGTGACAACTCGATACCATCACCTGCAACAGCGATGTCTTCACTGTTAATATTTGCCTCTTCGCAGCCTCGTAAAATGACCGAGTCTTGCTGGCAAACGAGGGTGAAATGGTTCGCTTCGACCCCAGCATCAGACAGTACAAGATCAGCAATAAAGTCGTCACTGCCAAGCACGAGAGCACCTTCAGGTAAGGTGACTTCTACTCCGGTATGCACGCCTGATAAAATACGAATTTTCCATTGCTGCATCGCGGTTAAGACTCCTCTGAAGGGCGCACACACTCACTTTGTGAGTCATCACATTCCAATACTTTCACCCGCCAACCCTTTTGCCCTGTTGGTAATTGGCACTGCGTTAATTGAGACGACTTTTTCTGTGACAATAAGTCTTGTTGATAGCGCTCGGCTTGAACCCTCGATGTGCAGCTATATACTTCCACTACCGATTTAAATTCAGCGCTATTGTTGGAGATGTTGTTAAGCTTGCCGATACTTGGTCGCAAGTCATATTCGTTGCCAATCAACACACTATCGCCAATACCATCCACAACAATTCGAGGTTCTAAAATAAACATTCGTACTGTGCGGCGCTTAGTGTTGGTATTACTTCTAAACAGCGCGCCTAAATATGGGATGTCTCCTAGCAATGGTACTTTACGTAACTGATGGCTCACTTCATCTCGGTACACACCACCGATAAGTAAGCTTTGCCCTTGTTTAACCGTCGCTAAGGTGCTGATTTCAGTTTTACGAACGGAAGGAAGATCATCGACGCCACCATCAGCGATCTTTGCACCGTCTTCGAGATGAAGGCTCAGGTTAATTTCAGGTCGTGCAGCAAATCTATCACCAACGATACGTGGGACAATTCTCAGTAACGTGCCATACGTGACCTCTTCCAGCGCTGCGGTTTCTTTACCAACCAGCTTGACGTAAAAAGTGCTGCTGTTGTTCAGTACCGCTTCGACATTTTCCTGAGTTAACAATGTTGGTCTTGAAACCACTTGAGCACTGCCTTTAGATTCCAATAAACGAATTTGAGCCAGCAAGTAATTTAGGTTGGTTGAATCAAGCAAGGACTTAAAGTTCTGTCCACTGCCGAGCGTCACATCCCCCGAATTCACATCACCTGTTGTTTTGATATCGACAATGCGGTTGTTTCCGACAGACACTCCCGCTCGCCAATCCACGCCTAACTGACTTAAATCGTTGGCACTGATATCGACAATCGATAGCGCGACTTCAATTCTTGATTGCGGCTGGTCTAATTGCGCGACCAGTTTACGATAGAGCGGTAATCGTGCTTGAGTATCACGAACGATAATCGCATTAAGACCCGGCTCTGCTTCAACTGTTGCGCCACCATGAACTGAGGCGGTTTTATTACTTTTTACAGGCTTATCTGGACTGGTAACTTCTTTGCTAGACGCACTCGCCACTTGCGTTTGAACACCAGACACGACCCGTTTTAACACCGATGCGATGCCCGGGACCGTAATTGTCTGATCTCGATATGCAATTTCTCTATCCGTTGCAGAAGCGTACTTCAAAGGAATTATCTCAACGAATAATTCGTCGGTTGAATTCGATTTCTGCAGCAAGCGCGTTTCCAATGCCTCCGCCGTTTGTACCACTAAGTCGACATAACGTGGAGGACCCGCAAGATAGACTAACCCTTTGCTCTCAGCAGCTCTCCAACCATAACGAGAATCCCAAACGCCGGTGGAAATTAACGTACTGCGTAGCTCTCTAGCCGTAAGTAATTCCAATTGAAGTAAACGTGAGCGAGTTTCTGTCGCCTTATAGACATGTAAGACGGCACCATCGAAATACCACATCAAGTTGTACACTTGCGATAAGTAATCGAGGAATTCCGCCGGATCTTCAGGGGTAAAACGCCCATTCACTCGATCGTTGACTTTGTCACTAACAGAAACCGAGACACGATAATTTGCACCGAAGTTATTCAACAACTCTTTTAATGAGTCGTTATCTGCATAGTAGCGGAACGGTTGTTCGGGCCAGTGTAAGTCTGTTGCTTGCGCATATCCCAAAGGAACAACACTCACTGCGCATAGCAATGCCTTTGTTGCAGCACGTCTAATGTTGGGAAAGATTTTTTGCATCATGGTAACCACACTGTATGGTTGATTGTGTGGTTCACGCGTTCTTGTTCCAATAATGCAATGTAACGCTCACATAGATTGACGTGCTTAGAAAGCAAAGCAGAGAACCGTTCCACGGAACAGTCCTCAACCCTTACTTTACTTTGCAAAATCAATTGCTGATCATCATTGGTTGTCAGTACGCCGCCATCCTCACGAATGGTTTTTAATGAGAGCTGCATGCAACGTTGTAACGCTTGTTCTTGTTGATAATCTAGATGCTCTTTAAACTGGAAGGGTAACGTCGCTTCCCATAAAATCCATGACGCATGTTGCTTGATGGTCAGTGATAACTGGTCAACCTCGATGTTGTAAGAACCATTTTCTGAGGCAATAAAATCCCCTACCTTTAGCGCTTCCGCTAAAGACTTCATCATCTTATCTAACATTTAACGCCCTATTTAGATCTGGCTGAGGTGATTGCAAGCCTGGCCGCACTGACCACTTTGAGTATCAAAATAGTAGTGATCGATATCACCAACAGTTTGCATGTTCTTGAACCATTGCCATACTTTCGCAACCGCATTTTGGTCGTTGTAAACCACATCGCATGCATCCCAAACTTCGTTCAGCTCGGGGGCCTCAAGTCGCACTTCCGAACACCAATTTTTCCACTCAGAAATAAATTGTTCGGTTGTAGAGGTGTACTCCGCGAACCCTTTCAGCTCGTCTAAAGACGGTTGCCACTTCTCAATTAACGAACGATGACATTTAATCACTTGCAACTGTTGTTCGCTTAACGTCCCAAGTTGCTTTTTAAGTTGATGCTGCTGGCTCTTAATAAGATCGAGTTGCTGTTGAACAAAGACGGCACTGGTGTCTTCCCCTGATAGCTTCGACCAATATTCCTTCTGAATATCGAGTTGATTGATAAGTTGTTCAACTTTAATCGAAGCATGAAGAGCACTTTGATCGACTTGTCGGTTAATCCACTCGTTGAGTGATAAATGGAAACAAAGCATCAACGTTTTTGGGACAGCCAAATTAAAGCGAAAGCCCAGACGAGAGTTGATGTAGTCCAGCCTTTGTTCGAACGTTGTGATTGTGCTGCTATCACTGAGCTGCGATCCAATTTCCAAAAATAAACGCATGGCAAACCGGTCTATCGAAGCACCAAGTTTTTGATACGTTTTTACTAACTGGCTAGCGCACAGGCTATCGACGACATTTCTATCCAACAAGCGTTGAAGTAAAGATAACTGCTCATAATTTATGACGCCTTCACTCAACAATTGTCGGTGATTGACGTGCACAACATTGAGATCCTGCGTAGGTTTCGAGGCGCTTTCATAACGAGCTCCTCTTTGTAAAACAGTCACTTTCCGCTGTGTCACTATGCTGTCTGGAAAAAGCGAACGGCGTCGCCAATGCTGCTTTTTCATTTATGTTCGTCTCCGCACCCCTTTCGAACAATCCAGAAAGAAAGAGATGTAATAATTTTTAATCGTTCGTTGTTACACGATACATAATAGAATTTACACTGGTGAGTGACTTTCAAAATTAGTCAGAAAATTTTAGTCCCAAGTCATTTCATTTCGCGATAGCCACTTGATCGTCTCCCGAACGTACGCGGCTTGGGGTCGTTCCAAAACGACGACGGTAACTCTGTGTAAAGTAAGACTGGCTGGAAAACCCTGCCTCCATCGCCACATCTACGATGCTCATCTTGCTCGTCAACAGCAGTTTATGAGCATGCAGTAGTCGACGCTCACTGATCCAAGCTCTTGGAGAAATGCCATAGTGCTCATTAAAAAGCTCTTTAAAAGTGGTTAAGCTGGCACCAAACTCCTGCGCGTAGTCTGTCAACTTCCATTCTTTTAAGTAATGCTGTTCCATAAATCGACGTAACCGTTCCGACGTACGGTTTGTTTGTTGTGACAGCAACGCATACAGTGATTCTCCTCCTTTGCTGTGTAGCAAGAGAATGAGTAGTTCTTCGTATTTTAGGCACATAATGGCATCAGGGTACG
The DNA here is from genome assembly GCF_033340175.1 of Vibrio sp. 1557. Taxonomy (NCBI): domain Bacteria; kingdom Pseudomonadati; phylum Pseudomonadota; class Gammaproteobacteria; order Vibrionales; family Vibrionaceae; genus Vibrio; species Vibrio sp. 1557. Next base: position 403,351 of record NZ_JAWOVZ010000002.1, on the reverse strand, counting down.
CTTGTTGCTCAAGCGTCTGCATGCTAGAAAGCACTTGTTCAACGAGTATGTTCAAACCAAAAGTAAACAAACCAGAACAAACTTTGTCTACCTTAGGCAGCATCATCAAGAGATCACTGTGTTTTTGCAGCAACTGACTAACGAGTTCATTGTCGTAGGCAATGATCGACGCTTTGTATGCCCCATCTAGCGGAGAGTACTCTAACAAGTAATCTCCTTGGGATAGAAATACCCCATTTTCTGCAGCAACATCGATTGTGCAATCACCTGTTTGAACTCGAAGCTGACCATTGTGAACGACAACAATGTGAGACTGGTCTGAGTGAAATACTTCGTCAGATTTTTCATAGCAGGAAAAACTACGAATTTTTCGTGAACTCGAGTCGACCCTTTCTGAGTTTAGTTGGCCTGACACATCCATTTTCTACCCTTCATTATTTTGAGTTTCTCAGTGCAAATGTTGAGAAACTTTCAAAGCACTACTTTGATTGTTGTTATTTCTAAGTACTGCTGTATGAATAAAAGAAGCAAAGAAAAGAGCATAGAAGTTCTATCACTTACCATACCCCCCGAATAATTAGCGAATAACCCAAGCATTACCTTTACCTAAAGGTAAAAGTTTGACTTAGTAAATTTCTGCTGTCCGTCTTTATTATTTTTATCAGATAGCGTTTATCATTAGCCAAAACTTAAATATCATTTCGTTATTTAAGTTTGGTTGTTTTGTTATACATTAGAATACAATTAAATAGATTTCGGCATCGTTTCGAGAACAAAATTAAATTTCCAAAATCATAAAAATGTATGTTTTATAGCCTAAAACGCCAAGCCAACGTGTTCAAGGAGCGAGATATAATCATAAAAAATACTGTTTTTGCAACAAATATGAGTCTAAAAAACAACTGACCCGATGACTTCAAAGTCATGTAATTAATGTTTATAAAAGACAACAAATCTTTCACAACAGGAAAGATATAGTCTTTATTTTTATAAATTAGAAAATTCTAATAAAAATGTAGTACTTAAAATTTTATCTGTTTATTTTTGGAACAAGAATCAAATTTTCTTGTTTATTTCCCTCTAAAAATAAATAGTTCTTTTCTTTTTCCGCAACGAGCTCACCGTTTGAATAAAGCTTTCCAATAATCTTCATTTTTCCTTCACCAGCTTGAATTGGTGCAATTAAAAACGAATACTGCACAGGCAACTGAACGCCTTGGTAGCTCTGAGATGCCGATTTAAAACATTGATTATCAATAACTTTACATATTTCCACCTCAAGAGAAGTAATCGAAGGTGGAAAGTAGCCGTCGACAGAAACCCAACCATAGACTGATGCCTGACTCTGTGTGTCAAAGCCATCCACCCCATTGACGGACACAGTCTGACTGCACCCACTCAGTATGAATAACCCAATAAAACCAGCCCATATAGAATTGTTCATTATGACCCCATAAACGTATTTTATATAATCTAGCTCATTTGAAATTCGCACAATTCTTTATGTAAAAATATAAAAGATCAACTTATATTTATACTACAAGCGGACAATAAATCGCATTTTTCAACAACACGTAGTTAACATGGACTGTAATTTCAAAAGCAGTTTCTGCTCTCTTTCATTCCTTCCTTAATTGAAGTTCATTAGAGAAAAGTGATATTCATATATATCATTGCCATCGAGATATGCATCTGAACACACTTACTTTTATCTTTCTATTTCTCTCAACACATTTAAAAGCCAAAATATAATAACAACCGACTAATATTGATAAACATGAAGAGATACATCTAATATTTTCCTTGATAAAATTTCAAAAGGGACTATTCCTATGTCAGCACGCCAAACTATCGATGAGATTTTGCTAAAGTTTGCTCATCAAATAGGCTTGCCTGCACTGCATCTAACGGAAAATGAAGTAAGCTTAGCCTTTGATGATAATCTAAGGGTGCATATCATCTTTCATCCTGAATCGACAACTCTGCAGCTCGAAGCTGAGATTGTTGGCCTTCAAATTGTAAATTCCGATCTTTATCGTTCTTTTTTGGCCTTTAATTACCACTGGCCTGAGCACCAGTTATTTTTTAGTTTAGATAACCACCGACACGTCCTATGTTTAAACCGACTCATTAACATTAGGCGACTGGATTACGAATATTTTGAAACAGCTTTAGCAGAATTGCTGACGCACAGCGAGTCGTGGGAAGCGTTATTGTCTTCTCATGTAACTATTGATGAGGCACCACCGATGCCACAAACTTTAGACTTGAGAGTTTAGGTGTCTTTATGTCCAACGACATCCAATCCACATACACCAATTCATCGGTTCATGACGTTCAACAAGCGCAGCAAAGTGATGCAGTGCCGCAAGGAACGTTTCATGGCCGTAAAGTCACCCTACTCTCCTCATCAGAAAGCAGCATGACGCGAACAAGCTCTAAAAGAGAGCTTGGTGAATGTTTAAATCAATTTGCCAGTCTCGAATCTTGCAATCGCGTTTTGGACTTTGATCCGCAACTCAACATTGACAAGCAAAACGCCGCCGTAGAAAAGCTTATGGAACGAAAAGTGGCGATAATTCAACGTTCCTGATATCACAATATAAGCAGGTTAAACATCTAAGTTAACCTTCAGCCGACAAGCTCACGCTAATAAAAAACCCCGAAGATTCGGGGTTTTGATTCATACTGCTTTTTCTTTATTAATTACTTAGTTTCACTAGAAGAAGCCTAACGGGTCGATGCTGTAGCTAATCAGCAAGTTCTTCGTGTTCTGGTAGTGATCCAGCATCATCTTGTGCGTTTCGCGCCCGATACCCGATTTTTTGTAACCACCGAACGCTGCGTGTGCAGGGTAAGCGTGGTAACAGTTAATCCAGATCCGGCCAGCTTCAATATTACGGCCCATACGATATGCAACGTTCGCATCACGTGTCCAAACACCTGCGCCTAAGCCATATTCAGTGTCGTTTGCGATTTCCAACGCTTCAGCCTCATCTTTGAATTTGGTGATAGCGATCACTGGGCCAAAGATTTCTTCTTGGAAGATTCGCATCTTGTTGTGGCCTTCCAACATGGTTGGCTGAATGTAGTACCCCTGGTTGATAGACTCTGGCTGTTCTGACACTCCACCACCAAAGACCACTTTTGCGCCTTCTTCACGGCCGATTTCCAGGTAACTTAAAATCTTATCAAACTGTTCTTGAGAAGCCTGAGCACCAACTTGAGTATCGGTATCGAGCGGATTACCTTGTTTAATCAGCTGTGCACGTTCCGTCAGTTTCTCTACAAACTTGTCATAAATCGCTTCATGAACCAGTACGCGAGATGGACAAGTACAAACTTCACCTTGGTTGAAGAAACCAAGTAACGTACCTTCGATACACTTATCAAGATACTCATCTTCGTAATCGAAGATATCTGAGAAGTAGATGTTTGGAGATTTACCACCTAACTCAACTGTCGATGGGATCAAGTTGTCTGCTGCACATTTCAGAATGTGGTTGCCAACTTGCGTAGACCCGGTAAACGCGAGTTTCGCAATGCGGTTGCTGGTTGCTAATGCTTGACCCGCTTCAGAACCATATCCGTTTACAACGTTGATGACACCAGGAGGAAGAAGGTCACCGATTTTTTCCATCAGAACCAGAATGGATGTTGGGGTTTGCTCTGCTGGCTTCAATACCACACAGCAACCCGCCGCTAGTGCCGGTGCTAGTTTCCAAGCCGCCATCAACATTGGGAAGTTCCACGGAATAATTTGACCAACCACACCAATCGGTTCTGGGAAGTGGTAGCTTGCGGTGTGCTCATCCAGTTCTGCCGCACTGCCTTCTTGTGCGCGAATACAGCCAGCGAAGTAACGGAAGTGATCCACTACTAAAGGTAAATCTGCCGCCAAGGTTTCGCGAACTGGTTTGCCGTTTTCCCAAGTTTCTGCAACAGCAAGCTCTTCTAGATGCTGCTCAATACGGTCAGCAATTTTCAGCAAGATGTTCGAACGTTCTGTCACGCTGGTTTTGGCCCATTTTGCTCTGATGTTGTGCGCGGCATCCAGTGCTAAATTAATATCTTCCTCGCCAGAGCGAGCAACTTTACAATACGCTTGTCCGTTGATTGGTGAGATATTGTCAAAGTACTCACCACCCGTTGGTTTTACCCATTCCCCACCGATAAAGTTATCGTAATGCGATTTAAAGTTAACAATGGCATTTTCACTACCTGGCTGTGCATAGATCATAACTCTTCCTTTTGTTTCTCGTTCAATGTGTTATTGCAGTGTCGTATCGCACTGTTCACAAAGAGCATTACGCAAGTCACACGCCAACTACGCCATACTTGTTGTTAATTAAATGTAAAACTATGATTACCAAGCGATAACAAACCAAGTGAGCGATGTTTGAGCGGATGTATGGTGTGAACACCAATGTTCAAGTGTTCCAAAATGGCACACCCTCACTGTGACAAAATGGTACAGTCATGGAACTTCAACACATTAGCGATAACAATTGGCTTTCAACTTCATGGGTCAGAAGTGAACAAGCGGGTTTAAAACAGCGTCGACGCCCTGAAGATATTCGAGTAACGCCAGCGACGCTCCAAGATAGGCGTCACCAACTCAATTTTTTGCTAGAGGCAGTCACTCAATTTGCGCTCCCTTTGTTTAATCAGCTATTTGCTCATAGCGACAGTCGCTTAATTTTGACGGATTCAGATGGTGTCATCATCGGCAGTTGGGGACAGCCTAGATTTCGTGAAAAGTTAACGGAAATCTCGCTAAGCTCTGGTGCATGCTGGCAAGAAAAGGTCAAAGGCACCAACGCGATTGGTACAGCCTTGGTTGAAGCAAAGCCCGTTTCTGTTATTGGTGATCAGCACTTTATCCAACACCATCGTTTTATTAGCTGTTCGGCTAATCCTATTTTCGATCATCTTGGTAACCTCATTGGCGTATTAGATATTACGAGCGAGCAAAAGAGACATGACTTCTCAACGCAAGTACTAGTACAAAACATGGTCCAGCAAGTGGAGAATCAACTACTTAACTTGATTCCACAAGGGCATATTCGTGTGGATTTAGCGTGCGAAAAAGGTTTACTGAATAGTGGTTGGCAAGGAATTATCATTGCAAATGAAGACGGACAAGTTTTGGCTCACAATCAAGTAGCCTCTCAACTTTTTGCGCAAAAAAGTATCATTGGGCAATCCTTAGACGACATTCTATCCACTCGGGGAAATGAGCACCCTTTCGTTTTCAAAACAAAACCGCTTACCGATAAAGATAGCAAGGTCAAGTCTCGTGCTGTAGCGGCGTCCAATGATCTTCATTATGGCGACTCCGCTGTTGAGCACTGTTGGCAGCAAGCTAATCGCGTCATCGATAAAGACATCAGTTTGTTGATTCTCGGAGAGACTGGTGTTGGCAAAAACGAGTTTGTAAAAGCACTCCATAAAAACAGCCAGAGAAAAACGGGACCGTTAGTTTCCGTCAACTGCGGAGCGCTACCAAAAGATCTGCTTGAATCTGAATTGTTTGGCTACGTAGCCGGTGCCTTTACTGGCGCAAACAGCAAAGGCTATCAGGGAAAAATTCGCCAAGCGCACAAAGGGATTTTGTTTCTGGATGAAATCGCAGATTTACCCTTGGAAGCTCAAAGCCGCTTGCTCCATGTATTGCAAGATAAAACCGTGCTTCCCGTGGGTTCCAACCAAAGCATTCAAGTCGATACGCAAATCATTGCAGCCACGCATAAAGATCTGGAACATTTGGTCAGCGAAGGATTGTTCCGCCAAGATTTGTATTATCGCCTTAATGGCTTGATCATTGAGCTACCTCGCTTTGAGGAGCGTGAAGATAAACGACAACTGATTGAGAACATTCATCGGCGTCACGCCGAATCTGAACAACAGCTTTGCCCTCACCTACTTTCTCTGATGCTGTCTTACTCATGGCCAGGAAATTTGCGTGAACTCGATAGTTTAATCAAAGTATCCGCCTTAATGGCGCAAGGTGAAGAAATATTGGAACTCACACACGTCCCAGCCCACCTAAGTAAGAAACTCAGCCAAGCTCAAGAAGGAGCAGCATCCGCTGAACCAACTTCAGAACTGCGTGCAACCGTCGAAGATAAGTTGCTCAAAACATATCAAGCCAACCAGGGGAACATTAGCAAAACGTCTCGTATGCTTGGTGTGAGCCGAAATACCATTTACAGAAAGTTGAAAAGCCTTGGCATATTAAGTTAATTCTACGACCTCAGATACAAAAAGAGCACCGTTGCGGTGCTCTTTCTCTTTGAAACCTAGCTTACAGGCCGCCTTGTTGTTGTGCCTGTTTTACTAATGCCTGACGTTGAGTTTCCTTCTCAGAGATCACTTGATTGTCCTTGTGCATTTCCTGTTCCAATTCTGCTGGAATGAAAACAAAGTACTTGTTAAGAGTCATCTTAGAACCTCAATTTGCTGTGTTAATTACCTTCTTGGTCGACGTAAACAAAACCAGAAAAACATGTTTTACTGGATCCTTGTTGCTAGTTTCAAAAAATAAAGGATGTTCATATAATAAACATCCTCCATGTGGGCGCTAATTATAGGCGTAGTTTAGAGGCTTACCTAGCACTCTTTTTCACCTTTTGTGCAATCTGAGTTTCGATCGAAAAACAGATTTAATTGCCCGTAGTTACTAAGGTATTGTTAAACAGAGAAAAAAGCTTTTACTGTAACTGACGACAGGGATGAGCTTACGAGTGTAGGTTCACTTGCAATTGTGTATCGTAGAGTTCGAATACGATAATAATAGCGCTACATGCCCTTAATCTGCGTAGTTAAAAACTTTGAAGTGATAGACAACCGAAGTCATATCTGTGCAACTCAGTTTAACGATTTGTCTACCAGTTCAATATTTCACCTTTTTTGAGAAATCTTTAGCCACTTTTTTGTGTGAAACGTCCCAAAAGAGCAGACAATTAAAAGTGTGGCATATGACCACAATTGTCTATCCCCACTTAGCTTCGGGAGGCGTTTATGAAAAGTAACAAACTTGGCCATGTGATGTCTTTCAGCAGAATGTTTTCCTTCATTGCATTCTTGACGGCCACATTCGCATGGATTCTCAGCATGTACGCCCTATTCACTGTTTCTTTAGTGGCTCTTGTGGTCAGTGCAATTCTCTACCTAAAAGACAGGTTTTATCAAAACAAGAAAACGACCACTGAAAAGAGCGCCTAGGCGCTCTTGAAGTTCCGTAAAAGCAAAAACAAAAAAGGATGCCACTTGGGCATCCCTTTATATCTTTATATTTAGTCGGTTTACTTAAAACGATTACACGTCGTAAGTTGTAGACGCTGTGTCGCCGCCTGTACCAGTCCAGTTAGTGTGGAAGAATTCACCACGTGGACGGTCAATGCGCTCATAAGTGTGAGCACCGAAGTAGTCACGTTGAGCTTGAAGCAGGTTCGCTGGTAGACGAGCTGTTGTGTAACCGTCTAGGAAAGATAGCGCAGAAATCGTACATGGCATTGGGATACCAGATTCTAGAGATTTCGCTGCTACTTTACGCCATGCTGCTAGGCTGCCTTGTAGGATGTTTTTGAAGTACTCATCAGAACCGAGGAATGCGATGTCTGGGTTCGCTTCGTACGCATCACGGATGTTGCCTAGGAACGCAGAACGGATGATACAACCGCCACGCCACATTAGAGCTACGTTACCGTAGTTTAAGTCCCAACCGTTCTCGTTAGACGCTTCGCGCATTAGCATGAAGCCTTGAGCGTAAGAGATGATCTTAGAAGCTAGTAGCGCTTGACGTAGTGCATCAACCCACTCTTGCTTGTCGCCTTCAACTGGAGTGATTGTCTTACCGAATAGAGATTCAGCTTCAACACGTTGGTCTTTCAGTGCAGATAGACAACGAGAGAATACAGACTCAGAGATAAGTGTTAGTGGAATACCTAGGTCTAGTGCGTTGATACCAGTCCATTTACCAGTACCTTTTTGGCCTGCTGTGTCTAGGATCTTTTCAACGAGAGGCTCACCGTCTTCATCTTTGTAGCCAAGAATGTCAGCCGTGATTTCAACAAGGTAGCTGTCTAGCTCAGTCTTGTTCCAATCAGCGAATACTGCTTGCATCTCGTCTGCAGACATACCAAGACCGTCTTTCATGAACTGGTAAGCTTCTGTGATAAGCTGCATGTCACCGTATTCGATACCGTTGTGTACCATCTTAACGAAGTGACCAGCACCGTCGTTACCAACCCAGTCACAACATGGCTCACCAGCGTCAGTTTTCGCAGCGATACCTTGGAAGATAGGCTTAACCGCTTCCCATGCTTCAGCAGCACCGCCAGGCATGATAGATGGACCGAAGCGCGCACCTTCTTCACCACCAGATACACCAGTACCGATGAAGTGGATACCTTTTTCACGTAGTGCAGCAACACGACGGTTTGTATCTGGGTAGTTAGTGTTACCACCGTCAATAATGATGTCGCCTTTGTCTAGCAGAGGTACTAGCGCTTCGATGAACTTGTCTACAACGTCACCAGCGCGAACCATCAACATTACTTTACGCGGCGTTTCTAGCTTCTCTACTAGTTCTTCTAGAGAGTATGCACCGATGATGTTCGTGCCTTTTGCTGGACCTTCCAGGAACTCGTCTACTTTAGCAGCAGTACGGTTGTGAGCAACCACTTTAAAGCCGTGATCGTTCATGTTTAGGATAAGGTTTTGACCCATTACTGCTAGGCCAATTACACCGATATCACCTTTCATTGTTTCTCTCCAATTTTATTTCATCGACGAGCAGCGTCTTAAGCAATTTTTGCTGCCGCGTCTAAATCTAAATACCATTCCGTTAGGCCCGATTTCGCTTGAATCTTAGCCGCTGGGTATGGCAGTGCGTGTGCTGGTGAACTGTTAATTTCTTCAACAATGTCCGCTTTTCCTGCACCAAGCACTAAGTAACTAATGCGTTTCGCTGCTTCTAATACGCGTGCGGTTTTCGACACACGAAGTTGGCCCGATTCAGGATGCGACGCCACAAGAGATAGGTTCGCATCATCATAATTCGTTTGGCCAGGGAACAGAGAAGCTGTATGACCATCTGCACCAACGCCTAATAAGATCCAGTCAAACACAGGTGTGCCGTTTTCACTCGGGATCACCTCTGCCATCTCTTTTGCAAAGCGCTCGGCTTCTGCTTTAGGCTCATCTTCGCCACGGATGCGGTGAATGTTTTCCGCAGGAATATTTACTTGGCTAAACAACAACGTGTTCGCTTCACCGTAGTTGCTTTCTGCATCGTCAGGGGCAACACAACGTTCGTCACCCCACCAAAAGTGGAGGTTTTCCCATTGAATGGAGGTTGCGTAAGCCTCTGAAGCCAGTAGTTTAAACAGCATTTTAGGAGTGCTGCCGCCAGAAAGAGAGATGTGAACAGGTCTGCCCATTTCGCTAAACGCTTTCATATCGTTAGCTAGGCTTTCAACTACCTGTTCTGCTGTTTGGTAGATCTTATGGTTGATCATAGTTCACAGTAATCCGTATCTGTTAAGTTTTTACATGGGAAACGCCAAGCGCGGCCATCACGCTGTAACAAGTCATCTGACTCTTTAGGTCCCCAAGTGCCGCATGCGTACCCGAAGAGGGATTGTGGATCTTGCTTAAAATCTAAGATTGGCTGTACGTATTGCCAGCACGCTTCCACCGCATCACTACGTGCAAATAGCGTAGCATCACCATTCAAAGCATCAAGTAGAAGACGCTCGTATGCCGTTAGCATTTGCGTTTCTTGCAGGTCAGCGTAATGGAAGTTCATTTTCACTTCCTTCGCTTCAAAGCCTGCGCCTGGCTCTTTCAAGCCAAAGCTCATTTGAATGCCTTCGTCTGGTTGAATACGAATGATCAGCTTGTTTTCTGGTGCGTTTTGACCAAACACAGGATGCGGTGTTTGTTTAAAGTGGATAACCACCTCAGTAACGCGTGTTGGAAGACGCTTACCAGTACGCACGTAAAATGGCACGCCATTCCAACGCCAGTTGTTGATGTACGCTTTCAAACCGATGTAAGTCTCTGTACGAGAATCGTCTGCAACTCCCGGCTCTTCACGGTAGCCGCGTAGGCTTTGCCCACGGACTTCAGACGCCGTGTATTGGCCTAATACTAGGTCATTGCGCAGAGCGTTTTCGTCTAATGGCTTTAGGCATTGAAGCACTTTTACCACTTCATCACGCATCGAGTCTGCATTGATTTGCGCTGGTGGTTCCATACCTACCATTGCTAATACTTGTAGCAAGTGGTTTTGGAACATGTCGCGCACAGCGCCAGAGTTGTCGTAGTAACCACCACGCTCCTCTACGCCAAGGAATTCTGCGCCTGTGATTTCAACGTAATCAATGAAGTTACGGTTCCAAAGTGGCTCAAACATCGCATTAGAGAAACGAAGCACAAGTAGGTTTTGTACCGTTTCTTTACCTAAGTAATGGTCAATTCGGTAGATTTGATGCTCTTGGAAGTGCTCGTGAATTTCTTTGTCCAGAATACGCGCCGATTCAAGATCATAGCCGAATGGTTTCTCAATGATCAGGCGTTTCCAGCCATCCTCTTCACTGTTAAGACCATGTGCTGCAAGACTTGCAGGGATCACACTGTATAAACTTGGTGGGGTTGCTAAGTAAAAAAGCGTATTGCGTTGCTCGAATTGATATTCGTCCGCAAGTTGGTCTAAGCGAGAAGATAGCTTACCGTAATCTTGTGTGTCAGAAGTATTAATTGCTTGGTAGTGCAGATGGTTAATAAATGCATCAAGCGTTTCTGGCTCAGTCTTTTCCATTTCCTGAAGCGATTTTTTCAGCTTCGCGCGGTAAGACTCATCACTGTATTCAGTGCGACTTACACCCAGAATGGCAAAATTCTCTGGAAGCTGCTTGTTCGCGTAGAGGTGGTATAAAGCAGGAATGAGCTTACGGTACGTAAGGTCACCTGAAGCACCAAAAATAACGATGCTGCTGTTTTCTGGTATTACCATCATCTTTCCCTTAAAAACGAGGTACTTATTGTGTGCCCGGATACGGCTAGAGAATGAGCCAACCCTATCAATGGCACCTCAAAATAGAAAATTGGTCTTACCTATTACGTTGATAGGTAAAGTCTATGGGCCCAAAGAACCTCAAGAAGTTGCATTTCCGATTCTTGGAAACACGACGTATTGAGGTCATTTAAGTCACTTATGTCTCAAAAGTACACACTGTACTCGCTGGAGGAGAGTCCGACACGGGGCAATATTGTCTACGACTATTTGATTTACATCAACACTTGCCAGTGCAAACGTTTAAATAAGTTGCACAAAACGTCATAAGCGATTGTATTTTATTGATAAAAAAAGTTTCATCTGAACGCTCCAAAATTTAAGCAAAAACTCTAATATGGACAATAATTACTCATCCTTGCAATCCATTACAGTTTTATCGTGATCTGTGTTACTTACTTTTTATTTCATCATCCTATTGATAATGATACTCAATTAAAGATAATGAAATCACTATTAATGTGAAAGTAGAACGCCATGAAATCAAGCGCCATTAACCCACATCCCATAAACCGAATACAATCGGTGCTTGACTACATTCACACCAACTTAGACAGCACTCTGAGCGTAGATGAAATATCGAAAGCAAGTTGTTGGTCGCGCTGGCAACTGCAACGCGTATTTCAACAACACACTGGCGTATCCGTCGCTCACTACATCAGAGAGCTTAAACTTAGCCTTGCGGCTGAGCGCTTAATCCATACTTCTGACCGCTCGTTAGATATAGCGATAGAAATGGGATTTACATCTGAACACGCATTTAGCCGTGCGTTCAGGAATATGTTTTCAAAAAGCCCCCGCGAATATCGAAAAACGCAACAACTCTCCGGGTTGAGGCAACCTTTGACGCTGCGTAAGACACCAGAAGAAGAGAAAAAACATCAGCGCTTTATTGAAGTTCGAATAGAAACAAAACCGGCTTTTGAACTTGCTGGTTATCATGAACCTATTCACGGATTGTTTTCCGCTACGCCCGATTTCCAATCCAAAGTACCGTCACTTTGGTCACGTCTTTATTCATCTGAAAACCTTAACAATTCGGAAAGTAGTTACTTTGGCGTGATTGATGTGACTCAAGCGTATTCAAACAACCAACAACTTGAGTATTGGGCAGGTTATGAGTGCAGTCCAACAGCAAACGCACCAAGATCAACGAACTCTTCCAACTCGGGGTTAGACCTCTTGGCTGTTCCTGAGCAAACCTACGCCGTCATTACACACATAGGCAAAGCATCAGAGCTCGCCTCAACGCTAGAATGGTTTATTTTACATTGGCTACCCTACTCTAATTATCATGCTATCGATGGTTATGAGTTAGAGCTTTATCCAGAAGGTTATGATGTTGATAGCGAACAAGCACAAATGCAGTATTGGATTCCTGTCGAGCCAAACGACGCGCTATCTTTAAAACCTAAGAACAGAAGAATAAGTTCCAAAGATTAGTGTTTTGCACCAAATTGTTAACTTTTCCTATTTCTTTGAATATAGAATACAAATAACAATCATTATCAATAAATAGAAAAAGTAGTGGAATTTATAAATATGGAAAGTCCGATTCGATTTCATCGTTCAGCGGTTGCTATCGTCGTATCCGCATTGCTCGCTGGCCACGCCAATGCAACTGAGAGCATATCCCAACACGAAACGATTACGGTGCTAGGAGAAACATACCGAAACACCGCAACTAAAACCGTTTTAGAACCGGAGGAAACACCGCAAGCGATCACGGTAATCACTAAAGATGACATGGACCTACGCGGCGTAAACTCGGTGAGCGAAGCATTGCGTTATGCGCCTGGCGTAAATACAGAATTGCGTGGTGGTGCCGTTTCCCGACTTGACCTATTCAATATTCGTGGTTTTATTAACTACACCAACTTTTATGATGGTCTTCCTTTGCTGTACAACGGTTGGAACCTTCAACCGCAGGTCGATTCCGTTGCTCTTGAGCAAATCGAGGTTTTTAAAGGGCCAACGTCTGTTCTTTACGGCAATATTCCACCAGGAGGTATGGTCAACATTATCGCCAAGGCGCCTCAGTCAACACCCTCGCACTCTGTCTCGATTAGTACAGGGACTAACAGCCTAAAAGAACTGACGTTCGACACCACAGGACAAATTGGTGATTCTAATGTTGATTACCGTATCGTCGGCCTGGCAAAACAGCGAGATGGTCAAGCCGATACGTCTGAAGACGAACGTTATGTACTCGCCCCATCTTTCAATTGGCAAGCGACAGAAAGCACATTAGTGAACGTGAATGTTTACTATCAAAATGATCCATCAGCAGGTATCTACACGACTGTGCCTGCATCTGGCTCAGTGATTAAAAACCCACTTGGCTCGATGTCACCAAGCACCTATTTGGGGGATGAGGACTGGAACACTTACGAACGCGAAGTTCTGATGATGGGTTACAAAGTCCAACACGACTTTAACAACAATTGGCAATTTCTACAGAATGCCCGCTACATGACCGCCGATGCCTATCAGGAAAACACATATAACGGTGCACTTGAAGCGGATAACCGTACCGTTGGTCGAAATGCCTATTTAACCGATGAAAAGTCCAAATCCTTTGTGATTGACAACCAACTATCGGGCTACGTTAAAACAGGAAATTTTGAACATAACTTATTGTTCGGGCTTGATTATCAGTATCTAGATTCAGATGTAAAATACAAAGACACGCTTGGGTATTCGCTAACTCAGGACATTTTTAATCCTGACCACAACAGCATTGATCGTAATGCACTGAATTTCCAATACAAACAAAACTTGGATATCAAAACGAAGCAGATTGGCGTTTATTTCCAAGATCAAGTTCGTTACGACCAACTTGTAATGATTGCAGGTCTTCGTTGGGATAAATACGATTCAAATACAGACGCCGTTAGCGATTATCTAGGAACAGTATCCAAGAGCAAGGAAGAGTTAGACGATACCAACGTATCTTTCCGAGTCGGTGGTTTGTATGAGCTAGACTTTGGTCTCTCGCCATACCTTACTTACTCGGAAAGTTTTGAGCCAATTGCGGGTGCCGACTCTTCTGGTAAAGCATTTGAGCCATCAACCGGTCATCAATGGGAGTTAGGCTTTAAATACGCCCCATTATCTGGTGATATCTCAGGTAACTTAGCACTCTTCCATATTACGAAGAAAAACGCGATCTTGACCGATCCGAATAATCCTTATGCACCGAACTATCAAGCGGGCGAAGTGGTATCACAAGGTATTGAACTTGAGGCAAAATGGCAAGTTACAGCACAAGCTGATTTCACTCTAGGCTATACATATACCGATATGGAGATTACCGAGGACAGTTATTACAACCAAGAAGGTAAAACGCCGGTTTGGGTACCTGAGCAAACGGCTTCTCTATGGGCAAATTACTTCTTTGAAGGAAATCTTTCAGGCCTTCGTACCAGTGCTGGCGTTCGCTATGTCGGGGAAGCACAAATTGATGCACAGAATAGTCAAAAAGTACCGGACTACACCTTGTTTGATTTAGCAGCAAGTTACGATTTCTCAACCGTATCTGAATCAATGAAAGGGGCTAGCGTCACGCTTTCTGCAAGCAATCTATTCGATAAAGAATACTATTCTTGTTACGACAAAAATAACTGTTGGTTTGGCGCTGAGCGCTCTATCGAAGCGATGTTAGAATACAACTTCTAGCCTCTTAGAACGGAACAGCAGTAATTTGTAAAGCGATGGTTTCTAAAACAAGCCATCGCTTTTTATTTTGCATAGAGCATCAATATAAACGCTACCGTGTCACTTTTTTATAGCACCTTTCTGGCCTACCTACCGACCCATAGTTTAAATCAGCCTCTAGTTCACCAGTACTGATAAGAAACTCAAGATAACGTCTAGCGGTTGTTCGGCTCACTCCGATTTTTTCACCTGCCTCATCAGCGGTCAGCACACTGCCATTTGGGAACAACTCTCTGATCTTGTCTAGGGTTACACCATCAATCCCTTTTGGTAATCGGTTCGGCAAGTTGTCTTGATTGGCGTGAGACTGCAGCATTTTATCAACGAGGTTCTGATCCAAACTCTCTACGATGTCTAGTTGTTGGCGTTGGGACACATACTTTTTCAGTGCGGCATCTAAACGTGGAAACATCACTGGTTTTAACAGGTAATCGACAACGCCACCCCTCATCGCCTGTTGTAACGTATCGACATCCCTTGCGGCTGTAATCAAAATGACATCACACGTTTGGTTACTTGCACGCAGTGTATTTAGTATCTCAAGCCCTGTGCCATCGGGAAGATAGACATCCATCAATAGTAAATCTGGCTTAAGAATGTCGAGTTGCATTTCTGCTTCCATTCTCGTGGTCGCAATTCCAACCACTTCCAAACCTGTCAGTTGGCTTAAGTATTTGTGGTGCAGCTCAGCAATAGCCAGATCATCTTCAATGATCATTACGCGAGTCGCCATACTCATATTTGTTCTTCCTTGGGTAAGTACACCGTTATTCTTGTCCCATAATTTGTATTGGGTATCATCTCAACATGGCCGTGATATCGAGTAGCAAGCTGATTGACAAGGTGTAACCCAACACCTCGATTTTGACGAGATTTCGTCGAAACGCCTTTTGTAAATAATGTTTGTGGATCCACTGTTTTTGGGAGGCCACAGCCATGATCTATCACCTCAAGTATCACTTCATTTCCGTAATCGCTAACGGACACATCAATGTTTCTGCGTTCTGACGCAACATTTGATTCATCGCGAATTGAAGTTAACGTGGCATCGAAAGCGTTATCAATCAAATTACCCAAAATTGTGACAAGGTCTTCCGAATTTAGCCACTCAGGTAGGGGCTCCAGACGACTGCCTTCCTCAACCACCAGTTGTAAGCCTAACTCGCGAGCACGTTCAGTTTTTCCAAGCAACATACCTGCAATTAGCGGGTCCTTAACGGTATCTCTTAAAAACTCAATCATTGCTTGATAGTGTGCGGTTTCTTGTCCAATTAACTTTTGCACCGCATCAAGCTCACCCATTTGTACTAGCCCACTAATGGTGTTGAGCTTATTTCGATGCTCATGGGTTTGCGAACGTAACAAATCTGCATATTCCTTGGTTTGTGATAGCTGCTCGGTTAGATCATTAATTTCATCCCTTAAACGGAAACTCGATACCGCCCCCACGATTTTTCCATCAACATAAATTGGAGAGCGATTTGCAATCAGGCGCTTATGATTAAGGAATATTTCAATATCATGATCTTCCTGCCCGCTTTCTAATACTGTATATAGATCGCTATCACGCAGCGTGTCAGTCAAAGGTTTATTGAGCGCTGATTCTCTATCAATACCGAGAATCTGGCAGGCACTACGATTTATCGAGCGAAGTATCCCTTGGGCATCAATGCTTAACACGCCCTCTTTGATGGTGCTCATCGTCACTTCTAATTCGCCGTACAACCGCCCTATCTCTTCAGGCTCAAAGCCTAAAATGGCGCGCTGAAACTTTCTCGACGCATAATTGGATACAATGGCATTAGCGACGACAACTACGATGACCATTAAAATCAAAAAGGCCAAAAATGGTTCGATGCGGTCTTGCAGTCGGTCGAGCAAATAGCCAACCGAAACCACACCAATGATGTTCCCTTGCTCGTCAAAAATCGCAGCTTTACCACGAACTGAATAACCTAACGAGCCCTGTGCCGTCGAAACATAAGACAATCCCCGTTCTAGCGCTCGACGATTGTCGCCACCTCTCATTGGCTTGCCCAACCGCTCATCAACAGGGTGGATTAAGCGTACTCCCTTATGGTCGCCAATAACGATGAATGCAGCACCTATGGCTTCGGTTAATTCTCGAAAGCGAAGTTGGTATGGCTGGGGGTTTTGGGTTTCGATCATTTCACGAACAACCGCTGAGTCCGCTAAAAAACGGGCAACACCCAGTGCTTTTTCTCCCATTTCTTGCTCTTGATTGATTTTGAGATAAGTGAACCCCGCGGCGACAAGCAATAACAGCTCTATCAACCCCGATAGCGTCATAATAATGAGCATCCGCTTACGAAAGCTGATGGTTTTCCAACTCATTGATACATCCTTGTGATTCACTCTTGAGCGTAACGTTAACACTCAGTTAACAGCATGACGTTGTCGCGGTGATAAATCTGTGAGGAAGGCAAACAAACCGCAGAGTTTACGGTTAATTAATCGACGAGCTGAAACATAAAATTACAACCATTCACCAAATTTAGCATTCCTCTCTGATACTCAATTCCATACATAAATTGCCCTTAAAATCATGATCGCGATCACATCGATTTTAGCGGTTTTTGAGGCGTTTTTAGACTTTACAACGTATAATTTTTAATCAACGAAACCAATGAGAGTTTCGGTTTGAAAGCAGTGAAGCTGGAAGTCTATTAAAAGCTCAACATTGACGTCAGTGGTTTGGACACAAATAAAACAAAATACAAATACTGACTATATGACAAACACTTAGACACCATCTGAAAACTGGAAAACTATAAACAGAGGTGCATTTATAGTTAGAAGGAACACCAAACATGGAACGCGATACCTTTGGAATATGCCTGAATAAGGCGATGCTGTCAGAGAATATGTATTCAACATTTACACACGTCAGGGCTTATGAAAAAAACGGAGGCGGTACTTCTGATCTCAAAGTCCTGTTATCGTTCCCTCAAATGAGTGGAAAAGATCTATTGAATACGATGCGAGGTTCTCGTCAGCTAGAGTGGAGAGCGGAGTTTCACTGTCCATATACGAAATAAATTTGTAACATCTCCCGCGCCCAGCACAAATATAACTGGGCGCATACTACTGCCCAATTTTCCCTCCTACTTAACACGCAGTTACGAATCCTTTATATTAGAGCTAATACTCTACGACAAAGCAGCCATTATGAAAAAAACAGGAAAGGTTTGGATACTGGGCTTACTTAGCAGCTCGATTTCCCTTGCCTGTCATGCGGCACCGATCACTTTTGATACCGCATGGCAGCTATTGCTAGAAAACAACTATTCTCTCAAAGCTCAACGCTCAAACGTCGAAAACTACCAATACCAAGAGAGTGCCACCAGCAATCTCAACTTACCTCAGGTTACTATTGGCGCGAATTACACGCGTTTAGATACCGATATCACGCTTTCGGGAAAACAGATCCTAGACAGCACAGGAGCACACATTAACGTACCTCCTGCTTTTCAGCCTATTTTTGGTGCCTTAGCTAATACCACTTCGACCATAACCGAGCGCGATATTTTCTCTTCGTCTATTCGTGCGATTTGGCCAATTTTTACTGGTGGTCGAATTTCTGCGGCTCAATCAGCAGCAGAAGGCAAAACGGATGAGGCGAAAAGTCAGCTTCTAATGGAACAACAAGCGCGTTTTGAAGATTTATCGAAGTACTACTTTTCTGTCGTACTGGCAAAGGAAGTACTCGCAACGCGGCAAGCGGTTGAAGCAGGGCTAAAAAAGCATCGAGATTTTGCCATTAAGCTTGAAGAGCAAGGACAAATCGCGCACGTTGAGCGCCTGCAAGCCGAGGCTTCTTTAGATAAAGCATCTGTAGAAACACGTAAAGCAGCCAGCGATTTGAGTATCGCTCAGGCTGCATTAGGTAAATTACTCGCACAAGATGATGCCGTAGAGCCCGCTGAATCTTTGTTTATCAACGACAGTCTTCCCCCTCTTACTGCTTTTGTCGATCAAACGTTGCTTACCTATCCGGGGTTAGAACTTCTGAGCGCTAAACACAAACAAGCCTCTAGCTTAATCAAAGCAGAAAAAGGGAAATACTACCCTGAAGTTTATCTTTACGGCGACTACAGCTTGTATGAAGACGATTCTCTCGCAAGCCAAATGAAGCCTGACTGGTTAGTTGGTGTTGGTGTCAGCATTCCACTGATTGAATCATCAGGGCGAAGCGAAAAAGTCAAAGCCGCTCAAAGCGTCGTCTCGCAGGTCGACTCATTAAAGTCCCAAGCCAAACAAGACTTATCGCTGTTAGTCCAAAAGACATACTTGGAGGCTCAGCAAGCCATTGATGAAGTACAAGGGCTCGCATCTAGCATTGAACTCGCTAACGAAAATCTGCGCTTGCGTGAAAAAGCATTTACTCAGGGTCTGTCGTCTTCTCTGGATGTTGTGGATGCACAACTTTATGTCGCGAGTATAGAAACACAACGTTCAGCGGCGCGTTTCCGCTATTTAATATCTTTAACCAAGCTACTCGCATTGAGCAGTGAAATGAACAGCTTCGAACAATATCAAAATACCGCTTATATCCCTGCTTCAACATCCAAAGAGGTGAAATAAATCATGGCAGCTAAATCACTAAAACCCGTTTTACTCTCACTTTGTGCTTTGGGTGTTGCCTCTTGGGTTGGGTATCAATTTTACCAAGCCTATCAACCAGAACCGATCCGCTTACAGGGATTAATTGAAGCCCAGCAATACAGCATTTCCTCAAAAGTCCCAGGGCGTATTGATGAGGTCATGGTACGTAAAGGCGACGATGTAGAGAAAGGTCAGCTTATTTTTACCCTTCATAGTCCTGAAATTGAAGCGAAGTTAGAACAAGCAAAAGCAGGTGAAAAAGCGGCGGACGCCTTAGCTCAAGAAGCTGAGAAAGGCGCACGTGAGCAACAAATCCAAGCAGCAAAAGATCAGTGGATGAAAGCCAAAGCCGCTGCGAATTTAATGGAAAAAACCTACAATCGTGTGAATAACCTTTATAACGATGGCGTGGTTGCAGAACAAAAACGCGATGAAGCTTTAACTCAGTGGCAAGCAGCGAAATACACAGAAAGTGCTGCGTTTCAAATGTACGAAATGGCAAAAGAAGGCGCTAGAAGTGAAACCAAAGTGGCTGCGGCGGAAAAAGCGCGCATGGCATCAGGTGCCGTAGCCGAAGTAGAAGCGTACGCGAAAGATACTCAGATCTACAGCTGGTTTGACGGCGAAGTCTCTCAAGTTCTACTTCAAAGTGGTGAATTAGCACCTCAGGGCTTCCCGGTTGTTACTGTGATAGATACAGAAGATGCCTGGGCGACACTTAATGTGCGTGAAGATTACCTTCAACACTTTAAAAAAGGAGCAACCTTTGATGCCTATTTGCCTGCCTTAAATAAAAATGTTGAGTTCAAAGTAACGCATGTTGCCGTTATGGGTAACTTTGCAACGTGGAGAGCAACCGATGCTTCTCAAGGTTTTGATCTTCGTACCTTTGAAGTAGAAGCTCGTCCAGCTCAACCCGAACCTGAACTGCGTATGGGAATGAGTGTTGTCGTTGAACTTTAATCACAACCACTAGGTTAATGCTATGACGATTAAGATTTCACAGCGGCATATCTTACGACGAGACAAGTGGTTGCTTTCGTGCCTTACTTGGATACCGATTTTGCTCGCGATGATGATTTGGGGAGTGTTCTCTGCGGGCATTGCCCGGGATCTGCCAATCGGTGTGGTTGATCTACAACATTCCCAACTTTCTCGAAAGCTCATTCAATCTTTGGATGCGTCGTCGAGTCTGGCTGTTAACTATCACTACACCAGTGCAAGCGAAGCAAAAAATGCGATGATTGAAGGCGATATCTACGCTTACGCGGTCATCCCATCTAAGTTCGACCAAGACATTCTCCAGCACCGCCAACCTCAACTTTCTGTCTTTTACAACAGTCAGTACATTTTGGTAGCGAAACTGATCAACTCTGCTGTTGCGCAAGCACAAGGCTATTTCGACGCTCAGGTTGAAGTAATGGGCAACTTGGCTAAGGGTAACACCACAACGTTAGCAGCGGCTGGACAGGCTGTACCCGTGTCAACACAAATAACCGCATTATTTAACCGTAACAATAACTACGCACAATTTTTGGTAACGGCTATCGTGCCAGCCATTTGGCAAATATGTATTGTAGTAAGCACTATTTTGATTCTTGCCGCGCACTTTCGCATTTATGGTGGAAAGAATGGCTTTGCATTTTTGGGCGAAAAGCCATACGCCAGGCTCACTACCTTATTAAGTCGGTACATTCCGGTCTTTATGGCGCAAGGTGCGTTGTTCTTGTACTGGTTTTATTCCGTGCTTGATTGGCCAATGGAAGGCAGTTTTGTGGTTATGCTATTAGCACAATTGGCGACGGTTATCGCCTGTATCATTATGGGAGCGTTGTTCTTCTTCTTGTCGATGGATCCTGCACGTGCGATGAGTTTTGCTGGCGCATTTACGGCTCCAAGCTTCGCGTTCATGGGAATTACATTCCCAGTTTCTGACATGAACACGCTCGCTTATGCATGGCGTTCATTATTGCCGATTACCCATTACATTGAAGTACAAGTGAGTCAAGCAAGCTATGGAGCATCGGCCGCGCAATCTTTAAGCTCGCTATGGCCTATGATTGGTTACGTTATGCCTCTGCTCATTACCGCAGCCTTGATGGGTAAACATCGAACAGCTTCATCAACACGCCAAGCGAAGGAGGCGGTATGACATTGTGGCAACTGATTAAAGCGGAACTTAAGGCCGTTCTAACCAATCCAGTCGTTACGTTGACCGTGTTTGGTGGTGTCGTATTTTACTCGTTTTTATACCCTTTGCCTTATGCACAACAAACGCCTCGTGAACAAACAATCGCGATTGTTAATCTAGATGGTAGTCAGACGAGTTTAAAGCTGGAACGTATGGTTGATGCCACCCCACAAGTCAACGTAGTCACTCGACTTCATACGATTGCCGATGCAAAGCAAGCATTTTTACAACGAGAGATCACCGGTTTTTTAGTCATACCAGAACACTTTTACAAAGACCTAATGCTAGGTAAAAGCCCGACTCTGGCCTACGCTGCGGACGCCTCGTATTTTCTCGTGTACGGAACCGTGGTAGAAGGATTGGCCCAAGCGGGAGGCACATTAGGGGCCCAAGTGAAAGTCAGTAAAATGGTGATAGATGGTGTGCCCATGAGTATGGCTAGCCATAATTACTCTGCTATTAAGCTTAATATGAAACCGACGTTCAACCCAACCATGGGTTACATCGAATACGTAGTGCCGGCAGTATTTGTTCTGATTTTACAACAAACGTTGATCATGGCGGTTGGATTGCAAACGGGAACACAGCGTCATGGTCGTGGCTATTGGTCACAAGTATCAACGGGATCGCTGCTGCTTGCGAGAACGTTAGTATTTGTGGCAATTTATTATTTACTCGGCGCCTATTATTTTGGTTTTAGCTTCGAACGCTTAAACGTAAACCATATCGCCAATGCGGGCGAATTGCTGGCTATGTTGTTCCCGTTCTTTTTAGGTTGTTGCGGACTAGGCTTCTGGCTAGGTTACTTATTACCTCGGCGTGAACTTGTCACCTTAGTCGTCTTAGTGAGCTCTATGCCGCTCATTTTCTTGGCTGGTTTTATTTGGCCGATTGAAGCCATACCTACTCCCTTACTATGGATTGCTGATTTAAGCCCAAGCACTTGGGCGATAAAAGCTTTCTTAGCGCTAAACCAAATGGGGGCAACCTGGCAACAAGTCGCTCTACATTGGACGGCACTTTGGGCACTCACTGTGCTTTGGGGTAGCGTTGCGTACTGGATTGCTAAGCGAAGTAACAAGCCAGTTGTAACAGAGAGCTTGGGGTGACAGCTGACATTTTCTATTACTATAAAAAAAGCCGGGTAACTAAACCCGGCTGAAAATCTGCGTCCTTGCAGCGGACATATGGTAAAAACACTTTTTGCTCTGGGCTTACCCATTGAGCGAGATTAGATTAAGCCAAAAAGTATGGATTCCATACTCTCATATAGAGGGTCATATCCTTCCAATAGACATTAGTCTTCGCTAGAAAGATAACGTTTTTCAGACACAAAAAAACAAGACTCACATTGAGTCTTGTTGTTGATAGGGATGAGCAGGATACATGTCGCCGCTAAGTCATATCACGGATTATTTTCTCTCGGTATTCTGTAACGACCTTCATGATTGAATTTTTTACATCACCGACTTGCTTAGAGGGTTGGCACCATAGGCCAAAACCAAACTTAAAACCTTCCAATAATTCAGAAGCTTCCACTGGCTCTATATGATTATTAGAAAACTCCGAATGGGCAAACGTTCTGGGGAGAATCGCCCATCCTAAACCTGCTTCAACCATTTTCACTACAAGGGCCAATTGGTCGACCTCTTCATGGTTCGAACTTACGATGACTTTTTCGCCCATTCCCTCTTCAATAAGAGACCGCAGTACAAATTGTTTACTATTCCTCAAGGCTGTCAATACTCGATCTGGTGCCATAGAAGCGAGTTCACCACCTTTCTGGACGAAAGGAACAAATTCAAAATGACCTAAAAACGTCGCATCCAGACTATGTATTGCTCGACTATCATGCACATTGACAATACCGAATTGATAATCACCATTCTGTAAACCCTCTTTAATTTCGTTGCGATTACGAACAAGAAAGTTAACTCGCATCATCGGAAAATCTGCTGCTAATTGAATACGAAGCAATACAAGAAAACGGTGTGGTATAGCGCTTGAATAGGCGATACTAACATTCTCTAACCCACCGTAAGCTAGACTTAATGCGACTTTATCGAAAGTACGTGCTTGTTCGATGGTTTGCTTAGCATAGTGGTAAAGAAGATGACCATCTTCTGTCGGTTCTACCGAGCGCCCCACTCGCTCAAACAGGTTGACCGCCAGTTGGTCTTCAAGATTGGTAATCACCTGCCCTATTGTGGTTCGGTGCTTATTGAGTTTGACCGCCGCCTTACTAAACGAAAGCTGTTCATAAACGGTTACGAACGCGAGAAGTTGTTCAAAACTAAAATTCATAGGTTGTGCTTACTTTTTAGAGTTATCTAATTAAATTACCACAAGATCGTAGAATTGCTACTTGGTAACGGAAACAATCTGCGTTTGAATTCCTTCTCGACGACACAAAAAAACCTACTAGCTTCAGTAGGTTTTCTCTAACTTAGTTGTACTCAACGACACGAGCTAAATAGTTGAATTCTCCTGAGTCACCATGGTAATCGCGGTAGACATCGACACTGAAATATTTAGGTTGATCAGCGTAAATGTGGTCAACGACTTTTTGCTCAAGTGACTCCAACGTTTCACCGACCTGAGAGTACACGAACTGCTTGTTCACTTTTTCCAATTTACGTTTTTTCGCTTCTTTGTGTGACACATAGTTGTTGATCTCTTCCCACTTTCCCACGAACTCGACCGCCACGTAACTCGAGTTCTCGTCAATCATGATAAAGGCTGCACCTTCTTCTTTGATTGCAGACAGTTGCTGCATATCACTATCCACTTTTTGCTGGTCAAGATGGGCTCCACTTTGGGCGAATGCAGTCGCGGAAGCGGTAAGTATCATGAGTGTAAGAACGGCTTTTTTCATTGTATCGTTTTCCTGTATTAAGGGAGTTCAGTTACCCAAAGTTGCCCTTGGGTGGCTTTTTTGAATCCATATTCGTAAATCGTCAGCAAGTAGCGGTGATCGAACATATCTTTCGTTACTTTGGCGTACCTGAAATCTTGATCAATGTAGGTAAACTGCATCTCGATATCGTTGATTTCACTGATGTATTTCATTCGATAGAGATCACCACGAGTTTGCGCTAGCGTAAGGCTTGAGACACTTTTCGATACCAAGTCCAAACCTTTGTCTTTTAGTGGACGATACGGCGCTTTTAACGCACCATTGCGAATCACATCCAACTGAGGCGCTTTTTCTAACCCCAAAGCATCTGAGATTTGTTGATAGTTGAAGTTAGACGGATTAAAGAACACCTGCGCTGCGAGACCGCCATCTACGTGTAACTCCTCAAGTGTTTCTCCATCATGTTCAACATCGATAAATTGTGGAGGGAAAACACCAGGGATCGATGCGCTCGCAGCAAGCACCTTGTAAATAAGTTCAGATTTGTCCGCTAAATCACTGTTCGCAATCGCACCAATATTCCAAATCACCAGTTCGCCTGAATCAAAATGGGTACTGCCAATAAAGAGGCGTTTACCATTGCGGTGTTGCTGCGCCATCGCCTCGATCATGGGCTCAGGGTAAGCGTCTGCGATGAAATCATAGAGGTTCTCACCATCGGTAAACGCGTCCTTAAACAGGGTATTTAAGAAGTTCTTCTTACCCAAAATATTCTTATCATTGATGTTGAGCATGACTTCTTTCATCTTTGGCATCGCATCACCGCCAATGAAAACAAAAGGAGCGATTAGGGCACCCGCACTGACTCCAGTAATGATGGCATAATCTTTTAGCTCCCCCTTTTCCTGTAGCCCCATCAAAACGCCGGCCCCGTATGCACCGTTTACGCCACCACCCGATAAGGCCAAAATATTGAGCTGTTCACCCTCTACTTTGATCGGTGTGGTTTGATTGTGCGCTGAGTAGAGAAAATCCGGCGCTTCATTGGCCCACATTCGAAGTGGCTCATTTGGTGTCGAACTCGCGATCTCGACATCTTTATAGTTGCTTTGAGAAACACGAACATCCAGCGTATGAGGTGAACTACAAGCTACTATCAGCAGCGAAAGTGCAACCGTCACACCAGAGGAAATTAAACGATTCATAATCAGTCTCATTTAATGTTCTCTGGCGTATGACCAGAGACTCAGTTTGAAGTTAATTGGGTCAAAATGAAGTCCGTTTCGTTGTTTGGAGTTACTATAGCTAGGCACGGCTAAACCCCATAATCGCGATTGTAGGATGCTATCCATCAAAGCAATTATGCCAAGTTTCTATATGCTAACTTTACGCTTCTCCGTTAATTAGGTACTGCGCTAAGCAATTTTCACGACGTTGAACTCATGCGTCGGTTCGACAAATTCGTATTGGGCATTGATCGTCTGTAGCTCCCATGTGCCATAGCCTTTTGTGATCTCCAATACACCGTAAACGGCGTTATGTGTATGACGAAAGGCTGCGACAGGAGACATCTTCTTCACCAAACAAGAGGTGAAAATCGCAGAAATTAAATCACCGACTCCGACTGGCTGCATAGCAAATTCAACACTAGGTCGTTGGGCCAAATAGCTTGCTTTCGGCGTCGCTAAAATCATACTGAAGGCGTCATCTGTTAGTGCATGCAGGTGTTTCACCAATACCATTTTCGGTCCTAACTCTAAGGCTTTTTTACATGCAGTGACCGCATCATAAAGAGAGTTAATTTTCACACCTGTTAACTCGCTCAGTTCAAACTGGTTAGGAACAATCACATCAGCGATGGGCAACAAGCTATGGCTTATCGCTTCTTTGACACCGTCTGCCACAATGCAACCTTTGTCTGGATCACCCATAACTGGGTCACACACATACAGTGCACTATGGTTACGCGATTTGACTAAACTTACCGCTTCGGCCACCGCTCGACATTGCTCTGCGCTGCCTTGATAACCGGACAGTATCGCGCCACATTCGCCTAACTTCTCAATGTTATCTAAGCCTCTCATTAGAGAATGAATTTCATCTGCCCCAAACTTCTGTCCAGTCCAACCTTGCTGGTACTGAGTGTGATTTGAAAACTGAACCGTGTGAATTGGCCAGACTTCGAGGCCCATTCTCTGCATCGGGAAGACGGCAGAACTGTTTCCTGCGTGGCCATAAACCACATGAGATTGAATAGAAATAATGCTTTTCATAAGTCACTCTTAATTGAGAAGTTTGTTAGCTTGGCGACTAAATAAACACAATATCGCGCACTGTGCTTATTTGGTCGGAATAGCCTCGACAACGCCGAGGCTTATTCTTAATCAGGCTGGATTAATTAGCCTTGGAACTCAGCGAAGTACTCATCCAACACTTTGCGCGTTGCACGACCGATAAGCTCGTATTCGTGATGAGTAAGGTTTGCTAACGAAACTCGAACTGATGCGTGTACTACATCGAAGCCTTGGCCTGGAAGTAGGATAACGCCGGTTTCATGTGCAAGACGGAACAGGAAGTCTTTGCCCTTCTCGCTCGCTTTGAACCATTCAACGAAGGCTGGTCCGTACAATTTGCCGCCCAAAGTGTCGAGCTCAAGCAGTGTGTAGTAGTCCACACGATCTTTGTTTTCTTCAATTTCTACACCCATGTTTTTGTACAGAGTTTTGTAACGCTCGCGAATGATGCGTTTACATGCTTCTTTGTAGTTTTTCTCTGAGTCCATCAGACAATTCAATGAGAACAGCGCCATTTGAACTTGTTGAGGAAGAGACAAACCTGCTGTGTGGTTAAGCGCTACGCTGCGGCTGTCTGCTACGATACGGTCAATAAACTTAATCTCACGAGGTTCCGGAGTCAGTGTTTTGTAACGATCGTCCAACTCAAGTTGACGCGCTTCAGGAAGGCTGCGCATTGCATCGTCAAACACGTTGTTGTGTTGAATCGCAATCGAGCCTAAACGCCAGCCTGTTGCACCGAAGTACTTCGAGAACGAGTAAACACAAAGCGTGTTGTATGGCAGTTTCGCGAACAGTGAGACAAAGTCGTCCGCAAATGTGCCGTATACATCGTCAGTCACAATGAACAGGTCGCTACGTTCGTTGTTCACAAAATTTGATAGGTTATCCAGAGTCTCATCCGAGAACTTCACAGACGCTGGGTTTGCCGGGTTAACAACACAAAGCAGTTTGATGCCTGTATCTGCAAGCTTTTCGATTTCAGACATCGGCAGTTGCCATGTTGTCTCATCCAGACGTAGTTCAACGATTTCCAGTTCGTATTCACTCAGTTCTGGAATCTCTAGGTAAGGCGTAAAGATTGGAGTGATTAGCGCAACCTTGTCACCTTTCTTCAATAGACCGTTGTTGAACATAGTTTGGAAGGTGTACGTCATAGACGCCGTACCGCCTTCCGTTGCAAACAGATCGAAGTCTGTTGTCATTGGCATTGGGCCGTACATCTCTTCTGCAATGTATTGCTTCACAACGGTTTCGATGTTCGTCAACATACGTGGTGGCACTGGGTAGTTACATGCAAGGTATGCGTTAACCAGTTCATTCAAGAATGCTTGTTTCTCTAGACCCAAACGGTCTTTTGCGTAGCTCAGCGACTTTTCCAAGAACTGTACGCCTTGGTCTTGTTTATTCTTGCTTGCAAACGTATCGAAGCGTTCAACAATGCCCACACCATCTGGAATGCCACCGAAACCACCATCTAGGTATGAATAAGTGCGCTCGGCTTCCAATATTGCGAACTCACCCAAACGAATGAACGCTTTACGTGGTAGTGTCGCAAGAAAATTAGGATTACCACGACCTGCATCTAATAACGCGCGGTCAGGAACAGTTTGTGCCACTTCAATTAGTTTATCTTTTAATTCAAATGGGCTTAAATCTGCAAATTTTGAAAAATCAATTGTTGTGTTTTGCGTAGTCATAATATTTACCTGAATCTATTATTTAGTAAAATTTGGATAATACTTCCCCTACCGCCTATTTAATTAGGCGATAAGCGTGTTCGAATTTATTTAAATTACATGCCTGCGTTTAAAGTAATAATGCCGACAATAATTGGACCCCATAGGGTAAGCAGGACATTGGCGACTGCATAAGTCACAGTGAATGAGAATACTGGCGTTGCGTTACCTGTTTTTTCCATTAAAGCCGCGAATGCTGGGTTCGCACTTCGTCCACCTGTCACACAGCCAAGTGCTTCAACCGGGTTCTTAATCTTCAATACAAAATATGAGAAGAAGAACGAAATAATCTGAGGGATAATCGTTACACCCATGCCAAGGAACAACAGAGACATACCGTGTTCTTTGATGGTGTCGACCGCTTGAGGCCCAGCCTCAAGGCCAACAATGCCTACAAATGCTGCCAAACCGAAATCTCGAATAAAGTTCGCGGCACCCACAGGAAACTGAGCAACATGCGGATTGCGGCTACGCAACCAACCGACGATCAAACCTGAGATCAAACAACCTGCACCAGAACCGATAGTGACGGGAATACCAGCAATCTTAAAACTGATTAGACCAATTAATAGGCCCACCACCATGCCCATACCAAGCACGATTAAGTCAGTCACGTTTGCTGAGCCCATTCGCTGACCAATGTTTTTCTCAACGCGATTGATATCTTTTGCGGTACCTGTAAGCTGGATGACGTCGTTTTTCTTCACCACAAGATCCGGCGTCATTTCAATTGAGTTGCCTTCACGAATATAGTCTGTCACATAAATACCGCGCATAGAGCCTTGGTTCGAAGCCTCTTTAATCTCTTGCAGCGACTTACCAATCAGTTTGCGGTTGTCTGCGATCAGTTGACGGTTTTCTTCAATAACTTCATAGCCTTCTGGAAGTGCAATCTCGTTGTCAGCCAAACCATCTTGCAGCTTATGTACCGCATTACGACGACCAGTTACAACAATGACATCCCCTTCTTTCAGTGCTGTGAATTTGTCCACTTCTAGCACTTTGCCATCACGTTGAATCAATTCAATACAAGCAGCTAGAGCGTGTTGGTTTAACTGAGCTAAGGTTTTGCCTGCTAGCCCACCATCTTTGCTCACTTTAAATGCTCGTGTAACCAGCGCTGTGATAGCGTTGAACTCACCCGGCGCTAAATCACGCTTACCATTTGAATTTTTCTCTTCTAGCGCAATCGCTTCTGCTCGGATATCCCACTTCATCAGTGTTGGGAATACCCATGTCACCATCAGAATTGGACCAAGCGAACCAAAGATGTACGTAACCGCGTAGCCTACTGCGACGTTGGTCTGCATTAGGTGCTTCGCTTCTTCTGTCACACCACCAAGACGTGCGATCGCATCACCCGCTGTACCGATGATTGCCGATTGAGTCAAACCACCAGCTGCAAGGCCTGCTGCCGTACCTCTGTCTAGATCAAACATCCAAGCTGCTGCTAGTACACAAAGCAGGCCAGAAACCGTCATCACTACAGCAGAAAGTAGAATGTTGATGGTTCTAAAGTTCAATGCTTTAAAGAACTGCGCACCACCTTGATACCCTACTGCGTAAATAAAGAGCGCAAAGAAAATGCTTTTTACGCCGGGATCAATATGAACACCAAATTGCCCAATAATTACACCCATTAATAATGTTCCCGCAACACCGCCAAGAACAAATCGACCAATGGTAATTTTACCTACCATATAACCGAGAGAGAGCGTAATAAAGAGAGCAACAAATGGTGCCATGTCAAAAAGGTTAGAAATAATTTCCATGACAATTTTACTCTTACTAATAAATATAAAACTCAAATAATCTAACGAATAATCTGTCACTCATATTTGTTGGATTATTTAATTTAAAAAGCATCTCGTTTGCTTCGAAGCGAATATTAGAAACAAAACCTCACAACTCGTAATCCCATTTGAAGGATGAAACCATCACTTCGCATATTCAAACGCAAACATTGAACAATAATTGTCGAAAATTTAATAACTTAGTGGTCTGAAATGAACATCAAATAAATTGGAAAATAAATTTATTTTTATTTTCACTGTCCAAAAAGCTACTTTGTTGCGCTATTCCCTCTATATAGCGCATAACACCTTTCTCTTGATGGATTAGATCCTACAAAAGCGATTATCACTGATGCCATCACTTGCCTTATCTTTACATTCATCAAGTTAATAGAGAAAAACACCATGAACTCAATGCCACATGAACTTGTGTGGGGCGAAGTTTACTTCCCTCCCTTGTTGCTGGTTATTGCATTGGCTTACATGCTCACCATTTTGGTTGGAACCGTTGCAACAAAACTGGGACTCCACAAATACGTTGCATTTCCTGCGCTCGCTGAGCTAAGCCTAATTGTGATTTTTACTGGCGTTATTGGTCGATTCATTACCATATTTTGAGGCAAATTCCGTGATAAAACGTTATCTCATCACACTGCTATTACTGTGTTCCGCTGGCACCGTGATTTTCAGCTACTACCAATCATACTCTGACAACCCTTGGACTAGAGATGGCCAAGTTAGCGCGCACATCGTTTCTATAACTCCCCGCGTAACAGGACAAATCATCCAAGTCTACGTCGAAGACAATTCGCAAGTGAAACAAGGCGATTTGCTGTTTGAGATTGACCCAAGCATCTATAAAGCGGCGTACCACAAAGCGCTAGCAGCTCAAAAGCAAGCCATTGCATTACTAGCAAAGGCCAAAAATGAAGAGCAGCGAGCACTTAAGTTAGAAAAGCGCACACCTGGCGCTGTACCTGTACTGACATTGAATAACCTAGACAATGCGGTGGAGACAGCCGTTGCCAACGTAGAACTCGCGAAAGCCAATGTTGAAGAAGCCAAGCTAAACCTTGATTACACAAAAGTTTATGCGCCAACGAATGGTTATATCACTAATTTGAACTTACGCGTCGGCTCTCAAGTCGTCGCTAACTCCCCAGTCGTGGCCTTGATTGATGAAGACAGCTTTTGGATCGAAGGATATTTCAAAGAAACGGATTTAGTTGGCGTTGATCCACAAGATAAAGCCTACGTGACCTTAATGATGCACAATGAAGCTGTGCTGGAAGGCAAAATCAAAAGCATTGGCTACGGCATTGCGAAGCAAGATGGTAGTACTGGTAACGATCTTTTGCCCAATGTGAACCCTAACTTTCAGTGGATACGCTTAGCTCAACGCATTCCAATTAAAGTTAAATTAGATCACTTACCGAAAGATTTTCAACTACGTGTTGGTATGACGGCCTCTATCAAAATCATCAAACAATAATGCGGTGGAATGTATGTTTAATGCCTCAACCAAAGAAGCAATCAAAGCTGCGCTGTCTATCGTTATCGCGATCTGCCTTGCCTTATGGTTTCAATGGGAGAAACCGTATTGGGCAGCGATCGCAGTCGCGGTAATGGCATTAAATGAAAGCTTCGCTCACTCAATAAACAAAGGTCATAATCGCTTATTAGGAACCCTCCTTGGCATCGGTTATGCCTTTTTCCTCATCACGACGTTTTCTCAAGATCGCTTTTTGTTTCTCACCTTCTTCACCTTGTTTTTAGGTGCGTGCATTTTTATGTCGAGCGACGAAAAGTATGGTTATGTGTTCTCTATCGGTTTTGCTGTGTGCTCCATCATCGCATGTATGGGAGGATTTGATAGTCAAGCAACGTTCCACTTCGCTGTTCTTCGCATGCAAGAGACGATTCTTGGTGTGATCACGTTTTCTGTTGTGTACCGATTAGTCTGGCCAGTCAGTACAGAACAAAACTTCATTCAACGTTTTGAGACCAGCAGAGAGGCGATGCTTAACGCTATGAAATCGCCCAATGATATAGATATTGAAGCTCTTGAGACCAACAGCGCCAACATAGAAAAGTTGTTCCAACTGGTCGGCTTACCACTTACTGGCAGCTACCACTTGAAAGAACATCGTCAGCTATGGCGTGCGCGTTTAAATGAGATGGCACAAATCCAAGACCGATTGCTAGAACAAGCAGATAAATCGCAAAGTCGTGAGATCGATTGGCCAACGCTAACGCAGCAACTTCAAAGCTTTGATATTAGAAATCCAAGTACTTCGCTCATTGGTCACGTTGCTTGTGTCATGCAAAGAGAGAAAAACACAGTTTGGCATCACGAGCATCGAACGTTTATCCAGCATTTGAATGAAGACGGCAGAAAGGTATTGCAAGGTGTATCCATGTTCGTCACTTCTTTGTTGATCTGGATTTATCTGCCCGTACCCGGAGGTTTCATTTTTCCGATGCTAGCTGGCGTGTTCTCTTCAATCGTTCCTACTATGCCACCAAGCATTATTAAAGATGCATTTTTTGGTGTGATAGGCACTGGCACGGTGATTCTATTGCAATACATTTTCCTAATGCCAATGATGAACGAGCTTTGGCAGCTTGGGCTATTCTACTTCATCAACATCATCGTAATTTGGAAGATATTTTCCACACCAAAGCTGATGGTACACAGAATTCTAGGTATTAACTTATTGGTTGTCTTGACATCAGGAGCGCTCAATTTAACCCCAGCATATCGAATTGAAACGCCCTTGCTGATGCTGGTAAACATTATGATCATTTTGATGATTGCCAAGTTGTTTACTGATCTGTTTCGTGTTCGCGTTACGGTCTAAGCGTCACCTCCGTTCTTGAAACTAAAGCCCCGCATTGCTTTTGCTCTGCGGGGCTTTTTGCTTTGTTCACTACCCTATTCCTGCCTCACCCATAAAGCGAGGATAGTATCCATCAAAAGCGATTAACGGGATTTCTCTTCACCTCATAAAATCCTCTCATTGATTCACGAAATGCAATCGAAAACCATGCATTCACAACGTCAATCACAGCAAACATATCTATCTAACTGAACAAGAAGTTCAGTGACACATTAACTGTCTGAGTCTCGAAGGTTTGAGACTATTCAGAGTGGAAACTGTCATGAGTTTTTTTGAATTACGCGCCGGCAAGACGTCTTCTCTTACTGTGCTCGCGAGCGCACTAATGCTTACTACCCCCACTTTTGGCTTCGCCGCTGAAGAGACGACGACCTACAACGAAGTAATCGAGCAAGGCCGAGCGCTGTTCGACAAATACGGTATCAGTCATGATTTACCAAAACTGGCCATCAGCTCTCTAGTTCAAGGCGAGCATTTGGTAGAGCATGCCCACCGAAGTGTTAAAATCGGTGATAGCGTTCGCGATTCGTCCGTCTACTTGGTTAAGAACACCGATAACAAAGGCAACATTGATCTGCGTATCAAGTACAACCCTGAACAACTCGATGAAAATGAAAAAGTACTTGATGAGATCGAAGCTTTCACACGAACAGAATACCGCCTTCGAAACTACGCAGAGAGTTTTGATCCGTCATCAGTAAGAGCCAAAGAGGATCAGAACGGTAATGTGATCATCAGTTTTAATTACTCAAAATACGGTCTTCCTCAAGATATCGCCTACTTCCGCTTTTTAAGCGTTGATATTGAGTTGGTTAATGGTGAACCGAAACGTATGGTCATTACCAACGATAAACCGTTCACACATCACAACTACCAAGTGGATTCTTACGATCAAGAGATCCTCTTCCAGAAGTTAACATCAGGCAAAATTGCGATTGCCAGTAAAAACACCAAGATAGTTGGTTCAAAGAAAAATAACCCCCTCGAAATGATGAGCAGCGTAAAACCGGTAGCGATTTATGAAGATAAGCTTGGCGTGCAAGTACTAGACGAAAAACGCTTGAATGAGGTCTCTGATCCACGCATGCAAGAAGCCAGTGTTAAGCTAGACCGCGTTTTTCCTTTAATGGGTGATATGGTTCGTCGTCAAGGTATCGATTTGCCTCTGCCGTTTGGTGTATCGCTAGCGTATCGAAATCAAGATATGAATATTCCATTTAATGATTTCACGATTGAAGGCATCGGCCTTAATGAACTGTTTGATCCCGAAGACAGTGTCGGCATCGTCAGTGCTGAGAGCATGACGCTTCGTGGCGATGTAAACATCCTGCCATTTTGGAATGTATTTGGTTACATCGGAAAAGTTAATGTCGATGCCAATGTTGATGCCGCCTACACGGGTGAAGGTGGCCAGTACATAAAAGATAAGCTGAACGATAAACTGCCAGGATTAGGTGATAAGTTTTGCGATGGTTTATCTGCACTTTGTAGTCGCGGACGCCTAGACGTGCCGCTGCATTTGGAATATGACCTTCGTGGTATAGGTACAACCCTTTCGGTTGGCTATAAAGAATTCTTTGCTTCTGTCACTGGTACCTATTCGCAAACTCGCTTAAAGGGCTTAGATGATTGGGGCGATGGTATTGTTACTGTACAGCCGATGTTGGGTTATCAACTTGTCGATTATCGCACGCAGTTCTTTGTCGGAGCAGAATATCAAGGACTGGACGCTCGAATGGACGGGCATGTAAAAAGCGGTGATATCGAATTCGATTACGACATTGGTGTAGATCTTAATCAATGGGCGTTTTTGACTGGTTTCAATAAGCAAATCGGCAAAAACTACAACCTGACCTTTCTCTATAACAAAGGGGAAACTCGAGAGTCAGTGACCTTAAATCTTGGTTACCGTTTCTAGCTCTCAGGAAGAGCCCGCCCCTATACGATGGTAGGACTGCATCCTACAAAGGCGATTACTGAAACTGTCGCCGATGTCCTACCATTTGAGCCATCAATTCAACAAGCCATCCAACCATTCACGGATTAATGCCAAAGCGTCAGGACGTCGCTTGTTAGATGCCGTTTAACATTTTCGGTGTACGCACCAAATGACTTTTTGGACATAACAATGACTTTACTCAATCGCTCAACTTTAGCCATTACCATCACTCTTGCCTTAGCGGCTTGTGGTGATGATTCAAGTAAACCTAGCGTTCCTTACGATCCGGAGCCATTACAACCGTTACCGCCAGAGCAAATCTCTTTGGAAATTGGTGATGCGACCATTCAAGCCACTAAAGAGTCCCTTGTCATCACACCCCTTGATGCGGATGAAAAACTGGCAGCGGTAGAGGCGTTCAAAGGTATCCAATTTGCGCAAGCAGACCGCTTTCAACACAGCATTGTGGCCCCACTTGAAGGCGATATTGATGCGACTCAGTTCGGTGATGCGTGTCCGCAGTTAAAAACCACCACACAAACGCAGTCAGAAGATTGTTTGAATCTAAACATTTGGCGACCAGCCGGGACAGAAGCGTACGCAGATTTGCCAGTTTATGTCTTTATTCACGGTGGAGACTTTGAATACGGCGCGGGCTCAGAACCGCTGATTCATGGTGATATGGTGGTTGCACAAGGTGCTGACGATGGTAACCCGTTTATTGCTGTTACTTTTAACTATCGTTTGGGCTTGCTGGGCAGTGTTTGGGTCGATGGTTTGGACAACCCTGAGGGCGGTAACTTTGGCCTAGGTGATCAAAAACACGCGCTTGAATGGGTTCAACAAAACATAGAGGCATTCGGCGGCAATCCGCAGAATGTGACACTCATGGGTCAAGGTGCGGGTGCCATGTCGGTAGGAATTTTACAGCAATCAAAAGGCGATGCTGCAATCGCAGGTGAGCACTTTCAACGTGCCATCATGCAAAGCAACGCTTACGGCTTTGAATATAAAAGTTACGATGTTGCCAAGAGCCAAAGACCAGAGCAAAGCGTTGAAGATCTGACGTTACTACCACTTGAAGAGGTTATGAAGGTACAGAGCGAGATGCTTGATCCTATTCAGCGTCTCAAAAACTGGGTACTGACCGCTGCGAATATTCCGGTTATCAGTCCAACACGCGACAACAGCCCATTAGCTACGTTGATGCCATTTGCGCCTTACATCGAGCATCGCCCACCAGCGTTTCTAGTGAAAGAAGTTCCAGGCTATCACTTTACTGAACAAGCGATTGAGAGTGAATGGATCGTACCGACGGTAATTGGCTCAAACAGTGCAGAAAGCAATACTCTAGGCATGCTGCCGAGCCTGACATTTTTGATCCCAACTATTATTGAAATCTTGAGCCAAGAAGCGCCAGAAATCATTGAAAGTGGTGACGAAAACTTAATCGTCGAATACATGGTGGAGTGGCTAGAATCGGAAACGAACTTAAACCGTTTACGCACCGAATATCGTTCATTACTCAACGATTCAGCTTCGATTGAACTCGATCTTTCTGACTTATTGGAACTGCTGCCTAGCACCGCTTATGAGGCGATGACTAAGTTGTTCTTCGGTTTGGGGAACTCCGATTCAACAACGGAGTTACTTGCTCTGGCTGACTTCTTCCCCAACGATGAAAGCGAACTAAATGGTGCGACCAAAAACATGCAGCAATTCAAAACCACGTTGCATGATTTGCTCTTCACGGGTCCAAACCGTCATAAAGTTTCAACTGAAGAAGCAACAGGGGCAACGCCAAGCTTCTACTACTTTGACTACAAACCTGGATTCAACGTATGGACTTACTATACCAAAGGTGAAAATGGCGATCTCGACGTTGGCGATTTACTCAAAAGCATCAGTTGTATTGTCGGCGCTTGCAATGCATCGGAATTACCATTTGTGTTTAATAAAGCATTAAAGCTTGATGGTTCAAGTGTTCGTCCAGGTAGCAAAGACAAAGCAATGATGAACGAGCTCTCTCGTATGTGGTTTAGCGAACGTTTATTTGAGGACTTCCAATACAACAGCGCGACTGACCGAGTATTGCTGATCGATAACGATGGCGGTATTCAATCCACACAAGACTGGGACAATGCTCATCACTCAGGCATCGATCCAAAACTGCGCCAAGGTCGCCTCAACGGTCTCGAGGAACTTGGGCTGATTCTGAGTCACATGTAACGTTATCTTCAGTCACTAATAGCTCGTTACCAAATACCTAAAAGCCAGTTCACTGGCTTTTTTCATCCTTATTCCTTGAACATCATTAGGAAGGTTTACTCATGTTTCCTAACGCCCTTCGTGCCCTGCTACTCTTTATCTTCAGCGCACTATTGGTTGGCTGTGCCCAGCCCTACCCGCAAGTTGAACCGGATTTTGAAGCCAATTGGCAAACTACTCAGCATCAAGCCGAAGTTTACTTAATTCCTAACGCTCCGGAAGCCTTTGCGCGTCGCGTTGAACTGGTTAGAAATGCTCAGCAAAGCATCGATATGACTTACTTTTCTTGGGAGAGTGACACGCTTGGTTTGATGCTACTCAATGAACTCAAGCAAGCAGCAGATCGAGGCGTGCAAATTCGACTCACTCTCGATGATCTATTGGTTTTTAACGAGAAATGGCTTGCTGATCTCAGCGCTCACGACAACATTCAAATCCGTTTATTCAATCCGTTTGATTCACGTAAGTCAGGTTGGATTGGTCGCGCCGTCAACTTCTCTACTCACCAACAACGTTTGGACAATCGTCTGCACGAGAAGTACTTCAACGTCGACCATCAATGGATGATTCTAGGTGGACGCAACATTGGCGACGACTATTTTGGTTACAGCCGCAAAGCCAACTTCTTTGATATGGATGCCTTGTTCAAAGGCAGCATTATTCGAGCGTTCGACCAGAACTACCAACAACTTTGGGACAGCGAGCATGTCACGCCAATAGAAAACATCGTTAACGTTACCCCAAACTATTCCGCGTTTACTAAAGCGCTTAATAAAGGTGAGAAAGACAAAAGCATCATTCTGGCTGAAGTTGAAAAGCAGGTTAAACACCTGACCAGTCCCGACTTCATCGCTGCGCAAGTCACCCCCGTTTTCGACTCATTAAACAAGTTAGAAAACAACAAACCCTACTTTAGAAAACGTGCAGAACACCAAGTTTGGCAACAAATAACCTCTGCATCCAAAGCAGTGATATCAACGCCTTATGTGGTACCAAGTGATGGTGAATTTGCCTTTATTGATACCTTGATGGAGCAAAAAGCGGACATCACGTTAATGACGAACTCGTCTGCATCTAACGACTCTGGCTTTATTCCGGCTTATTACGAGGAGCACCGCCAAACCTTGTTGGATAAGGGCGTTCATATACTTGAGTACAAAAACCAAGCGAAAAATGATGACCATTACTTCCATGCGGATACTTATTATCACAACAAGACGGTGATACTCGATGATCGGCTGACTTATATTGGCTCATCAAACTTCGACCCAAGATCGGATTTCCTCAATGTGGAATTTGGTGTGTTGGTCCAAAGCGAAGCTTTTGCAGAACATGTCATGCACTACTTAACTCGACAACAAGATGAACTGTTTTGGCAAGTATCTCGAGATAGACAAGGCCAAACTCAGTGGCAATCAATGAATGAGATCCATACTAAGAATCCAAACTATGGTGGATGGCATAAGGCGCCTAATTGGATATTCAAGAAACTGAATGGTGAGTTCGAACTCTAAACAATCAAGACTTAAAAAGGCTCTCTATCTGCAAGGATGAGAGCCTTTTTAATGCCGCTAAAACTGCGTGCCTAGCGAAAAGTGAACGCGGAATTGGTCTCCTTGAGGAGCATCTAAACCATAAGCAAAGGCCACTTTGACGGGCACGTATTTTGAGTTCCATATCAAACTCAACCCTGTACCGCTTTTCCAATCCACCCTATCGTTGAAGGCATCACCAACATCATAAAATGCCCCAAGCCACAGTTGGCGGTAGACCTGGTATTGATATTCCAGCCCAGCAGTAAACATGTAACGAGCACCGGTTAAATCGCCATTTTCATCTCTCGGAGAGATAGACTCATAACCATAACCATAACCACGAAGATTGCCATCACCTCCCGCAAAGAAGCGTAATGATGATGGGATATCACTCAAAGTGTCAGCGACATTAATGCCAACATTGGAACGAAAGTGAAACTTGTGTTTTTCACTAATATCCCAAGACAGCACACTGTTGCCCTCAATACGCAGCAAACGAGAGTCGGAGAAAAAATTAGGGTCTGAGTATTCCAATGAGTAGACGTGACGGTGCTTTACTTCTAATTGATCGTTCTTGCGATCAAGCAGTGAAAATGTCACCCCCGGTAATAACAACTGTGATTCGTTATTCTCCGACGCTTGTCGATAACTTTCTTGCAAATAACGAACGTGCATGGTGCTTTGCCAATCACTATCTAACTGCCAGTGTTTTTCAAACGATAAATCATTAGAAAAACTCGATGTGTCTCGATAGTCGGCATGCTTAGATTCAAACTGAATCCCGTAGTAATCCGTTAGAACATTTTGGGTGAGAATTTTGTAACCAAGTAATAGGGATTGTTCCGGTTTGGAAGCGTACGCTTGTGCCTCAAAACTGTGTCCACGTGCGTTATACCAAGGCTTGGTCCAGTTTAGCGAAGCACGCAACCCCAAGTCTGTCGAATACCCTCCACCGACTTGCACAATATTGCGTGAATTCGGCTCTGCGAGCACTTCTATCGGCACTTTATAGCCATCGGATACCTCCTCGAAATCCGCTTTCACAATCACACTGCGAAACCAATCAGTACTGGAGAGATCGGCCTGATATTGACTCAATTTCACAGTGTCAAAATCGTCGCCCCACTCAAATGTTCTCATCGCTTCTATTCGAGCCGTTTCGATACCCGACGTAAGGACAGACAGCTCTCCAAATTGGTAACGAGAACCACTAGAGAAATGCAGATTCACATGAGCTTGATTCAAACTTGGAATGACTTCCAACGACGATTCGATAAAACGTCCATCCAAGTAACCTTTTTGCTGAGCCAATGAAATCAAGTTTCGCTTTAGCGTATCGTACTCAGAATGAAGCAACGGCTGCCCTTGTTTAAGTTGAGCTTGATTAATTAGTTCGATGAAATCCTGATCGTTACAGGCCTCCCCCGACACGGCAAGGTTAGATTTTGCCACCAACATCACCTCCCCAGCGTCGACCTCAAGCGTGATGAGATCATTCTCGGATCTCTGAACTCTGAGCTCGGAATGATAGTAGCCATAAGGGTTTAATGCGTTATTAACCACCTGCGTTAGTCGATTTGAGGTAATGTTTGAAACAGAGAGTTTCGTTAGTGGTGTAAGGTGATTTTCAAGATTTCTCTCTAATCTTGGCGTTAGTCCTTTGATTTTAAATTGCGCTCCGAGTACATGATGTAAAGGGATAGAAGCTAAAACTGATATACCTATTATTTGTTTAATGAGAGGAGACACACCGCTACCTAGTTTAGCAATACACTCGACAAGGTTAATGATGGAATGACATATCAGTTAATCGCGTATGTAGGATTGCTCCCTACGAAATCCTCTCGAGAATTAACGTTTCACAAGTAGATTCTTTGAACAATAAGTGGGCTCAAGCTAGGAGGTGGCAAATCATGCGGTCTGAAATAGGTATACTGTTTGCCAAAAATACAAAACCCAACGCTAAATGGATCTCATCAAGCGTTGGGTTACATTGATAATGTGTTTTTTAATCTAAAAAGCGTCTGTTAGTAAAACTAGATCGAAGAACAGTTTCCTTTTTCTGCCATGTCGACTTTTAGTACTTCTGTTTTACCTTTGCTTTCGTCTACGAGTTCTACGCCCGCACCACCAACAAATACACCCATTTTAATGTATTGATTAACGAAATAATTACGGCCCTCTTCCGTTAAGATAGTTAAGTGATTTTCAGAAAACTCAGACTCTGTACTTACTTGATGTTCTTTATTGCCTTCGACCTCATGGTAGAAGAATACACCAGGAGCGGTTTCACCAATACATTCCCCATCGACGTAAACATACTTTTTAAGTGCTGCTCCGACAAAAGCATCTTCTCGGTAAATGTAAATCCCTGCGTTCCCCTTTTGAGGTGCTTCAAATGATTTCATTTGATTTGATACTGTCGAATCAACAGTAGGAACAGAAGCACAACCTGACAAACCCAAAAGGAATGCGGAACACAGAATTACTTTATTTTTCATGTTATTAACCTAGCTACGATAAAATCGCGCCAACCATACTATAAATAAATACGTTCACTTATTGGTATTTTTGAAATTTGTGATTCAACCTATGCAATAGCACTCATTTAACGTATGGATTGAGCAAACATTAGCCATATAATAATCACGAGAATAAAATGCCCTGTATCTAACGATCACTAAATGCCACTTTACTCGCTAGACTGATAAGTAGAATACCTGAAACACCTTCAAGAGTTCTTGAATAACGCTGAGAGTGTGGACGACTAAATACCCAATTACCCACAGATGCGTACAAAACGTTACATGTCGTCGCAAGTACGCTGAACAGCAAGCCAAGTACTAATAATTGCATTGATGTTGAGCTTGCAGACGTATCAATAAATTGAGGCAGAAACGAGAGAAAGAATAGCGCTACTTTTGGATTCAAGACGCTGACGATAACCCCCTGAACAAACACATTTTTATTATTATCAACATTTTTGTTTTCAACGATTTTACTTTCTCCACGCCACATAGACAGTAATGACTGAACACCTAAATAAACTAGGTAAGCGGCCCCTAACCATTTAACAACGCTAAAAGCCAAAGATGAACTCAGAATTATTGCTGACAAACCTAAACATGCCGCTAGTGTATGAAAAAAGTAACCAACACCAAGCCCCAGAGCCGCTTTCAGCCCAGCAGATAATTTACCTTTCATTGTATTGGAAACAATATAAATTACATCAGGTCCAGGAATCATGTTGATAGCGAGACAAGCGACAACAAATAATAATAGTGAGTTTGAATCCATTCTTTTCTCCAAATTAACGTCTTGCGGGATAACATTTCATCGAACTACAAGTAATGCAACGTCCAGGTTTCAATTGGTTATATTTCGTATTAACAACACGTTACTAATACTACAGCACTGCGCGAAGAGCACAATCATGAACAGTGATACGAATTAAATTATGGGCCTTTGTTAGCCCTTTGAATGATAATATTTAGCATCATTTGGTTGTAAGCTTTTTCTAGCCAGCAGCTCTTATGGAAGTTAACAAATCGGCTACTTAGTATACTTAATAGACCGTCAAATCAGATAGATTATCTATTCTTATTTCTTCAAGCCTTTTGTGCTTCATTTTCCTGCCTCACTAAGCAGCAACTTAATACTTGCTACACCAAAAAATAACGCGAACACGCCTTCAAAAACTGCTTTGGATCTGAGATAGATTTGTCTGACCTTTTTATGCGCGAAAAGAAAAGCATAGCCAAAGAAAACCAAAGCACTAACCAGCCCCACAACAAAAATGACCGACAACAATTCCAACGGACTGGCCTTAGGAGGAACCCCTATCGAATAAAGCGCACCGAAAAACAGAATAGCCTTTGGGTTAGTTAAGTGAATTAACACTCCGGTTAAGTAGTTACCCTTCTTTGTCGTTACGCATGTTTTGGGTAACTTTAGCTGCTCGATGTTGCAGGCAGAATGTACAGACTTTAAAGCCAAATATAAAAGATAAAATGCCCCACAATATCTAAGAATTTCAAAAAGCCAAACATTGCTATAGAGTATGGTTGCGAGACCAAAAGCGGCTGAGGTTGACCAAAATAAAGACCCCGTTAAAACACCTGCAGCCAAATACCCACCAAAGCGCCGACCGTGGTTCATTGACGTGCCTGCTATCGCAAGAGTTGCAGGTCCGGGGCTAGCGATGGCAGCGATAGCTGATACGACAATCAGTGAATAATTTATCTCTTCCATTTTTACTCTAAGCCTCCAAATGGAGTTTTATCAACACTTATCGCAGAATAGTCTATTGAACGTACATCAGAAGCGTAATACTGATTAAAACACCAAGTGTCACGAATCGAGTTGAGATTCTTTGGTATTTTACTGCTCCAAAATAACATCAAATCCGCCATAAATGAGACGCTTTCCATCAAAGGGCATTGGGTTATTATCTGGACTCATTCGAGGATCACCCATGATCCGCTGCCACCCTGAGTCCCGAACTTCTTTTGAAGGCCAGACTACCCACGAAAACACAACTGTTTCGTTGCTTTCAGCGTTAACTGCCATGGGAAATGATGTGATCTCACCATCTGGGACTTCACTCCCCCACGTCTCAACAACCTTTAAGGCCCCAAACTCCCTGAACATTTCTGCTGCTATTTTTGCGTGTGCGATATACTTTTCTTTATTCGCTGTCGGTACTGCAGCGACAAACCCATCAATGTATGACATAAGTAAACTCCTTTCATTGGAGTTATAACCATAGCTCAATAAAAAGAATGCACATGATGCCAAACCATAGAAGCAGGTACGTAATACAGCTTGAGAGCTACATTCCTAGCTTGGACTTTATATGCATATTTGAAAGGTATGTGTTTGGATCAAGCTTGGTTAGCATATTTATAATCTCCAAAACACTCGAATACTCAATACGTTCTTCTTCAGCATGCCCGATCCCACCTATTGTAAAGTGAGTAAAGCGGTAATCACGATAAACGTTTTGCAGCTGGCTAGAAATATCTTTGAGTAATCTTTTACTGAGGGCGAATACAGGGTATTCACTACTTTCTGAAAGCTCTGCTGTAGAGCCAATAGATACAATATTGCATTTATCGTTAAGT
Organism: Vibrio sp. 1557; assembly: GCF_033340175.1. Classification (NCBI taxonomy): domain Bacteria; kingdom Pseudomonadati; phylum Pseudomonadota; class Gammaproteobacteria; order Vibrionales; family Vibrionaceae; genus Vibrio; species Vibrio sp. 1557. The sequence continues at coordinate 359,286 of NZ_JAWOVZ010000002.1, read as the reverse complement.
GAACCTAAAGCGTTAAGTTCATTGACTAGATTAAGAAACCCAATCGGGCCAACATTCATAAACTCAATCAGTTCGTTTGTTGTCAATTCTGAAGACTCTCCCCACATGGACGCCAAATAAACTATGATGTCAAACTCTACACCTTTGAAGCACGTGTAATCTGGTTTTTTATCGGGATCAACGTCAATACAAACAGAAACTACTCCATCCTCAACTAGCTTTGATCTAGAAATCGTATAAATTTCTGTACCCTGTAAGTTCGTAGCCAAGAACCTTCCTAGCCCCTTACTACCTCCAACAATTAAAATCTGCATAACCCTATTCCTTGATTAAGGTTGTCTTTCATATTGTCCGTCAAACTGTTCATTAGGCATCACTTTAACGTTTCTATTGCCCTACTTAGTTCTATCTTCAATTTCATCGAATGGTTCAACTGAAATACGCTCTGCAATTTCACTCATCTTCTTCATTTTTTCTGGGTTACTAGTTCCCCAAAACCGCTCCCAGTCTTCACGTGTTCGCCACTTGGCAATAGTTAAAACCTTTTCCGGTACATCGTAAGAACGAAGCATAAAACTACCAAGCGCCCCATCTACTGACTGATGAATTGAATCTGTCGTCGAACGCCATATATTTTGAAACTCATCCATTTTTTCACTTGGCACACGCCATTCATACACAACTCTAAACATAACACTTCCATTAAAATTTCTAGATTTAATACGGCAAAGTATCAAGAACACTAAGCCAGGTTAATAGATGAATAAAGCAACATAGCAGAGCGTAGAGCAACCTAAAAAACAAAGCGTAAACGCTCTAAATCACTCCGATTCGATTAGTCATGCACACATTCAAAGATTTCGTATTGACGTTTAACATTGGCTGTTACTTTTCCCCAATGTGAGGCTTGAACTCTTTCCTGATGTTGCTTAAAAGAGGCTTTGTCGACGAACTCCTCATAGACATCAAAACGAAAAGGATTAGTCGAGCTTTGAGTCACAAGAAAAGTAAGGCAGCCCGGCTCTTCTAACGTGAGCCTTTTGTGAATTATTAACTCATGTTTTACTAATTCTAGATCCTTTTCCGGAACTAAAATAAAGCCTTTCAATGTAACTTTCGACATATCATCCTCCCGCCCCTATCGTGTAGCGTTTTGTTAAGAAGTAGCCAACACGCCCTCAATCTCAACCATCATATCTCAAATGTGAATCTCACCATGAATTAAATGCCACGTGTTAGGAATCTATTTCTAATGCCCTATCGACCTACGAGCATAAGGTTATCTCTACCCTTTCTTTGTCTTTACCGATGTTCTTGCGTTTTAATTGAATTTGGCCGACTTCTGATGTGCGCTTTAAGTGAGTGCCACCGCAAGGCACTTGCGCAAACCCATCCACTCTCCAATACCTTCTTTCACTCTCTTGATCGGAAAAGTCACTAATAATAACTGAATCAGAGTTAATCAAAGCTTGCACATCAGTTTCAATTTCTTTCAATAGCGGGCCAATACTTTCAGACCACTCAAAATCTATGCGACTCTTATTTTCAGAAATATGCGCACCTATCTTAACAATGCCTTCCCGACGCTGATAAAACATCTCAAGCACCACTTCAGCCGCAAAGTGTAGCTTCATTAAGGCGTATCTACGCTTCCAATCAATATTCGTAGTTACAATGTCACCAAGAGTAAAATTTGGAGAGGATTCCAATGTGTAAATAAGTCGAACACCTAGCTTTTGAGCAATCAAAACCGGAATACCATTAATCGTTCCTTTATCACTCTCTTGGCCTCCAGACTCTGCAAAGAAGATAGTCTGGTCCAATTCAACCTTATTTCCGTCTACATTGGTCACTCTTGAGTTAAGTTCTGTTTGGTAGGGATTAACCCAAAATAATTTCTCGCTCATGCTGCTATCCTTGCAGTAAGTCCTATCCTTGATAGTACATTCAGTGACCACCAAGTCAATTCAAGAAACCTCACCGTCAAATGTAAGGCTGTGTATAGAGCACGAGCAGGCTAGACCTATTAGATGCGTTTAAGGCCGGATACTAAACGCTGTCTAGGGGTTTAGCTAACAACCCGTAAATTGCGGAATCTGAGACTACTCCATTCACTTCCCAACGCTGCCTTAGGAAACCTTCCTTTATAAAACCTAACCGTTCCAAGACTTTACCTGAAGAAGTATTGTCTGGATCTATCTCAGCCTCGATTCGACGTAGATTCAGTGTTTTGAATGCGTGTTCGATTAATGCAGTTCCCGCCTCTAATACCATGCCTTTACCCCAGAAATGACGACTAACGCCAAAGCCAATTTCTGCGCGCCTAGACTCTTTCACGTGATTAAACAGCATTATCTTACCCAGAAGTTGGCCATTGCTCTTTAGGAAGATGCCTAGTGTCACTTCTGTATTGCTATTCATGGCCTGTGTACTCTTGGCTATAAATGTCCGCGCTTCTTCAATTGAAACCCAAGGGCCAGAGTTCCAATATTTCATGACCTCATGGTCTGAGAAGATGTCAAACAATTCGCTTGCATCATCTTCAACTAGCTCTCTTAGAATTAATCGTTCCGTTTCAATCTTTGTTACTAACATTTTGGGGTCAGCCTTTTGGTTTGTTATTGGTGACGAAAATCCAATAAAAGTGTGAGACACGTAATACAAATGATTTCGTATGAGACTTTTAAACAAGCTCAACGCACGACAAAAGCGCCACGTGTAACGACTCTATATTGAAGCAAATTTTAGACATTCAAGTGCGTCAACAAGTAACCGTTGAACGCATCAAAGCTTGGGGTGAGTTGATCACAAGTCCTAAACTCAGGCTCAAAATAGTCCATATACTTTATTATCACTTAGTGACGATTTCCTTCAGTACTCTGGCTGGGTTGCCACCAACAACGACATTGTCTCTAAAACTCTTTGTAACGACTGCGCCAGAGGCTACCACCACGTTGTTCCCAAGTGTTACGCCAGGGTTGATTACGGCATGGCCACCTATCCAACAATTGTCACCAATGTTTATGGGCTTTGCTAGCTCTAAACCACTGTTCCTCTCGATAGGATCTAAGGGATGAGTCGCAGTATAAATGCCAACTTGAGGCCCAAGTAAACAGTTATCACCAAACTTAACTTCCGCAACATCCAAAATCACACAACCAAAATTAGCGTAAAAATTATCTCCAACGTGAATGTTGGATCCGTAGTCGCAATTGAAAGAAGATTCAACATGAATATCGTCCCCTGTTGTGCCGAACAAGCGCTTAGTTATTTGAACTCGCTTTTGTTTATGCTCAACAGACGTGGCATTCAATTTTTCAGTTAGTAACCTAGCGCTCAACCTTAACTTTAATAACTCTTCATCACTTGGGTCATAAAGCTCACCTGCTAACATTTTCTCTTTTTCTGACATAAAACTTGGACTCCAATACCAATTTTCTTACAACGCTACATTAAGTATGTGAGTAACGCTACCTCCTAAGCGAGGCTGTTCCACCACGAAAACAAAGCCCGACTTGAACCCTAGTCCTCAGCGCTATCAATTTAGTGCACTACCACCACCGTTCTCACTAACTTATCACCGAGACGTTGCCTCTTTTTACCAAGAATGAAAATTGAGTCAATAAAACCGAAGAATGGAGTAATAACATTTCGAAAGAGCGACTGAAAAATATTGCACTTTTTACCCGTTCTTGCACTTATAACTGCAATGCCCAAAAGTTTTTTTCCCACACTTTGACCATTTGGTAAACAATCAGAAAAAAGGTAATACGATACAGTCGCAGTTACTGCTGTAGCGCGCACAAGCTCTTTTTCAATACCGATTTCTAAGCCGACCCATAAAACGAGAGTAAAAATGCTAAAGCTGACAAAAAGATCAATCATTTGTCCAACACACCTAACTCCCGGACTAGCCAAAACGTAATTTTCTAGAGTAAATTTTTCTGCATTTTTCATTTTAAAATTTGGACTAACAATTGTTTATTTGTGAACTAACGCTATTGAGACAGTAACATCCCCACTAAACCTAATCCATACTTCCGTAAAGCAAGGTCGAACCTGATTTTTCTATCTTTTCAATATATTACCACGCTTGTTCTAAAGGCTAGATTGGTAATATTTCAACATCTCTTCTTGATTAAGCGCTTTACTTTCTAACTTTTGTTGATCTTTAAAGATTTGAGCTAATGAAGGGAGAATTGAGCGATTTACTTTATAGTCATCAGACCAAAGTTTCCCTCTCATCACCGCTTTCGCACAATGAAAATACATACTCTCTATGACTATTTTGATAACAACCTTAGGATCTTTACTTCCATCGGGGCAAGCAGATATCAAGTTGGCGTCGGTGTGAATACTTGCGATTCCTTTAATACGGAGCACTTCATCAATACCATTTACCATCAATAACAACCCTACCTTGGGGTTACTAATGATATTTTTTAGACTATCGATACGATTGTTCCCCGAGCTATCAGGGAGCAACAATGTTGATTCATCTAAAACTTTTACGAAGCCAGGCTCCCCTCCTTTAGGAGAAAGATCGATATACCCTTGTGAATCAGCGGTACTTAGAACTGCAAAATGGCAGTTATTAATTAATGTAATCGCATGAACATCCAGCACAGGCAGAGCTTTATTTTTAGCTCTCGCACTTGGCTCTGCGTAAATTTCTTTTAACTGCTCTATTGTTTTAATTTCACTCATTCAATGTTATTCCTTCACTATCGTATAATGCTTTGCTTGTAAGCAAGCAGTAACTCTGACTTCTTGTATAAGCACTCGACATAACTCATCGTAAAAATACTACGAGTACAAATTATCTCTTTAATACCTTGTTATCTAAAGATTTAAAGTTTTTCACTAAACTCCCCACACTGCTTACACTTATAACCATGCTTGTAAAAAAACAGTGGAAAACCCAGTAAAATAAAAACTAAGAAAGCTAGGCGTTTACCTTTTGTAAATGCAAATAGATCTTTACTACCACATTTAGGGCAAACGTCTTTTTCTTCATCAACGTCAACTTCATTTCCCAATGATTCTGAGAAATCGCTACTAAGTATTTGTTTCGCATCTTCTGCATCACTTTCGGCCACCATCAGACGGACGCCGCCAATTGCATTTGAATAAAGCCACTGAGTATTTACCGTGTGCTCGTCAGCGATGTAACTTTCTATTCCGACACTATCTAGGCTTGCTCTCGCAATATGAGCTTCATGAGGAAAAGAAAACCTTGCTACTACAATCACATATTACTCCTTGTGGGAAAGCGCTCCCGTAAGGTATAAGAAACGCTAATTGGAAATGCCACGTGTAGTATTTCTTTTTGAACAATTTATTAGCCCACTACAGACTAATACATATACCCTAACCAATCTATATGACCAACAGCCCAAGTTTTACCGCTGATAGGTTTAACATATAAATCATCTAGTTGCTCTACAGCGACACCGTAATTTTTATGTTCGTGAACTCGCAACCAAGAACTTAGAGAGTTAAGGCGCATATAACCATTAGCCACATAAAAACGCTCCAAATCGGAGACTAAAATGATGAAGTCGACATCTTTAGTGGACGCATACTCGCTGAGTTGAGACAACATTGTTGTGCCAATACCTTGTCTTTGAACTTTGCTCTCGACACAAAAGTCACTCACACCTAATACTTTATAAATTTCATCACCAACGCGAACAACTCTGTAGTCTAATCCCATGTAACCAACTAACTGATCACCTTCGTAATTCAGAACTCTCATATGCGGGAGTTGCTTATAGTAAGAGCGAGTAACTTGGTGTTCAGGAAACGACTGGTTTCTAAGAGCTTCAATTGCATTATGCTGCGCTTTAGATAACTCGATTTCTGGGTAAATATCCATATTTGACCTTTGAGTATTAATGACCTTTTGGAGTTGAGCAACGCAATACAAAAGCCGCCGCATACCGATTTAATCACTGAGCTCAACGCCCAGTTAATGCCACGAGTTGAGAATCACTCTTAAACAGATTGTTAGGCATTTTATATCCTGTGCTGCTGCAAATACTTTATTCCATAATGCAGAGATGCCACGCCTTCTAAAGTAACTTTGTATTTACTAATAGATCCCATTAATTCATCAGTACCTAATACGATTTCAGAGTGATACCATCTTTGCTGTTCAATTTCTGGCCATAGCTTCATTTCTGCAATTGTTGCTTGCGCTTTAATTCTTTTTTCTATTAGTTCAGATTTAGATAACTCAGTAAAACCAGCATAAAAGACTTGGGGCTTTCCTCCCCTAGCGAACTCCCTGCAAACAGCCATGGGAATAAGTTCTGAAATATCATTCTTTGTCAGACCAACTTCTTCCTCTAATTCAGAGTACATATGCTTTGTAAAGAAATTTTCAAAGCTAGTATCGGCAGAATCTGAGGGCCACTTTGCAACCCCGGACGAAGTGCAGTGAATACCACCAGGAAAGACTCCTACTTTCTTTACACGTTTAACCATATAGGGGACATATTCGTCTTCCTCTCTGTAATAAATGAGAGCTGCAATTCCAACTGTGTTAGCCATAGTTTTATCATTTAAATTAGGTAAGAGCCCTCCATAGATTCCACGCTGTAAGGACCTTAGTGAAATGCCATCATCATCCTGAGATGACCAATCTAATATTAAATTGGATTTACATTGGTCAAAGTATGATGCCTTCTGTAGTGAGAAGCTTATATTATCACCTGACTCTAAAACTTCATGAAGCCTGATCGCTCCTTCGTTATCTCTAACCCTTTGGGACTCTATAAGTTGACTGAACCCAAGGTCTGAGACTTTAGACCATTCTTGGTTTGGTGGTCGAAGCATGAACTTTCGATTGTTTATTTTAATTTCTATTTTCTTACCTTCAGGGTACATGCTTATTAGTTCACTGTAAGGTATAAAATGAGAAATCGGCGTTTCTTCCGAGTAAACACCTAACAGATAGCTAGTATCGTAATTTATGAAAGGATCTTTTTTGGGAGCAATTAATGACCCTTTAGCCCTTAATACAAGGTCAAGAAGTGTAAGGGATGCACCAGCAGCACCAACAATTATTTCTATAGCCATATGTCTTCCTTTTTGCCTAACGCCGAGTTAAGGTGTGAGTAGCGCAATACCGAAGATCCAGTATTACGCCTTAATCACTATACTCAACGCATAATGAAAATGCCACGCGTTACGAATCACTCTTAAGCAATTTGTTAGTACATGCGCTACTTCTATTTATGCGCTCCAAGATATTGAAAACTAGCATGATATGAAAGGCTTTGAACACTGAAGTGAGACGGGCCGCTACAAAACTTAAACTCGGTTAAGAAACGAAAGTTGGCTAGAAGAAAAACGCACTGAACAGGCCTACTTTCACTGGCTTCAAATTAGAAAAGGATTCTTTCCTCGTACTTCAACAGCCACACCAGAAGTAATCCAGGTTCTCTCAAAAGCCACAACGAAAATGAAGAAGCGCCAAAGAAATTGGCTAAGAGTTAGAAGCCGTAAACGGTGAAATCAAAGCGAACACTCCGCATATAGTGCCACCGGAAAGAACGTGAAAGGCACTAACTGAAAGGTGTAAAAACGAGCGCCAAAACAGATAAACACCAAAACTTATGACCTTTGATGCCAAACCCTTACTAACGCCGCGTTAAGGGGTGAGCAACGCTATACCACCCAACTTAAACTATTGTGCTATATACACAAAAGCTAAACTTTGAACTGAAACCGCCAAGCGTTGAGAATCCCTCTTAAACGCCTTGTTATGTACCGCCGCAAAATAATGCACTTTCAATTTTGGACCATTGAACCATGAACGGAATAAAGTCACTTTTGGGGATGAACTTCTGTGCAGCGGTATTGTTTTTTAAGAACACCTCTTCCAAAGCCCATACATGATGGTCAGCATAAACAGCCCATGCCTTTGCTCCATCGTTAAGCTCAGGTTGTGTCATAGGTTTAATAGACAGATACCCTTTTAACAAGGCCAATGATTTATTAACATCCATGTCAAACATGTACATACAGGCTCTAGCCACCTCATAACCAGGTGGCATATTTTGTACTAGGTCCCAATCAATCACATCACTTACAGCACCGTTTAAATCAAAAAAGACGTTAAAATGATGAAAGTCGCCGTGAATTAATTGCCTGCTTGTTAAAGGAGTATATGAGTGTACGGCTTGTGAGCTCGCTAGATAGTCACGCTGTTGTTTTACTCTTCGTAGCACCGAACCTTTTGCATCAAGCGCACTGTTGATTTCAATACAGGCAACTATTTTTTGTAACCTATCGACCCAAGCACTTTTATCCCATGAGAGCTCGATTGTTGGAAAACTATTTCCAGCCATAGAAGCTAGTTGAACATGCAATTCAGCCAGTGCTTTTCCTAACTGAAAAGCATGTAACTCCGACAGCTCGCTTTTTCCAATTAGCCCCCCTTTTGCTTCAGGGAATAAAGCGTAAAAGCCATCACCTATTTTGCCAAAGGAGCAGCCATCGCGCGTCAAAACTGGGGCTATTATAGTATTCAAATTTTGGGAGAGTTTTTGTAATAATTCATGCTCAAGCTTGATTTGTGCAACATTGCGAACACGATATTTTCTAAGGTAAAAAGTCTCTGAGGATTGGATTCGAAAGACATGATTAGTCGCGCCAGCTGATTGCCGATTTAAACTAGCATCAGCATCTATTTGGTTCCAGTTTTCACTAACCTCACGAACAAAATCACTCATAGTTCAATTGACCTCATAGGTACATAACGCTGCATTAAGGGGCAGCAACGCAATACTGAAGCCGCCGCATACCACCCTAAACACTTAAACCAACGCATAGTAAAAATGCCACGCGTTGCGAATCCCTCTTGAACAGTTTGTTAACTGAGCACCTTTCAGTTTTCGCTGATCTTTCAGCCACTTTCGCCAAAGCTCGTTTTGCTAATTAATGATTAACAAAGCTAACTCAAATATGTATTTAACCAAAAAATTACCGTTTATCTTTAGTTTGAAATGCGTCTCACAACACCATACTTCGGCGATGTAAGTGCGCCGAACTAATCACGAATGCCTTATATTATTAGAAGGCTTTGTGCCGCCTTTCACATCAGTAAACTTAAGTATCAAACTGAAATTATTCGCATTAGCTCAGCTAAGGAAACCGACCGAACTCCGGTTTGCTTTAGATCCCATTGAGACCAACTAATTTGATGATGCGCGACATCAATTTCAATCTTTCTAGCTTCGCCCAATAGCTTATTTATACGACTTTCCAAAAATTCCACGTTTAACTCCTAAAGAAACATAACGCCCTGCTAAGGGGTGAGCAACGCAATACAAAAGCCGCCGCAAACCACCTTAATCGCTAAATTCAACGCATAGTAAAAATGCCACGCGTTGCGAATCCCTCTTGAGCAGTTTGTTAGTCGCGAGGCACCGAGCGCCAATTTTAAGCCAAACTAAACTTTGCGAACAACAAACTTTATGTGCTTTGATGCACTTAAGTCAGGCGTAGTCTCAAAGCGGCTGTTTAATGGAACCACTTGGAACAACCAACGCCGCAGAAAACGGACTGGCAACAGTTAAGGGGTGAAGCACGCAATACCTAAGCTTCCGCATGGCACTTCAACACCGAAACCACCGCATACCAAAAATGCCACGCGTGCTGAATCCCTCTTGAACTGTTTGTTAGCACGCTGCCCTTTAAGCTTTTGGTACACGCCAAGACATTGAAATATAGCACGAAACTTATGGCTTAAAACACTAAACCAAACGGACAGCTGCCAAACTAAAAACAGACATCAAGACGTAAGTTGACTAGAAGAAAAACATGCTTAACTGCCCTTTTTCACCGCTTTCAAATTAGCAAAGAATACGGGCTTCGAACTTGAACAACAGCGACAAAGCAACGCTTGTTTTGCCGAAAATTTCTCAGCACTAAAGAAACCACACCAGAGAAATAGCCCGAAAGTTAGCAACCGTAAACGATAAACTCAAAGCGAAAACTTCACATCTAGTGCCACCGGAGCGAACATGAAAGGCACATTTGCTCCTGTGTAAAGCTAGGAAAAGAAACCAATAAACACCAAGACTTTTGATCTCTGATGCCAGCCCAGTGCTAACGCCCTGTTAAGGTGTGAGCAACGCAATACCAATGCCGCCGCATATCACCTTAATCACTTAAACCAACGCATAGTAAAAATGCCACGCGTTGCGAATCACTCTTAAACAGTTTGTTAGGCTTTGCCGCGCCATCGCTTTTTCCAATTCTCAAAATCTATCGTATCAGTGCTTGAAGATAATGTGCAGACTGTTTCTTCGATCATATTCTCCAGATCTTGAATAACACCACCGCCTGCCATCACGTGAACAATGGAGCCTCCAGTACCAGCCCCATCAGGTTCTAGGTTTGATCTGTGAAACGAGAACCGACTTTGTGTGTAATCAGAAATGTAAGCGCGTGGCTCTTTACCGTCAAAGTGTAACGGTGGGAAAAATTCAGCAAGAGAAACCCAGTAATCTTGCAACGAATGGATTAGATCGTAACTACCTTGCCGCATGTTTGCTGTAATTCCACTGTCCCATAACTCTTGTGAGCTTTGCTCTACAGCTTTCTTTAGGTTGGGAAGATTATTGATAAAGTGACATTGATGAGGCTGATCAAGATAGCGCCTAGCATAGGATGTAGTTTGCGGAACCATATCAACTTGTTTGTTGCTCACTTTGCGTCTTGCTACCTCTAACATGGGTAAAAGAAAGCTCAGAAGCACAAGAATAGGTTCATAGTTTGCGTCAGGTTGCTTTATCCAGAAAGCGCCAATAATTAGAGCAACGATTAGCAATACTATTTCACTAGCCGTAATAAATACCTTTATCAAAGTTACCTCCATTTTCTAGAAAGAAGCCTAACGCCGCGTTAAGTGGTGAACAACGCCAAGCACCAAACTTAAACCATTGTACCTTAAACACTTAAGCTGACTTGAACTAAAATCACCAAGCGTTGTGAATCCGTCTTAAACGCCTTGTTAGGCGAAGTGTCCCACCAATGTTTAAGGTTGTTTGAAAGCAGATTACCCGAAACAAAATAAGCAACCAAACACCCACTGACTCTTTGTGATTCAAGAACCATAAAAGCCACTATATTTCAGCCGAAGTTTCGACAACCACGAAATACAGACTTTCAGCAACAAAGCTGCTTTTGAGGAGGCGAAACGAAAAGCTACGAACTTAAAGCGAGAACGAAAACCTCGATTAACTTGCCCTTTCCACACTTTGAGCCAGTGAAACTCACAACCAACCGACTATGAAAACCAATGAGGCAACCCGCAAACCTTGGCATGTTTTACGGCCAGAGAGATTCAAGAATTTGAACCGACAATCTTGAATTGCCGACTTAGAAAAACGAATACTCAAATAGAACTAAGAAGATAAGAACAAAGAACTTCCCTGCCCGTCGCCTAACGCCTTGCTAAGGTGTGAGTAACGCAATACAAAAGCTACCGCACAACGCCTTAATCATCATAAGCCACCGCAAAGTAAAAATGCCACGCGTTACGAATCACTCTTAAGCAATTTGTTAGTACATGCGCTACTTCTATTTATGCGCTCCAAGATATTGAAAAGTGGCATGATATGAAAGGCTTTGAACACTGAAGTGAGACGGGCAGCTACAAAACTTTACCGCCATTGATAGACGAGAGTTGGCTAGAAGAAAAACGCACTGAACTCCCCTACTTTTACTGACTTCAAATTAGAAAAGGATTCTTTCCTCGCACTTCAACAGCCACACAAAAAGTAATCAAGGTTCTCTCAAAAGCCACCACGAAAATGAAGAAGCACCAAAGAAATAGGCTAATAGTTAGAAGCCGTAAACGGTGAAGTCAAAGCAAACACTCCGCATATAGTGCCACCGGAAAGAACGTGAGAGGCACAACCTGAAAGGTGCAAAGACGAGCACCAAAACAGATAAACACCAAAACTTATGACCTTTGATGTAAAACCCGTACTAACGCCTTGTTAAGGTGTGAGGCACGCAATACCCAAGCTTCCGCATAACACCTTAACCACTAAACCTAACGCATAGTAAAAATGCCACGCGTGCCGAATCACTCTTGAACAATTTGTTATGCATATTTCACACAGGTGCGCCAAAACTCCAAATCTTGAGGTGTGATTTTGTCACCCCAACCATCGTTTTGTGAAAACAATGAAAACTTGAAGGGTGTTAAAACCGGCAGTTGCTCTATACCACTAGCTGAAATGACATTTTCAAGTGCAACCATTGATTGTTCGTTTTCAGCCGCTCCCCAAAAACTACCCCATAAAATATCGGTTACCCCACCGACAAGAGTCCTAAATTGACTCTCGCCGATACCGTTTTGAGCGAGGGAGAGCAGTAAACCCTCGGGAAATTCGTCACCTAGTCCACAATTTACTAAAGTGGGTCGTCTAGATTCCCAAGGCTCGAATTCGTCTGGACCATCAACGAGAAACCAATCCCATAAGTGCTCTAAAAACTCCTGATTATCATGAAGTTCTAAACCACGAAGAACACAGAAGCGCTCAAAGATAAGCAGACCAATTGCAGCTCGTGCATTGATAGACAACCTTTTACATTCGCTAGTATATGAGTTCATTATTCTCTCTAATATGCATAACGCCCTGTTAAGGGGTGAGCAACGCAATACCAATGCCACCGCATACCACCTTAAACACTAAAACCAACGCATAGTGAAAATGCCACGCGTTGCGAATCCCTCTTAAACAGTTTGTTATGTTCGTAGTTTTTGATAGGTAAAGACTATTGAAATAACAACTCCAATAGACATTGGTTTAAGTTAAATGCTATCATCCCAATCAATTGATAGGTAAAACCTATTAAATTAACTTATGTAGCACGGTAAAGGGAAACATGGGATTAAGTAGCATCGTTCACATTAGCTCTATTGGATGCGCTTGCACGGCATGCGCTCGACTTCTTTGGTTCAATGAACTGTCGCTAAAAGGAATAGAGTTGGAAACACTCATTATTCACGCTCAGTCTGCTGCAATGCTTCCGATGGCTGCAGTTTTATTAATCGCCAGTGTTAAGCCTGAGATTACGCAAACCATTCATGGATTGAACGCACACTACTTAATCTCCTCAATATCATTAACTTACGTATCAATAAGTTCGCTTCAGCTTTAACATTGCCAAGAGAACATAACGCCCTGTTAAGGGGTGAGCAACGCAATATCGAAGCCACCGCACACCACCTTAATCACTTAAACCAACGCATAGTGAAAGTGCCACGCGTTGCGAATCCCTCTTGAACAGATTGTTAGCTGTGAACTACAACACTAGCATTAAAATCAAAGGTCCCAAAACTGCAACAACCATCATCAAAAACCAGAGATAAATCATCAATGATAGGTAGAGCGAAAATATCCCTTTTGCAGCATTTTCCAGCTCGATACCTTTATTATTCTGTAAAAAGTACGCTAACTCTGCCCTAGGAATGGAGCCTGCAACTTTTCGAAACTTAAGCTTCAAAAGCATAAGACCCATTGAGGTAGGTACACTAAGCACCAACAGATACAACATGTAAGACATGAAGGTGTTTTCGGGAGATTTGTTACCTGACACTATAGCCGCAATAACAATGACTAAGAGTAGAGAGGAAAAACCTTTAAATGATGAAAAGACTGAGTCTCGCGTTTTAACATATAGCCAAAATAACGGCTTATCGATTATTTTCATTTGTTTCTCAAACAGCTAACGCCGCATTAAGGGGTGAACAACGCATTCCACCCAAACTAAACCATTGTGCCGTAAACACTAAAGCCAATTCAAACCAAAACTGCCGAGCGTTGTGAATCCCTCTTGAATGCTTTGTTAGTTGGCAAGCCTAACGCTTTGATTTGAAGTTAATTGCCGCTTTGCCAACACGAGGTTTACGTGTTTTGAAAAACTTAAATCAGGTGCAGTTTCAAAGCGCTTGTTGCTGAAACCACTTGGAACATACAACGCCGTAGAAAAGCGAACTGACAACACCAAGAAAACCTTTTGAAAAGACAGTGTAGCCGAGCAAACTTTCAGCGAATAAATCGGGTTCTGAAACAATAAGCCCAAACCGAAAAAACAACCGAAGCTCGATTCTCACAAACTCCTAAAGCTAAAATTTGAAATACGAAACCGAGCCGAAAACACACGGACATTAGCCCTAAACATTCTGCTTTAAGTACGCTTTGCCTCGTTGGCAACTAACGCCCTGTTAAGGTGTGAGCAACGTAATACCGATGCTACCGCATACCACCTTAAACACTAAAACCAACGCATAGTAAAAAATGCCACGCGTTGCGAATCACTCTTAAACAGATTGTTATGTACCGCCTCAAAACAAGGCACTTTCAATTTGGAACCACTGCTCCATAAAAGGGATAAAGTCCCTTTGAGGTATGAACTTCTGTGCCGCTGTATTATTTTTTAAAAATACTTCCTCCAAAGCCCACACATGGTGGTCGGCGTAAACAGCCCACGCCTTTGCTCCATCGTTAAGCTCTAATCGGGATAGAGGCTTGACAGACAGATAGCCTTTTAATAAAGCTAATGACCTATGAAGCTCCAAATCGAACATATACATGCATGCTCTCGCCAACTCATAACCAGGAGGCATGTTTTGCACTAAATCCCAGTCGATCACATCGCTTACTGTGCAATTAGAATCAAAAAAGACATTGAAATGATGAAAGTCGCCGTGGATTAATTGCCTGCTTGTTAACGGGGTATATGAGTGCGTAGCTTCTGAGCTAGCTAGATAATCACGCTGTTGTTTTACTCTTCGTAGCACCGAGTTATTCATATCAAATTCACTATTTGTTTCAATAGCAGCGACTATTTTTTGTAGTCTATCGACCCAAGCACTTTTATCCCAAGAAAGCTCAATTGTTGGAAAGTCGTTTCCAACCTCGGAAGCGAGTTGAACATGCAGGTCAGCAAGGGCTTTTCCCAACTGAAAAGCATGAAACTCAGACAGAGCACTTTTTTCGATTAACGTTCCTTTTGCTTCAGGAAATAGAGCATAAAACTCATCACCTATTTTACAAAAGGAGTGGTGATCGCGCGTCAAAACAGGGGCAATTATAGTATTCAAATTTTGCGATAACTTTCTCAGCAGCTCATGTTCTAACTTGATCTTAGCAACATTGCGAACACTATATTTTCTAAGATAATAAGTCTCTGAGGATTGGATACGAAAAACATGATTCGTCGCACCAGCTGATTGACGTTTTATACTAGCGCCAGCACCAATCTGACTCCAGTTTTCACCAACCTTACGAACAAAATCACTCATAATTCCAGTTACCCCTTAGGTACATAACGCCCAGTTAAGGGGTGAAGCACGCAATACCAATGTTACCGCATGGTACTTCAACACCAAAATCAACGCATACCAAAAATGCCACGCGTGCTGAATCCCACTTGAACTGTTTGTTAGCACGCTGCCCTTTAAGCCTTTGACACACGCCAAGACATTGAAATATAGCACGAAATTTATGGCTTAAAACACCAAAACGAAACGGACAGCTGCCAAACTAAAAACAAACTTCAAGACGTAAGTTGGCTTGAAGAAAAACATGCGAAACTACCCTATTTCGCAGTAATAAAATTTGCAAAGGATTCGATCATCGGACTTCAACAACCACGACAAATAGCCAAATTTAAGGCAGGAAATCAACCGCATCAAAGAAACCGCGCCAGTGAAATAGCCCGAAAGTTAGAAACCGTAAACGACAAACTCAAAGCGAAAACAACTCATATAGTGCCACCGGAGCGAACCTGAAAGGCACATTTGCTTAGGTGCAAAGCGAGGAAAAGAAACCAATAAAAACAGAAACTTTTAGCCTTTGATGTCAACCCAGTGCTAACGCTGCGTTAAGGGGTGAATGCCGCCTAAACAAACCTTCCGCAGACCACTTTCACCACCAAAACTCGCCGCATACCAAGAATGCCACGCGGCATGAATCCCTCTTGAACGCCTTGTTATGTAGCTAGTCAGCGCCACCAAAATCAAGAAAGTTTACTCCACCGGAACTATCTAAAGTCGTGTTCGTAACACTACATTTAGGTGCTGAATTTACCTCTGCATATAACAGGTAGCTTTCAAAAGAAGGAACTTCCGACACGTTAAATAAGATCTCTCCAACAGACTTTTGGAACTCTAACAAGTCGCCTAAGTCTTCTTGTAACTCGATAGCCAACTCTTTGCTGTAAGGCAACAACATGCCATAAGAAACTGACTTATAGAACTGGTCATCACTGCGCTTAATCTCACTCAATGCCCAACTAATTTCCTGAAACGAATAGACGAGCTTTTTCCCAAACTTAGCACACAGTTTAGGAGCTACATCTTTAGCGACTGACTGAACATAAGACTTTTTATTCAAAAAGTTAAGCACACCGAATCTCCTTGCTACATAACGCCCAATTAAGGGGTGAACAACGCCTACACCCAAACCTAAAGCATTGTGCCATAAGCACTAAATTTGAAGTAGAAGCAAAAATGCCAAGCGTTGTGAATCCCTCTTAAATTGCTTGTTAGTAGCGATGCTGAAACTAACTTTCCACTTTGTTTAGCAGACCATTTTCAGCTAGTGCTCTTACGGTCATGGTATGCTGATCCTGTGCTGCAGCTTGGATAAACGCTGCAATTATTGTAGCTCGGGCGTCTTCTGATACTGGAAGATGCTCTGTTGCATCTATAGCTTGCTTAAGCCAAATTTCCGCAGTGTCACCTGCTTGTCTCATAAGAGTTTCTGCTTCAACCATATTGTTTTCCTTTCGTTATTGTTTGAATTTGTGTCTTGTATTGAGATTTAGCTACTAACGCCTTGTTAAGGTGTGAGGCACGCAATACCGAAGCCTCCGCATAATACCTTAACCACTAAAATCAACGCATAGTAAAAATGCCACGCGTGCCGAATCACTCTTGAACAATTTGTTAGGCGAGAAATTATCAAGAATTATGTGGAAGGGAGAACTAGTTCTCCCTTGAGATACTAATAATCAGGAAGCATGTCATCTCCAATGCCTGCGTCAGGTTCTGAAGACGGATTAGTAGGTAGTTTAGGTTGATTAGCTGCAATATTATTATGAGCATTATTAATTACTTCCATATCTCCGTTTGGAAGACATGGATGAGTTTGATTCAAATCTCCAAACTTAGTGAGACTAAGCACGTCCATCTCACTCAGAGTGCACTCCCTTTTTTGACGTTTACATGCGACTTGGATTGTTTCGAGTATATACGCAGGCGAGTGCCCCCTTTCATGTAATGTCATCACGTTGCTCATACTTTTTAAAGTATTGAGTTCCTTTTGGGAAACTGTCATTGCTCTCTCCTCTTGTGGTGTACTCAAAGCTCAAAAATTTGAGCCTCAATTTAGAATAGGAGACTGACGCTATTAGCACAAAATATTGATGCTTTGCAGTAAACTTTATCGCCTAACGCCTTGTTAAGGGGTGAAGCACGCAACACCGATGCTACCGCATACCACCTTAATCACTTAAACCAACGCATAGTAAAAATGCCACGCGTGCTGAATCCCTCTTGAACAATTTGTTATACGCGTCCTATCGGTTGTACTTAACCTTATTCAAAACTTCTTTTAGTTCATGCGTTTTCTCAAGGTTTACATCATGAATATTGGCTAAAGCACAAACATAGTACAAGACGTCATATAACTCTTCTGCGATTGAACCTTTGAGTTCATCTAGCGTTGGTTGCCCACGTTTACCTTTGCGAATTGATTCCGATAATTCGCCAACTTCTTCGATTAGTTTCAAAAAATAGTGTTCAGATTGCTCTGGAGCATAATCGAATTCTTTTATATGACTTTGTAACTCAGATAACTTCATAACATCCTTTTTGTATCATTTTTCATAAAGCGTATAACGCCCTGTTAAGGTGTGAGCAACGCAATACCAAAGCTTCCGCAAACCACCTTCAACACCAAACGCAACGCATAGTAAATATGCCACGCGTTGCGAATCACTCTTAAACAGTTTGTTATGTTTATTTACAGCATATTATTTTATCCAGCGTACCATTCTTACTTGGGTGCTTTTCTGCACCTCTAAACATAAATCCAATAGGACAAAATAGTTGCTCACCATCAATTTTTGCATCTATTACTTTACACAAAGTAACAGGTGAGGCATTGAATACTTTATTCTCCAAATCATCGACTTTTTGTTCAAGTGCTCTTAGCTTACCCTCGACAGCCGCGCTTGGAGCAGCTTTAATAGTTTCATTAATTTCTTTTAGGCTAAAATTAATAGTTGACAATTCAGACAAGTAGCTTTTATCAAAATTTTCCACTTCGCTCTTCTTTGTAAAAAAAATTGACGCTATTAAAAACAGTATAACTCCGGAAAAACTAACAATTGCCTGAAAATTAAACTTCCTTGTTGCAGTTTTAATAGTCCATGAACTTTTAGCCAAAGCAGAAGCAGTTTCAGTAATTCCCTTTCCACCAAGGAAAATACTAATAACGAAACAACAGAAAGCTAAAATAGAGAGAACATTGTAAGCACACGTTGTTTCTCCGCTTTCAGTAGCCACAAAAGCGTACGATGCACCTTGAACCGCCAACATTGACAAATTAGCCGTAATAATAAAACCACTTAAGTTGGTCATTAACGCAGACGCCGCTCTGGTGTCATCATTCAGTGCCATATACTAGCCCCCCCAAAGCTGAATTTGACTCAAGTTGAGTTTGTCGTAAACTTTTCCAACAGCTTTGATAACATCTCCTCCAGTTAGCATAAGTTTATAGTCTGGATGACTAGAATCGTTCGTATTGGGAATTTTCCTCAACTGATTTTTCTCTTTCGATATTTTTATAGCCTCATTAAGTATTGACTCTGTATCTATATGTAACTTTTGCACAATCTTTTTATCAACTTGACTTTCAAGAGCTAAGGGAAGCGCCACCAGTTGATGTAAGTTAATAATCAAAAAATGAACAGCATCAGGTCTAAGCTCATATCCCAATCTTCTATAGTGGTTAACCAAGCCGTGAACGGTAGCAGATATATTTTTCTTGGTCTCAATGTATATTTTTTTTTGAAAGGGAGTTGAATCTCTCGCATCTTCATAAGATTCAATTATATGTTCATATACATTGTTAAACTCATTTCTCATTTACAAATTCCTTTAAAGATCATTACTTTTTTGTACCAAAGTTAAAAATAAACATAACGCCGCGTTAAGGGGTGAACAACGCAAACCACCCAACCTAAGTAATTGTGCCTTAAACACAAAAGCCAAACATTGAACCAAAACCGCCAAGCGTTGAGAATCCCTCTTGAACGCTTTGTTATACCACTACTCAAAGCTTTTCACTGAACTCCCCACACTGCTTACACTTGTAACCATGCTTGTAAAAGAACAGTGGAAAACCCAGTAAAATAAATACTAAGAAAGCTGGACGCTTACCTTTTGTAAATGCATATAGCTCTGTGCTACTACAGTTAGGGCAAACATCTTTTGCTTCATCAACGGCAACTTCTTTTTCCAGTAATTCTGAGAAGTCACTACTGAGTATTTGTTTCGCTTCCTCTGCATCACTCTCGGTCACCATCAGACGAACACCGCCCATGGCGTTTGAATAAAGCCACTGGGTATTCACCGTGTGCTCGTCAGCAATGTGACTTTCTATTCCCGCACTATCGAGGCTCGCTTTCGCAATATGAGCTTCATGAGGAAAAGAAAACCTTGCTACTACAATCACATATTACTCCTTGTGGTATAACGCCGCATTAAGGTGTGAGCGACGCTTGGCTATACTTGAGCGAAGCGAAACCGCCAAGCGTTGCGAATCACTCTTAAATGCTTTGTTAAGTGTAATTTTCACTCCGCAAGTAACTTATGTAGTTCTTGCTCCTTAGCTTTCAAGCTAGGCTGAATTTCTTGTAACTTAGAAAGGATAAAGCTTTGCAAATGATGTGATATCTGGCTTCCTTTGGTCGCAAAAGCTTGCCCAGCAGGTGATTCAAAAAATTCTACTAACCCTTTTAGCTCTTCATCTGAATACATTTCTTGATAAGCACTAGCAATATGATCTTTAATTTTTGGGTCAGAATAAATGCTCATTTGAAGATTAATGATGTCATTAAATATTATTTGAGCATCATCTTTTTTGCTATCAGGGATGTTCTTGTTAGCTTCGACCTGCTTCTCTAGCATATTTCGCATTGAATCAGACATCTGCTTCACCGATGCATCGACTTCCATCAAATCGTACAGCCTCAACGACAGCTCTTTTGGGCTTGATTCCGCAAATACAGATGTTGAAATTACCAATAATAGAAATAAGATTTTTTTCATAACTCCCTCATTACACTTAACGCCGCGTTAAGGGGCGCCGGCACGCAATACAAAAGTGACCGCATAACACCTTAGCCACTAAACCCAACGCAAATTGAAAATGCCACGCGTGCCAAGTCCCTCTTAAACGCTTTGTTATGCCGTTACTTTTTGTTTTAACTGAACTTCTACCGCTTTTGAACCGTCGGAGAGTATGAAAAAGTCTGAATCAAAACGTTGAACCACATTAAAGCCTAGTGCCTTAAAAACAGCGACATTACCTGTTTGCTCAACACACCAAACCGAGACTGAGTTAATACGCTTAAACTGTGTAACAACGAAATCGACGAGCTTTCTAGCTACACCTTTTTGGCGAAAACTTGGTGCAACTGCTAACGAGCTAAGCTGTAATTCTGAGCCAACCTGTTTAGCTTCAACTACTCCAACTAAAACCTCATCAACACGGAAGCCAAAACAACTCCACTCACTTTTGGCACTGTTTTTATTGCTAACTGCGAGCTCAGTTGGCCTGTAAACTTGACGAAGTTCGTCGAAGCAACGCTCTGACAGTTCAACCACAGATTTTTCATTTGCATCAAGCTGCTTGATCATCAATTTCACCTTAGGCATAACGCCCTGTTAAGGGGTGAGCAACGCAATACCAAAGCCGCCGCAAACCACCTTAAACACTAAAACCAACGCATAGTGAAAATGCCACGCGTTGCGAATCCCTCTTGAACAGTTTGTTAGTTGCCAGACCCAAGGCTTTGATTTGAGGTTTATTACCGCTTTGCCAACACGACCTTTACGTATTTTGTAAAACTCAAATCAGGCGCAGTTTCAAAGCGACTGCCACTGAAACCACTTGGAACCCGCAACGCCGTAGAAAACGAACTGACAACACCAAGAAGACCTTTTGGAGAAACAATGCCACAAAGCTGACTTTCAACAAGCTAATTAGCGTCTGAAACAGAAACCCCAAACCGCACAAGGAACCAAAGCACGATTTTCACAAATCCAAATAACTAAAAATTGAAATACGAAAACCTAGCCAAAAACGCGCGGACATCAGCCCTAAACATTCTGCTTTAGATACATTTTTCCTCGTTGGCAACTAACGCCCTGTTAAGGTGTGAGCAACGCAATACCGATGCTGCCGCATACCACCTTAATCACTTAAAACAACGCATAGTGAAAATGCCACGCGTTGCGAATCACTCTTAAACAGTTTGTTAGCTATGTTTTTCCAACGCCTCTCGGAGTTTAGCTATCGTATATTGACTGTAGACTTTAATACCATTGCGCTCTAACAATGCAGTGGCTACCCCTGAACCATCGATTTTAATCCCGTTGAATGTGCCATCATAAATTTTTGAACTGCCACAGGAAGGACTGCCTTCTGCAAGAATCGCGTACTTTATTTGCTGGTTTTTGCAAAGTTCCAAAGCCTTTTCTGCCCCACTTACAAATTGTTCCGTAACATCGATGCCATCATTTCCAACAACGTTTGCCAAACCATCCAGCACATCAACACCTTTACCAGTAATAATTTCAGCTGGTGCTCTAGGAATAGGTAAACCTGCTGATACTTCGGGGCAAAAAATCACTAGTTCTGTGTATGACTTTAGCCAGAGCAACTCAGGCTCTGGGATTGATAAACAGCTCGCATTGTATCTAACGTTGTTTCCAACCAAACATGAACTAACGAGAACTTTTACCACTGGAACTCCTTTATATACGAGAAATAGCTAACGCCGCATTAAGGTGTGAACAACGCGACCACGAAATTTAACCTTACTACCGTAAACACTGCACTCAATGGCGGAATGAAAAATGCCAAGCGTTGAGAATCACTCTTAAATGCTTTGTTAGCATGCTTAACTAGCGTAGAATACCGCTGTTTATTAATTCGGTCCTTAATCATGCAAGAACAGCAAGAACAGCAAGAACAGCAAGAACAGCAAGAACAGCAAGAACAGCAAGAACAGCAAGAACAGCAAGAACAGCATTTCAATACATGGGAGTTAGGTCAAGAAATAAATGGCAGAGTATTGAGTGTTATCTATGCTAAAAAAATCGACGAATTTATAATTTATAAACAAGAAAATGACCTTCAAGCATCATATAAAATAACTGAAAAAACATCACCCAATTACAAGTATGTAGTCCAAAAGTACGCCGAATATTGCAACAAAGTTAATACCTTGAAAACATTTCATGGGAAAGTGCAGAATTATAATTCTTTAAATCAAGTGTTTTCTTCATGTATGAATAATTTAGAGCAAGACCATAAGACTATAGACTCGATATTCGCAACACTAGATTCAGAATTAATAAAATCTGATGATTTTGTAAAAATAATATATGCAACAAATAGTAACTACAGTGTTTTTTTAGATAAAGATGGAATAATTCGGACAAAATATTTTATTGGTGATTTTAATAATGCCGTATCTGTAGAGCTAGCTGACTGTCAGTATAGAGCTAAGAAATTGGAATCATTAGCTAATAAACACCTGAAGAACACTGATTTGCAATTAGCCCTAGATAGAATAGCGATTGCGTTGTGCCACGCATTAAAGCTAGCATTTATGAAGCAGCAAGTGTCTTCTGACACTATTTTTCATGATGTTGAACGCAGCTTGCACTCTCAATTTACTGCGAGATTAAGGCTTCAATTTATGAGTTCAGTTATCCTTTTCACACTATTTTTTGGGGCGTCAATACTCTATGCTCTGAATAATAGTTTTAAAGACAGTATTTACGTACTTTCAATGCTTTTTGCTTTATTGGGTAGCTTTGTTTCTATAATACAGCGCCACAACTCGATAGAAGTAACCACTAATATGCACCCAGTAACAGTTGGACTTGAGTCATTTTCTCGGTTATCGATTAGCCTAGTATTTGGAGTCGTATGCGTACTATTGGCAAAATCTGAGCTGGCTTTAGCTACATTTAACACCAATAATCATGCACTTTTTATTTTTTCTTTCTTATCAGGGTTTTCAGAGCGCTTTATGCCAAACATGTTGAACAACATACACAAAGAACAAAGAGCTCGAAAGGCTCATGATTAATTTGCTTGCTAACGCCGCGTTAAGTGGTGAGCAACGCTACCACCCAACCTAAACCATTGTGCCATAAACACAAAAGCCGATTCGAACTGAAAGTGCCAAGCGTTGTGAATCCGCCTTGAACGCTTTGTTATGTGCGTTTTTACAACTTGCGATCTAAACGCTTTTCAATCTGACGCCTTTCCCATTTTGCACCAAACAAATTAAATACTTCAAAGGCATTTAGACCATGGTTTATAATTCCTATTCCCCAACCCATTGCTGGCCACCAAGCCCAAATATAGCTTGAGTCGGTTAATAAGTTTATTGCGAATAGTAAACCGATGACCAACACGTATGTCATTAGGTGCGAGTAAAAACCTTTGATTGCCCTTACTTGGTCAATAACTGTTTGCTCTTCGTCGGTGATTCTTACTTCATTTGTCATTTCCTGCTCCTGCTGAAGTTCTGAGACATTTGTTTCAAAGACAGCAGCTAAACATTTTAATGACTCTAGACCAGGCTTATGACCTCGCTCTATTCTCTGAATAGTACGAATGCTCAAGCCACTTAAGTCAGCCAATTGCTCTTGGGACCAACCGTGTTTTAGTCTGAGTTTTCTTACAACCATTACGAAAATCCTTTCTGCTGTACCGACTTAGAAACTAACAACATCCTATCAAAGAAACAACGTCACGAACGCGACACGCATATGACAATCTAAATATTTCAATAAGTTACAGAAGCACATAACGCCGCATTAAGGTGTGAGCAACGCTTTCACAAAACTTGACCATACCACCTTAAACACGAAACCTAACGATGGAATGAAAAATGCCAAGCGTTGGGAATCACTCTTAAATGCTTTGTTAGCTTTTGTACGCTACGATGTCAGCATTTTCTAGTTGATATCTTTGTAACAACACCATCGCCCTTCCAGAAACTAAGAGTAGCCCATCATTTGTTACGCTAAAATCGTCTTTACCGATGGTTCCGGATACTTGGAGCCACGAAAAACGAGGTAAAGTACACTCTGGATACAATTCTTCAAATACGTCAGAAATAGATATTTCAGCCACTTCCAGATTGTATCCTGACAACTGCGATGAACTTAAGGCCGTTGCTAAACGTTCAGTGACTAAAAAGCATGGAAATGAAGTCAATAAATCATCACCTAACCACCCATCAAACTGAAAATGCAGCTTTTCTATTATCGGTGGATGCAAATCGAAATTTGCCAAAGTATTTTCACCCAAGCTCCCAGGAACTTCTGGTTCGATCAAATATTGACTCACTTTATTCTCCCAAAGAAAGCTAACGCCGCGTTAAGGGGCAGCAACGCGCTACCACCAAACTTCAATTTACCACTATAAACACAAATACCAAGATTTGAGCCAAACTCGCCATGCGTTGACTGTCCCTCTTGAACGCTTTGTTATGTGGCTTTGCCTCGAAGACCAATTAAGTTACCGAATGGGTCTTCTACTTGGCACATGAAAAGCCCACTTTCGATTTCCATTGGACCACGATAAAGATACGCTCCGAGAGCTTCGAAGTGAGCTAAAGCAGCAGATAAGCTGTCGACAGACCAATAGATAACAGTACCATTTTTACCCGAACCAACCTTTTCATCTGCTTGGACAATTTCTAAGGAAAACCCATTTAAATCTAGTACAGTAAAATCGACGTCAGAGTGATAAATTGGAACTGCTTCAGGAAAGGCTTTCTTATACCATTGAAGCCCTTTTTCCACATCTGGAACATGAACAAGAACTGCTGATGGAATCATAATTTCTCTCCTGCCACATAACGCCTTGTTAAGGTGTGAGCAACGCAATACCGAAGCTTCCGCATGCCACCTTAAACACAAAACACAACGCATAGTAAAAATGCCACGCGTTGCGAATCACTCTTGAACAATTTGTTATGCGTTTTTTAAAAGTTCGACGAACTCTTGTTTGCGAGGCTCACCGCTAGAGATATGAACAACTACAGTATCTCTAAGTTCATAGTAAGGATGTAATGCTAAATGTTTTGCAAACCAAAAGACTTCTGACAGCGGCTCATCATCGTGCCAAGTTGTTACAACCAAATTTGCATCATTCAAATCGCTATCTCCGACGTAAGTGATATTAGCTATATCTATAGATGTATCCCAAGAACTGGCATTAACACCCCAAGCTAAAGCATATAAGCAACCACCCTCGACTAGCCAAGAACTCAATTTCGATTGCCAACTTTCAGCTACTGCTTCCTCAGCCACAATTATGCAGCGAAACTTCCCAACCTGAAGTGCGGGAATATGTGAAGCATCTTTTTTTAAGTGAAGATATTCCATATTACCTCTGAAACGCATAACGCCTTGTTAAGGTGTGAGGCGCGCAATACCGAAGCTCCCGCATAACACCTTAACCACTAAAACCAACGCATAGTAAAAATGCCACGCGTGCCGAATCACTCTTGAACAATTTGTTATACATTTATTCCGCCGCCTCTCGAAGCCAACTATCTAAGGACTCACGCGGATTTAACCTATATGCTCGTTCAACGTTTGTCTCGTCTGGCGGCATGATTTCTGCGTTGATATAAAGTTTATTTCGACAATTTAAGCTATCTAAGTAACCTTCAATATCCAAGCGCTTAAGAGTCGACTCCATCGCAGATAAAAGAACTGCCGTAGTCTCTTCACTAAAACCACATTCAGCACTCACATTGTCCAAAAGTAGTTCAACATCTGAGAAGTATTCATCGCAGAAACCAAACAACGGTGAGTCTGCATATGACCATTTTATTTCTTCTTGGTCTTCAGAGGATGAAGCTTCGGTTTGCAACAGCTCGTCAGACCAAGCCGAAAATATAGGTCGATGCCCCTCTCCAGTTGTGACCAAAGCTACGTAATAGAAGTGATGCTGCTTAAACTCAGACGACAACCTTACTATTATTGATTTGGTCGCCTTGTAGAGCATATTTTCTAGTTGTATAAGTTTCATATTGCTCCAAATGTATAACGCCCTGTTAAGGGGTGAGCAACGCAATACTGAAGTCGCCGCATACCGCCTTAAACACTAAAATCAACGCATAGTAAGAATGCCACGCGTTGCGAATCCCTCTTGAACAGTTTGTTATGTGTGTTAGTTGATGTTTCTACTGATAATTTTAGCTAGAAACGTAATTAGCCCACGCTCTTCATACCCTGCATGAGACGATATTGCATAGTTACGAAAACCAAAAAACACACCAATTAAACCACAAGCTATTCCAAGCCATTCAAACCAGTGAATTCGACGCATGAAGATCGACTCAAAAGCTTGTGAAAAAGCACTAGCGCTCATTTCTGATGCCTTGCTCTCAAGAAATGCAGGAAAGCCGAAGTAGAAGATGAGGAAAGATATAAACCCGAAGCAAATTGCAGCCCACCAAGGTAACCTAGCCGCTATATAAACTGAGTCACTGACTATCGCAGAACCGTTTGATCTTCGCCTGTAACGTCTTCCCATGATTTCCTCCGAACACATAACGCCCTGTTAAGGGGTGAGCAACGCAATACAAAAGCCGCCGCATACCACCTTAATCACTAAATTCAACGCATAGTGAAAATGCCACGCGTTGCGAATCCCTCTTGAACAGTTTGTTATATGCGTGGCTCAAGGGGTTTCATAACTTGCAGACTTGTTAGTCAACGACTTTGAAGCTAATAAAACACAAGCTCTTTTCTGCCGGATATATCTTTCGCAAAATCCATTTGAGCATGAACACAAATGGAAGATTTTCTGCTTTTGCGTGCTTTCTTTTGAGTTTATCAAAGTTCACATGCTCAACACCGACAATTTCTAGTCTACAGATTTTCCGCTCATCTTCGTGAGTAAATGCTTCAACAACCTGCCCTGGGTAATAATGGCTTTCAGATTGATCCCTAATCGTTGCAGTCTTTTTACCAGAAAGAATCTGGCGCTCAAGCCTTGTGAAAAATGTAATTTTGCTCACCATTAAACACCTGCTTCCTTACAGATTCTTCCAAGCATATAACGCCGCATTAAGGTGTGAGCAGCGTTTGGCTATACTTGAGCGAAGCGAAACTGCCAAGCGTTGCGAATCACTCTTAAATGCTTTGTTATATGCAATTTCACACGCCTAGCTTTTCAGATAGTTCTGCGAAAGCCATTTCAATACTTTTGCCTGCCGTGTCTATTTTGATTACATCGGCTTTCCAAGCTTCGTAATGGCGGTTCTGCACTTGTTTCCAGTCAGGTAACTTTAGATTTGTTACTTCACTTCTACGAGTGATAACTCTTTGTTCGTGTTCGCTGCTATCTGAGCAACTAATTTCAATATTGATGAATTTAGCCCCCACACTTTCTGCGACTTCCTGCCACTCACGTCGTGTAAGCTCGATAGGATTACAAGAGTCTGAGATACAGCTAATCCCAAGCTCTAAGTTGTCTCTGATTATACGGTAGCTTAAACGATACCCTTCACCTTCAACTTTGAAGTTACAAAGATCTCGAAGCCCTTGCTCTACTGTATCAATGCGAACATACGTAGCACCCGCTTTAGTCGCTAACAGCTTAGCAAGAGTCGATTTACCTGAAGCTGGGAGACCCGAAAATATGTATAAAATAGGATAATTCAATTGACCTCCATTCCTTGCATATAACGCTCTGTTAAGGGGTGAGCAACGCAATACCGAAGCTGCCGTATACCGCCTTAATCACTAAATTCAACACATAGTAAAAATGCCACGCGTTGCGAATCCCTCTTGAACAGTTTGTTATGTGAATTTTAGCCGTGTGCGTCGATACTATCTTTTGGGGCTTCTGAACGTATGTCCATGCCATAGTCTCTGATGACACCCGCAACTCTGAGTCTGTAGCTTTCAAAAACACCACTACGACCTTTTAATTGAGCAAATCGATGAGATTCCAGATTACGCCACTCTTGAATTGCTTTTTCGTCACGCCAAAATGACAAAGATAGAACCTTGCTGTCATTTGTTAGACTTTGGAAACGTTCGATTGAGATAAAACCATCAATATCTGATAGCTGCGGTTTTAGTTCACTTGCAATATCTAGATATTCAGAAGTTTTACCCTCTGCTACCTGTACTTCAATAATTACTGCGATCATAACTCACTAGACTACGACTAATATATTCGAGCATTTTACCGAATTGGAGATGCTGTAAATATGAGTTGTAGCAAGAAGTTAGAGATTAGATTCTGTGATTTTTCGCCATTCACATAACGCCGCGTTAAGTAGTGAGCAACGCTACCACTGAACCTAAGCTATTGTGCCATAAACACTTAAGCTGAATAGAACCAAAAATGCCACGCGTTGCGAATCTGCCTTAAACGCTTTGTTATGTAACAATATCTTCTAAGCAATAAATCCGATCAGCATACAATTTACCGCCAATTTTGTAGGCGTTTGGTACTACTGTTTTGAGAGCAAAGCCACTTTTAATGAGCACCTTCTCTGAACCCACATTACCTTCTGTAACTACTGCGCTAAATTCCTGAATCGCTTGCTCATAGAAAGCCCAATTGATTAATGCTTTCAATGATTCTGTACCAAACCCGAGACCGTGATATTGAGGAAGAATTAAATACCCAACATCTGCAACGCCATCGATAAGGTGAAAGCCAGTGACACCAATTTTTTCACCAGTTTCCCGTACAGTCATTGTAAGGCATAGCCAGTTTTTTGAAGCTTTAGACCACAGAGGAAGCCTTGAATCAAATCTTTCTTTTATTTCTAAAGGCGATGGTTCATCGAAACATAAGCTAATAACAGCAGGCTCACGATGTAAAGACTCAAATAGTTCCCAATCTTTGTCCGTAATTTGAGTCATTTTCAGTCTAGTCGTAAGTATTTCCATGCTCGACCTTTCCTTGTTACATAACGCCGCATTAAGGGGTGAACAACGCATTCCACCCAAACTAAACCATTGTGCCGTAAACACTAAAGCTGATTCAAACCAAAACTGCCAAGCGTTGTGAATCCCTCTTGAATGCATTGTTAGTTGCCAAACCCAAGGCTAAGATTTGGAGTTTATTACCGCTTTGCCAACAATGATTTTGCGTGCTTTGAAAGACTCAAATCAGGCGCGGTTTCAAAGCGCCTGTCACTGAAACCACTTGGAACAAACAACGCCGTAGAAAACGGGCTAACAACACCAAAAAGCGCCTTTGGACAAACAATGTTACAGAGCTAACTTTCAACATATAAACCGGTTTCTGAAATATAGAGTCCAACCACAAAAGAAACCAACGCACGATTTTACAAACCCAAATTACTAGAAGTTGAAATACGAAAACCGAGCCAAAAACACACGGACCTTAGCCCTAAATATTTTGTTTTAGCTGCGTTTTTCTCGTTGGCAACTAACGCCTTGTTAAGGTGTGAGGCACGCAATACCGTAGCCTCCGCATACCACCTTAAACCCTAAACCTAACGCATGGTAAAAATGCCACGCGTGCCGAATCACTCTTAAACAGATTGTTAAGCATCTATTCCGTTGCACTTTCCATTATCATGTCTAAAAGATTATCAAAAACGATTGTTACATCATTGCTCATGTAACTATAAAACTCTTCTTGCGTAGAAAATACTCTTTCCACTTGAGCTTCAGTTAAACGATGAGACATCTGTGTTGATTTACTCACACCAACAAACACCGTTGCCTTATTACCCAACTCTATTGCTACGTTCTCAATTTTTGTCGCAAGTTCTATAGGAATCCAGATTCGCTTTAAATCAAAGCACGAACGAAAATCACCGATCGAATCATATAAATCTTGTGCTAACTCTGGAGTTTGAACATAAGAAAGATCACGAGAAATGCTCTTAATCTTAACCAACTTCCCATACACTAATTCGATAGATTCAAGCGACTTAGCATTATAATCAGCAAGTTTTATTTGATACTTTATATTACCACGCTCCATTTCACTTTTAATATCCCCAATATCTTTAGCCAACTTCTTTTGTTGATCTAGTAAAGTCGTAAAGTTATTGTTCGTTGTGGTAATTTCCGCTTGTTTCTTTATTCGCGTACCAAGATATGCACCAAGACCGGTACAAATAAAAAGAATTAGATAAGCCCAACTATCAATTAATTGATAATCGACCACTTCCTTCACAATATCTACAACTTGTTGTTTATCCAAAATTTCCTCCTTTGATGCTTAACGCCGCGTTAAGTGGTGAACAACGCCTACCACCAAACCTAAACCATTGTACCTTAAACACTAAATTAAACTTAAACTGAGATCGCCAAGCGTTGTGAATCCGCCTTAAACGCCTTGTTATACGCGTTTCAACTTGGTTTAAAAGCTACCAGCTAAGAAGTCTTCTAGATAGGTCAATGAAGCTCCATCTCTAACTGATAAAAAAGCTTTGTTTTGCAAATTTAACTTAATACCAGAACTCCAATCGCCCCAACGTTCCTCGCTGATTCTACTTTTGCTGTACAAATATATTTGTTCATTGCACAAATCGAGGTAATTGAAAATCAGCTCTCTCACATCACCTTGGGCTATGTGGTCCTTACCTATCAGGATATCAACAGGAATATTTTGTATTATCTGCCGATATTGTTGGTCTATAGAATTTTCAAACTCTGTCTGCGCAATATTTTGTGTAACTTTCAACTGTTTAAGCGCGAATAAAACACCGATAGCAGTGATAACGACCGAGACCAAGCCGATCACTGCGCCTACACTCGTAGCAATATCTGCAATATCGCTCCATGGAATCTTGTCTTTCATAATCTCAACTTCTCATTAGCGTATAACGCCCTGTTAAGGTGTGAGCAACGCAATACCGAAGCCCCCGCATACCACCTTAATCACTAAATTCAACGCATAGCAAAAATGCCACGCGTTGCGAATCACTCTTGAACAGTTTGTTATGTGCGTGATTGAAACCTACTCTACACTTGGCTCCGGTAAAACTGGTGGTGTACTGTCCATATAAGTTAAAAAGTTTTCCCATAACTCGTGCGTTCTTTGCTTAGTTAACTTAGTTTTGCACGATATCGCCATAACTCCACGAATAGTTCCATCACGCCATTGCGTATAAACCGAATCACAGTGAGAGGACATATATGCTTGCCAATCCTGTTGAGCAAGCTTAATTGCTGCGATCAGTTCTGGGTCATGAGAGTTGTGCTCAAAGCTAGTGTTTAGATATTTGTCTAATTTAACTTGTGCTGACTCTAGTTCAATAGCAGTACATTGGTTTATCTCGATTGTGGTCATCGCATTATTACAGTCAATGGACTCTTCTTCAGCAAGAGCACCAAATGAAAGACTAGCTAATATGATGATTAGACACTTATTCATCGTTTTCTCCTAAAGCACATAACGCCCTGTTAAGGGGTGAGCAACGCAATTCAAAAGCCGCCGCAAACCACCTTAAACACTAAAATCAACGCATAGTGAAAATGCCATGCGTTGCGAATCCCTCTTGAACAGTTTGTTATATGCCCGAACTCATTGTGTACTCTGGGTGTCCGGTATGCTCATCCAATTGTTCGCTAACTACTTTAAACCCTTGGGACAAATAGAACTGATAACTAGCCTGATTATCCTTGTATACAGAAAGGCTTAATACTGCTCTTTGAGCTTTAGCATGACTCAATAGTTGCTTACCAATGCCTTTACCTTGAAGCTCAGGGGACACGAATATAGCAGCTAAGCTATTTTCATACAGTGCGTAAAAACCGACTACTTTCGACTCTGCTTCGTAAACGTAAGTGTCTGAAGCTGGAATGTAGAGATTGCGCATGTTCTCCACTTGAGATTCCCAGAACTCAGCTGAGATGAAATCATGAGCTTTAACTGAAGCATTAAGCCAAATCTCGAGAACTGAATCCATGTCATTTTCGTTGTACTTTCTTATCATTTTAAAGCTCTAGATAGCCGAATTTATCGGGGCAATATAACGCCTTGTTAAGGTGTGAGGCACGCAATACCGAACCCTCCGCATAACACCCTAACCACTAAACCTGACGCATAGCAAAAATGCCACGCGTGCCGAATCACTCTTGAACAATTTGTTAGCAGTTTTTTCTACACAAAATTATGCTTTTATCGCATACACCGTTATGTGGTTTGAAGTTTCACGCTCATAGACACTGACATGAAGCACTTGGAACCCTGCTTTCTCTAGTTCAACAACTAGATCACTTTCAGAGGTAACATGACGATATGGACTGCCATCCCTATAAGTTTCATAGCTAATTTCATTTTTAGAGCACAAGCTACTGACAAAAAATACCCCGTTTTCAGACAGTGAACGATAAACATGACTCAAAAATATGACTCGATCTGCACCGATAATGCAATGCAAGCAATTACCGTCAATAACAACATCATAACGTTCTGGAAGTTCAAGAGACGCTACCGTTAGGTCCGCTAAATAATAATTACCCTCGACTCCTGTTGCTCTGGCTTTTTCCTTTGCCCATTCAATTGCGGTTGGTGAAATATCTATACCTGCCACCTCAAAGCCTAACTTCTGGAAAGCTCTGCAATGATGTCCTTCACCGCAACCTAGTTCGAGCAGTTTACCTTGCACCGTTCGTTTAAATAGCTCGAGAAAACGCTCAACTAAAACTGCTTTAGACATTCGCTCGTTGCCACCCCAACCTTCCCAGCCAGCTTCGCGAGCTTCAACATACATGTCTTCATGAACTTGGTAGTTTTGTTTCATATTCATCCTTGACTGCTAACGCCCTGTTAAGGTGTGAGCAACGCAATACCGATGCTGCCGCATGCCACCTTAAACACTTAAACCACCGCATAGTAAAAATGCCACGCGTTGCGAATCACTCTTAAACAGTTTGTTATAGCGCTTTGCCGTTTACAAGTGACCAATGATGAGGCATTAATTCTCGTATAGTTTTGAAAACCAATGCATTCTCTGGAGTCGTAATTGCTGCTTTGACATCCCCACCCCAATGGACAAGGCGCTCTTGGCAAACTCCGCATGGTGACAAGATTAGAAATTCATCGTTCTCGCTCTCACGACACAAGCATAATGAGTGGGTCACTCGCTCATTGAGTTTGTGAGCCTCTAAATACGCTCCCACTTCCATGCATAGTGAAAGAGTATCGTTTTTAGTATCAGGAGCAATGCTTGTTAATATTTTTCCTGACTCTGTTCTAACAGCCGCAGCTCCACCCCAACCAGAAGGATATCGCATATTTACTAGTTCTATTGCTGCTTGATAGAGCTCTTTTTCGATATTATCCATGACCATCCATATTCAATTTTATCGAGCGCTATAACGCCTTGTTAAGGTGTGAGGCACGCAATACCGAAGCCTCCGCATACCACCTTAACTACTAAACTTGACGCATAGTAAAAATGCCACGCGTGCCGAATCACTCTTGAACAATTTGTTATGTGTCAGATTTTAAAGACTAATTTTTTTTGAGCAATAAGTTCAACATCTTTGAGTGGTTCATATTTCCATTTTGACAACGCTTCTACAGCTGCCTTTTCAAAGACGCCCTTTGGGGCGGATTCAATTACAACAATATCAGTCACATCCCCTTGCTTATTGATGTTAAACGTCATGACCACATATCCTGATAGGTTGCTTTCCACTGCAACTTTGGGATATCTCGGAAGTACAAACTCTGTTGGCTCTAGATCTAAATATTCAGATGAGAGAGTGTTTTCTATAGAACTTGAACAGCCTGTTACTAAAATCAAGATAAATAGTTTCAAAAATCTCATAATCTTTCTCTGACACATAACGCCTTGTTAAGGGGTGAAGCACGCAACACCGATGCTACCGCATACCACCTTAATCACTTCAGCCAACGCATAGTAAAAATGCCACGCGTGCTGAATCCCTCTTGAACAATTTGTTATACGCGTTCTAGCGGTTGTACTTAACCTTGTTCAAAACTTCTTTTAGTTCATGCGTTTTCTCAAGGTTTACACCGTGAATATTGGCTAAAGCACAAACATAATACAAGACGTCATATAACTCTTCTGCGATTGAACCTTTAAGTTCATCTAGCGTTGGTTGCCCACTTTTACCTTTGCGAATAGATTCCGATAATTCGCCAACTTCTTCGATTAATTTTAAAAAATAGTGTCCAGATTGCTCTGGCGCATAATCGAATTCTTTTATATGACTTTGTAACTCAGATAACTTCATAACGTCCTTTTTGTATCATTTTCCATAAAGCGTATAACGCCGCATTAAGGGGTGAACAACGCATTTCACCCGACCTAAACCATTGTGCCGTAAACACTTAAGCTAATTCAAACCAAAACTGCCTAGCGTTGTGAATCCCTCTTAAATGCTTTGTTAGTTGCCAAGCCTAAAGCTTTGATTTGAAGTTAAATGCAGCTTTGCCAACACTAACTTTACGTACGTTGAAAAAATAAAATCAGGCCAAGATCCAAAGCGCCTGTCACTGAAACCACTTGGAACAGATAGCGCCGTAGAAAGCGGACTAACAACACCAAAAGATCTTTTGAGAAGACAATATTACAAAGCTGACTTTCAACAAGTAAATCGGTTTCTGAAGCAGAAAATCCAACCACAAAAGAAACCTGAGAACGACTTTCATAAACCCGAACGATTCAAAATTGAAGTACGAAACCCCACCAAAAACACACTGACTTTAACTCTAAACATTCTGTTTAAGCTACGTTTTTCGCCTTGGCAACTAACGCCCAATTAACGTGTGAGCAGCGCATACACTGAACTTGAACACTGCGCTGTAAACACTTAACTCAACCCGAAGTGAGAGCGCCAAGCGTTGCGAATCACTGTTGAATTGTTTGTTATGTTTTACCACAAGTTACTGACTTAATTGAGAAAGAACTACTATTTCTGACTAGTTTTCTGAAGCAAACCACAAGGCTATAACCAACTTGGCCGCCAAAAGCGACTAACCCAAAACCAGTAATTCCACTTCCCTGCCCAATGAGGCAACCCAACTAAGCTTCAACAAACGCCCTATCTTTCCAACCAAAGCGCAAAACAATGGTAATTTGCCGAGGCAACTGCCAAGCTGAAATGCTGCTTGGTAATGAACCTGAAAGCGACTTTGAGCCAGTTAAACAAGAAGCCGACTGCCACGACCTGACAATGAAGCAACCCGCGAACATTGGCATGTTTTACGGGCTGAGAGATGCAAGAACTTAGACCGACAATGCGGATTTGCTGAGTCTACTAGGGACGGACTACCAGAGGGACAAAGAACTAGAGCCTAAGAGCTTTAAGTCTTTGAATTTCAACTAAACATAACGCCCTGTTAAGGGGTGAGCAACGCAATACCAAAGCCGCCGCATACCACCTTAAACACTAAAGCCAACGCATAGTAAAAATGCCACGCGTTGCGAATCCCTCTTGAACAGTTTGTTAGAGCGCAACTCACAGATTGAACAGAACTTTCAAAAGAGAATTTACCAAGGAAGAGATCCCTAGAAATAGAACTAATGGCAAACCTATCGCTATTATCAGTTTAAACTCTACAAACTGACCTACAACTGCATCACCATATCTACCACCCAGAAACTTTCTCGATTCGTCTCCAACTGTAGATTTCACTTCATCTGTGACCGTCTTACGATCTTTACCGATTAATTCTTTAAACAACATAAAGCCGAAGGGAGCGATAATAATGCCGGCGATAAGATATGACATGTATTCAATTATATCGGTCATATTCATATTTCTTCTCCTGCGCTCTAACGCCCTGTTAAGGGGTGAGCAACGCTAACCACCTTACTGAAGCATTGACACCGTAAACACTTTTACTAAATTTAGCATCAAACCGCCAAGCGTTGGGAATCCCTCTTGAACAGTTTGTTATGCCAATTTTCCGCGCTGGGCATAAGCATCATTGATCATTAGAAGCGTATGATGCATCCGCAATTTGGATTGAGC
This sequence comes from Vibrio sp. 1557, assembly GCF_033340175.1. Classification (NCBI taxonomy): domain Bacteria; kingdom Pseudomonadati; phylum Pseudomonadota; class Gammaproteobacteria; order Vibrionales; family Vibrionaceae; genus Vibrio; species Vibrio sp. 1557. Next base: position 322,964 of record NZ_JAWOVZ010000002.1, on the reverse strand, counting down.
ATACAACGCCTGTACTTCAGCGAGCGAGAAGAAGTTTGCGCGGCCTATTTCATGACTAAATTTTGGCTTTATTGCTTGGTTTTCCACTTCTGTAACCCAAACGTGACGTAATACTAAGTCACCGTCATCAAAACGTCCCACATAAGTGTTTAGGTAGGTATCTAAAACAACTTCTAAACCTGTTTCTTCTACAATTTCTCTAAGTGCAGCTTCTTGAGGAATTTCTGTAGATTCAACACTGCCTGATGGTATATGCCATAAACCTTTCTTAGAACCGGTTAGTTCTTGAACCAATAGCACTTCATCGTGTTGGTTAAAAATCACAGCTCCAGCAGCTTTTGCTGTAACCTCGATATGATGCTGAATTCCATATTGCATCTAGATTCGTCCTTATCGTATAAAAGTGGCATAACGCCGCGTTAAGTGGTGAGCAACGCATACCACCTTACTTAAACCATTGTGCCGTAAACACTTAAGCTGAATCAAACCGAAAATGCCGAGCGTTGGGAATCCGTCTTAAACGCTTTGTTATATTGATGACGTTAGGCTAAATTTGAGATTTTATGCCTAACGTAATCAGGGCTGATGCGACACCGACAATAATACTGACTAACGCTGTAAAAAACCTTTCAGAACGCTTCGCTAGCAGTTCATCAAAGTACAGTTCGGTTTTGGCGGTCATTGTGAAAACACAGTTACTTTTACCACCAGTATTATTGAAGTTATTAACCTTTTCTACACCGGTTGCCTTAGCATAAAGGATTGAAGCTAGTAACTTTTCTTCATGTAGTTTACCCTCTGAGTTTCTAAGTTCGCAGGCAACAAAGCCATTAGTTATCAGGCTTGCTAATGGAAAATAGTCTCGATAATCACCAAACTTTTTCTTAATAAATGGCTCTAACTCCTGAAGGGTAATTTCACGAGAATTAATGATTAACTTGAGTAATTTATGGCTGCTTAATTTCAAAATTTCCCCTAGATATGAAGAGCAATATAACGCCCTGTTAAGGGGTGAGCAATGCAATACCGAAGCCGCCGCATACCACCTTAAACACTAAAACCAACGCATAGTGAAAATGCCACGCGTTGCGAATCCCTCTTGAACAGTTTGTTAGGCGACATTTCTACGTTTAACTTCTTTCTCATACGAAGATTCGTTGTATAGCCAAATAGCCCAAAATGCGAAAAACATCCCGATCGTGTAAATTGAGTAATTAAGAGCATTATCCGATAAGAAAATCGTAATGCTTGCCGCATCAGAAGATGGATAAAGGAAAATAACATTAAAAATCATGTACAAAATGGCTGTGACGAAAGTGGTTCTGAAAAGCCAATTTAAACATCCTTTCTTTCGCGATTTTTGCCAATTATCAAATGCTTTACCATTCATTAATCCACTCCTTTTCAATTAACTGAAGCTAGATTCACGCCAAGGTACTATCACTACTCTATCGTTTATCTCATGTCGCCTAACGCTTTCTATACGGCGATTTGCCGTTTTTCTGGCAGGCTACCGCCTTCTTTCTTATCAAAAGCGCTATCAATCGTAGCACTTATATGCATGAAACAAATAGAAAAACAGTATGAATATGTGTGGTGGCGCGCGCAATTAGGCGGCGCACAGCACGCTAATTTCAAAAGTGGTGATACATTAACGGAGCTGTATAAATAAACAGGTTAATTTATCATGAAAAGTCAGTTTTTACTTAGTGTAAAAGAGCACATGCTTACTCGTCATTATGCGAATAAAACTATCGAAAGTTATCTTTTTTGGATAAAACGTTTTATCACTTTTCACCAGCTCGCCCACCCCTCAACACTAGCAGAAGATGATGTCATTCAATTTCTGAGTTACTTAGCGGTAGAAGAAAAAGTTGCGGTAAAAACGCAAGCTTTGGCGCTGAACTCAATATCATTTTTATATCGTGATTATTTTAAAACCCCACTATCACTTGATATGAGATTTCAGAAATCCTTGACCGAAAAGAAACTTCCCGTTGTGTTAACCAGGGAGGAGATCCGAAGATTCGTTCAGCATATCGACCCGAGGTATAGACTCCATATTCAGCTACTTTACGGCTCCGGGCTTCGAGTTATGGAATGTTTACGCTTAAGAGTTCAAGACATCGATTATGATTATGGTGCAGTTCGCGTTTGGCAAGGAAAAGGAGGTAAAAATCGTACAGTCACATTAGCCAAAGAACTACATGAACCACTCAAAGCTCAAGTTAATTTAGCAAGAAACTACTACTTTAAAGATAGGCACATGCCTGGTTATGCGGGCGTATATATCTCTGAAGGTTTACGACGTAAATACCCAAAAGCGGAGCTAGATTTTAACTGGCACTTTTTGTTTCCATCAACAAAGTTAAGCGCAGATCGAGACACTGGTGAACTCAGAAGGCATCATATCAATGAAAGCGCAATACAAAGAGCTGTAAAGCGCGCGGCAAGCGACGCAAGCATTGAGAAAACTGTAACTTGCCACACACTAAGACACAGTTTTGCCACGCATTTATTGGAATCTGGCGCAGACATTAGAACTGTTCAGGAACAATTAGGGCATACTGATGTAAAAACCACGCAAATCTACACTGCAGTTCATCATGTCAACCACAAAAGTGCGCCGCAATTAGTGGAATTAAAACAAACAATTTAAAATCAATATGTTACAACAGGCTGCATCACATCTACTTGCTCATCTTAAATTCTTGAATGATCACAGCAAACCCTAAATCTTCAAAATTGCATGCTTAATTTGCCCCACTACTGCCCCAAATTTGCCCCATTTTTCTATACTACTAGTCTCCTTTCATTTGGTTTCAAACATCTGTATGCCAACAGCTCCATCACACATGTGAACGTTAATGTTAGTTACTCAGCTCAGCAGGTTGGGCGGGAACTGAAGAAGATCCAATGATCTTCTTCAGCTCATTTCTGGACAGAAACTTTAGGGCTGCAATGCAGAGCATTGCCTTCAGTAAAAAACCTTGAAGCCTTATTGTTGTATGAATTATTACAGCGTGTTGAAGTTTTTGATAACTCGGTAAACAATTTCGGTGTTAGTAGCTTTGATTACCTCAAGCCTAGCACCTGCATAACCAATGACATTACTATCACTCAAATCATACTCAACTTCCGTACTGAACGCAGAGCGTGCCATATTATTATTAAATTCACGGTAGCTGATCTTCAGTTTGTCACCAACACGCCCACTGTAAATTAATGTGCGTCGGAAACTATCATTAGTTAGAAAATCTTCTTTTTTACGCGATGTTTCGATATCACCGCAGATATCTATATCTGCTGGTCGAATGATACAAAATTCCCCCGTGCCTTTATTAAGCTTTAGAGTCGCTGTAGATGCAGGAGAAGACACCAACAGGCCTGCGTAAATACTAAAACCTGAAGCTATATCCTGCGTAAAGTACTCATAATTAGCATCTTCACCAGATTTAAAAAGTTTACCCGGAACAACTTTATAGGCAGCTAGCCCTGTCTCTTTCTCGATATAAAGAACATCTCTTTTGGTTGCTATTCCTTGATCAAGTAATGGCTCACCAAGCCCTGAAGAAACTTTACTATTAAGCTCAGGGATGCTGAACGCAGTTCGCTCTGGAACGTAATTGTATTTAGGTGTACTACAGCCAGCAATAAGTAAAGGGAGAGCTAGTAACGATAATTTTTTATACATTTTATATACCTACAAAAAAACACTGCCGAACATTATACTCTCTGAATACCAGCTGCAACGCAATTCAAACTTATCCAGCTAGTATTAGAAACGAACTACTCCCACCATGTAACACCAAGGGCTGGCGGGGTGTTGTTATCGTCTTTAAATATATCGGCGACGTAGTTCGTCGCAACAAAAGGCCCATTGCCGGTGCCATCATGACGTCGAATGGTCATATAGTGAGGTTCGCCCACCGTCCACTCTAAGTCCCGATCTACGGTAATTTTAGCCACTAATTCATCGTTGCTGTTTCGAACCACTTGCCAGTCGACCACCTCACCAAACTGGCCAAAGTTCGGCAAGTCATCACACAGCTCTGCATAGTCAAGGTAGGTAGAATTGAGCGCATCCATTTCAGTGTTAAACGAATAATTTATTTTCTCACCCTTAGAACGGCGCAGCATTCGCATTCCAATACGCCAGGCGCGCGTTTCTGATGTCACGCCTTTGGTAAGCTCCAGCTCTCCCCATTTGGTGATCGCGTTCTTATCGCCTAGCCAACACTTAACGCTGCTGGTTGTCCAGTCAGTCGGATCCATGTAATACACTATTAAACCCTCGTTTTCGTCGGGGTCATACAGTGTGGTGGTGATGGTTAACCCGTCTCCGATCATGACGTCTGGCGTATAGACATGACCTGCACCGGTTTTCTCAAACAGACGCTTAGGCAGAATTTTGCCAATGTCGAAACAAAACTCGGCCATGCCAGCCTGCAAGGCGGTTTTTAGAGCGGAGTAAACGGTCCCAGCATCGACAAAGCCGCCGTCGAAATACTCCTCGTTTGGTGACCACACGTTGTCATGCATCCACAGCAATTCATCCATATCGATGTCATCATCTGACCCGCCAGAATTATGCACGATATAGCGCACGGCGGGGGCAATATCTCGTGTGGCGTACAGTTCTTCTGTCCATCCGCCCGCACCATCGGGTACCGGCAGTTTGCGGGTTTGCAATACCTTGATCTTGTTAGTCGCTGACGATGAAAGGTTGGAATCGGACCGAATCGAGATTGCCAGCGTCGTGCTGGTCGCGTAGCTGGTCGCCGTGGGCAGTTTACATTTCAGGCGCATCCACTGAAGTTTATCCAGGTACTTGGTGTCATCATACGATTTGGTTTTCCTGACCAGCATCACCTCGGGACGTATCGAGCTTGGTAGCGTGATCGGGTGAGTTTGGCCAACCTGGTCGAAACTCTTTTCTGTATAGGTGAATGGGAACACCTGCCAGGTATCGAGTTCTCCTACATCGGCATCACGGACCCAAACCTCCCAGTCCACCGTGTGGTTTTGCAACCGGCCTTTACTGTCGTATCGCCCCCACCCCGAGCTGCGTAGCATGTCAATTTCAATGTAATCGGTGGTGTATCCTTCAGGGCATCCAACATACGGCCCCAGCTGGTAGTCTGGCAGCGTGTCGCTGGTTACATCCAATGAAATCGAGTTGCTATACGTGCCGCCAATAAAGCCAGTCCAGTCTGGATCACCCACACGAATGACGGTCATCTTATAATCAGAGTCGGTGGAAACAATCTGATAAAGACCATCATCTGTGCTGGTTGTGGTGATCTTAATAGTCACACTCGGCGCGGGCGTTAGGTCGATAACATCATTACCTTCCAGGTCTTTGAAAGTTAGTTCAGTGTCTGATAACGGTACCGCTAAATAGGTGGAATCATTCGAACCCGCGCCAGATAGCTGGATTTCCTGATTGACGCTAAGGACGCTAAACCCCTTACCAACAATCTTATCTGGCAGTGGTTCCCCTGTCGTTTCATCGTTACCGCTGTCGACGATCTCAACAATGTCATCAATCAGGACTGACGTGGATGAAATACCGGTGATGGTAAACGTGGTGCCATCTGCCCAATTGAGATTTTTGTTTTTCCAGTAACTCGTCGTTTCATTATCACGGTCACCACCATTATAAACGGTGCGTGTAATACGTTCCTGAATAAGCACGGTGTCGTCACTCAGGATCAACGCCATGTCAGCATCTTCGGATCCAAATGATACCGAGGTGCTTGGGCCGATAAAATCCAAACCGCTGGTACTGTCCGTCCCGCCAACCTCTTCGGCGGTGTAGATGTTCTTATGAGCTTCATGCGTCGAGACATCTTGACCAGGTTCAAAAATCTGCCAGTTCGCGTCGTCACTCAGTCGGCTGATGGGCGTTCCGGCAATGGTCAATCCGGTTGAGGATATCTGGTAATGCCCCTCCCCTACATGCAGCATCAGGGCAAGAACCTGTTCATTGTTCTCGTTGTAATACTTATACGGGCTGCAAAGGTAACTCGGCACGGACTGGTGACGGCCAAACCACTCAGGTCGGACGCCCATTAGCTCCGCCTTATTCACCTGGACGTTAATGTCATAGATGTTTTTGCCGGTGGGCACCGTGCTGGAGTTAGAACCCAACTGGTTCATGTTGTTCATCGAGTAAGCAGAATAAGCGGCACTGAGTACCGATACCGCGATCACTACCCATTCGATTGGAGTAAGACCTTTAGGAGGAAGCACGACATCAATGGTGTCACTATCAAGTAACACTCGGTTCGCCCACTCTTTTGGATTAAATGCCTGACCATTAATCGTGGCCACAAAGCGAGGGTTCTTTAACTTATGTCCCGTTGGCCCTTTATCCCAGTCTGGGATATGGCGGTCAAGATAGGCTTTAAATGTGGTTTCGTTGATCTGGTTAATTTCCCGAACCGTCACATCAGCCGCATCAGGATAAACAATCAGTGTGGCCATCTAATGTCTTCCATTGGTAATACTTGGTAACAGGCGCGAGCATTTCAAACATGCTGCGCCGGTGGATAGTGGTTTTGTTGCTGTCGTCATAAGCGTGAATGATGCGACGGTCAGGCAGAACAAATCCGGTATGGACCCAACGGCGGCCTTTGTATTGTGCCGCCAACGCCAATGGCTGAAAATTACACTCATCAACGTAATCATGCAGGGACCAGGCTGCACGCTGGGTAACCAGAGCATCTTTATGGCTGAGCGCGGGAAACTCAGGCATTAAAATGCCATTGAATTGATCATGCAGCCAACGAACAGCTCCATAGCAATCCCAACCATCCAGATCGCGACCACCAGGCACATAAGGGACGCTCAGCGCTGTGCTGATAATTTCCTCTGTGTTCATAGAAAACCTTTTAATCGTTACGATATGGTCGCCAGCCCTGGTGCGTATTCGGTGGTAAATCGAGGACGCGGCCAGGCACTGTTACTGAGATAGCCGATACCAGCGGACGCACTGCAATTAGTGCGCGTGGTCGATGCTGTGGTGACTTTGAATTTTATTGGTTTGGAAGCAGGCGACGTCAGATCCGAGGCCATATACTTCCGTAGGGTAATAAATACATCCGCGCCGGCTTTGCGCGCAGCCTCTATCAGCTGGCGCGCTTCACCGGTGACGTTATCGATACCGAACTGCAATTCCATTTCAGCACCAGTGGCCGACTTTGGAAGGTTCACCGCCAGTCCCGCCGCTTCAAAGGTCACCAGAGTGGCGTCTTCAAGGGCGGCGATAATATCCTCAAATGCCGAAACCAGATAACGAGTGACAAAAGCGGTTGAGGTTAATTGCAGGGTAATGAATTCGTCATCATCACCCGCACTAGCGTGGTATTGTTTTAGGGCTTGAGACATAGGATAAATCTCGTTTTAAGAATGGACTGGATCGAGATAGTCATGGGCATTCGCTACGCGCCATCAGTCATCGATGGCGCGGCGAATGCTAGGTAATAGCGGAGGGAAAATAGAACCTAACCACTATAACTTTCATGGTTACTTCACTTTATAAGATGCACCACCTGACTTTGTGGCGTTGAGATGAAGCCCACCCGCAAGAACTTCGGTATTTTCCGTAACACCATCTGAGAGAGTAACTTTCTCAAGTGACAAACCTCTAATAAAATTTACTGTAGGGATTCGACCAGAAAAAGCGCCTACATTTTCAACACCAAGCAGCAGACCACTCACATTATTAATGATGTATGACAGGTTAGCCCCTTCATACTTCCCTGTGGTAAAGGTATATGACCCTCTCCAGGTAATAAGCTCGCCAGCCTCAAAAGGAACAAGGTAACCACCACTTTCCCGAATCAATTTGTGATAAAGCTTATTCAGACTAGAAGCAATACCCATAAAATCTGTTTCAGGTAAATACGGTCGATTATTCTGGCAATGCCGAAATTCGGATCAACCCAACCAATAACACAATACTTACTATCGTTACTGATGGCGGTAAATCGGTCTATTTTGTTATAGGTCGATTTCACTCCTGAATTAGTGGCCATGTCTTTAGGCCATCGCTCCGCTTGTTCGCAACCAGGGAACCAAAAAGAATCAAGCCCTCCTGCATGAATTTGTAGTCCGTAATACGTCCCGATTTCTATCTTCTCTAGCGGTTCTGCTTCAAGCGTCACGTTAACAGTTACTCCTGAACCATCAGGTAGTGCCTTGAATGTGTATGTCACAATTTCTTTAAGTACAAAGCGCTCTGTAAAACCAGTTTTCGGCACTGTGTTATGAGCATACAATGAGTTATGGACAGTTACCGAGACCGTATTGCAATTGACAATATCTTCTGAGTTTTCAGCGATATGAAGATCACCAAACTCCGTGTAAACCTCGTAACTGTCAGTTTGCGCGGACGGGTCGCCGGTGGAGCCTGAACTTGTTGCATCATGACTACCGCCTGACCAACCTATCCCATTGCCGTTACCATTTTGGGCGGCCTGCATCGACCACGAACCAATCCAATCGCTCGAACCGCCTGTTTTTAAGACAAAGCCTTGATCAAAACCACCGTCTTTAATTGGCGAAATATAGTAAGACCAAATAGCCATAAGACTATTCGGCCCGCGCTGATCAATCATCACCTTACAGCGCTCTGAGCCATGATTACATACCACCTCCACAACACCACCTTGTGTATGTCTGACCGAAAGATGGCCATTTGGTGATTTATCGTCACTATCACCTGGTGTTGTATATAAGTAATTTTTAGGGGAAATTATTGACGTATAATCTTGACTACTAGTTGAGTTCATTGCCAACTGTGAGCCTTCAATTAGTGTAGAGTCATAGGTCACCGATACAGTAATGCTAGGATCTCGCTTACTGGTTAGCACCTGCGTAAAAGTATCACCTTGAGGTTGTTCTAAATACCCATCACCTACTTCGAAATCCTGTAATTGAAAAATACTACGGCGGCCGGACTGTGAATCAGTTGCGTATGTCGTGGCGTCATATTCATCTATAAGGACGTCGTAACGATTTTTCCCCAGAATTTCAACACCACCGCCCAACCATTCCAATTTATAGAGTTTTCCTGGCTTTGCTCCGTATATTTTGCAATCTAACAAAGTATTTTTAGCGAGTATCGTTCCCTGTGTTGTTTCACCATCTCGCGCCGCCACTTCGAGCGGGGCATATAATCCCTTATTAGAACTCTCGATGGATGGCACGGCCTCTATATAATTGCTAGGGTCAATGACCCAAGAGTAGCCACTTGTAGATTCTGAATTCCATATATTCGTATCGGATAATGCTGATGTATCATACGTCAACTTTACTTTTACCGAAGGCTTCTTAGCACAAGTTATGGTTCTGGTGATGATTTGACCGGATGGAACTTCATCACCCTGAGTATCACCTAAACCATGAAGTTCAAAACGGTTGGCGTTAGAATCACTTCCGAAGTATTCAGAGTCATACTCTGCTACTATGATTTGAAATTTATCGACTGACGAAACCGCCTCCGAGTTATGGCCAAGCCATTCTACACGGTAGTATTTATTTGGTTCCGAGTTATAAACTTTAATGTCCAAAAACGCATTGAGCATAATCGGGTCTGATTCTGACGTTATTCCATCCCTAACCATCGGCGTCATCGGGAAATTAACACCCGCGTTTAAAGAGCTCACGCCATTACCGAGCTTCCCATCGATTTCATCTAACTTTCCATTGACTTCATCGAACTTCCCACTGATGTCTTCCTGTAGGTAATCATTAACAGGTGAATATACATAATTTATTGGGTCGATAATCCATGAATAACCAGCGTATCCCTCGCTGTTCCATGAAACAGACTCACCTGATATTTTTTCGGGCATGTGAGATACAAGAACTGCGATTGATTCATCACCCTGGCACCGGAAATATCGTGTAACCACACCGTTAATTGGGTTAATAGTTGAAAAGTCGCCCTGATTTAAACCTTGTAAGGCTCTTCGACCATTAGCGCTATCTGTACCATAGTTCGCTTCCTCATACTCATAAATAAGGACGTTATAACGATCTTCTGGACGCCAATTATCCGCCCCGTTACCCATCCATTCGATACGGTATAATTTGCCCTCTTTGGCACCAATGACTTTTACATCAATCAGTGTATTGAGCATTTCGGCATGAGGACCCGATGTGACTCCGTCACGCTCCCGTGCTTGCATTGGCGCATGAGACCCCTCATTACGACGATAGCCTGCATCAATCATTCTTTGTACTGGGTCATATGATGATTTGACCCAAGCGACGCCATTCCAACCATACATACCATTATTGATATCAGTATCGTTCCAGGTCTTTGCCAATGGAAAAAAACCTTCTTCAGACGCGGTTGGTGTATAGGCATCCATCAATACTTTAGTTTCAAATGCCAACGCTGAATCAACCAACGCCTGAATCGCTGCCCATTTATCATCCAGATCTTTAGCAATGGACTGAATGACCTCACCGTTATAAGTAATGGACTTTGATGAATCCTGACTCAGTTTGACTTTTAGTGCTTGCACTGCGTCGTCAAAAGAGGTTAATAAATCTGGAAAACTGGACATTAAGGTAACTCCATCATGGTGATTTCTAGTTGAGCAATGAGCTCAGCAAAGGTGTTCGGGGCCAGCATGGTGTCCAGCAGGATGCCTTCGTCCATTTGTGGCAACGGTTTAATTAATAATTCGCCGGTGTAATCCCAGTGTTTTAAGGTGTTACTGGTTGGCTTGCGGTTATCTCGCGGGTCTTTGGTGATCAGGGCTTCCACTTCCTGAAGTCGTGTACTTCGTGGAAGCTTGATGGTGATCAGAAACCAACGACCTAACAGCCAGTTTTCGAGCGCGCTTTCAAACATCTCGGCTTCTGACTCATCAATGCGCCAGGTCGCTTTCATGGTGCTAGGTCGGTTTTTTATCTGCCGGGCGCGGGTGCGACCGGTGCTGAACTCGGTCGCTATCACGCTGGGTTTCTGGTTGAGGCTATACCCAGACAACAACGGCACTGGCAACATGTCGGGATAGGTAAATTTAACTGCCATATTGCTGTGTCCTGTATCGGGTTTGCATGACCTGTGCGGTTTGCGTGGATGACGATTGAAGGAGCTTGGCAACCCTAACATCTAAGGTGACCATGTCACCGTCGCTCGATTGCTCCACCGTTCCTGCTCGACTGGCATCTTCGATCAGGTTTACGACGACATTGGCAGGGCTACTTTGGCCAGATTTCCCCGCCATCACTGACGCATACATCTGATCCAACTGCTTAGCGCTGTCATTGGTATAAACCCGCTCGCCTTTATCCAACAGCCAGGTACCCTCATTCGGGACACTGCTGATCCCGTCATGGGCCATGCCTTGTAAGTTGGTGCCTTTTATGGTGCTGACAATGCCAGCGGTGGTTGACGCAACACTCGCCATGGCGCCAATGTTCGCAGGGAACGGAAGCGCGGCCGCGTTCGCAATGCCTTGCTGGATCTTGATGATAGATTCAGCAATAGAAAACGCTTTTGACGCAGCAAACATGGCCTTAAAGATGCCTGACTGTTTACCAGCGAATGCGCCAGCCACATCGGCCATATTGCCAAACAAATCGGAATAATTGCGAAGCTGTACAATCTGAGCCGCATGGCGGGCTTTAGCTGACTTCTTCTCAATATCCGCAATGTTGTTCTGGTGCTGCTGCCATAACAGTTCACGGCTGGCAAAATACTGATCTTCCAGCTGCTGTTGCATGGCCTGGTTGTTCGCAGCTGCTTCATAAGCGGCTTGGAACTGCTCAGACAGGCGCGCCATGCGGTCGTCATAGGCGAATGACTCACGAGTAAAATCAGCCTGATCGCCAGCGGCGTTAATGGCTAAACGGCGTTGCCATTCCGTTTCCAGCTGGTCAGTGGCATTTTTAAAGGCCGTAACCGCTGGGTCTTCCTTGGCGCCGTCTGCGCTTGGTAGTGGCGTAGCATCTGGGGTGTTATAGTTGATGCTGCCAGCATAGTCCTTGGCCAGCTGTTCAAATCTTGCCTTGGTATTTTGGTACCAGGATTCAATGCCCTCTGAAGGTAACGGCTGACTGGCGAGATCACGCAATTCCCAAAGGGATTGGTTCAGGTCAAGTTTGGCTTGAGTGACCGTTGCCGCATCAAACAACTGTGGTGGTGGCATGTTAGAGAACTGACGCAAAGAGGCGGCCATATTGGCGGCTTCATCACTGAAGTTCCCCGCTAAATCCAACACCCCTTGAAGTGGCGAAATGATGACTTTAAACAGAAACTGCCCAAGCTCATGCAAGCCGGTAGTGATAGCCTGTGAAGCCACCATAAAACCAAGCTTGAATCCATCCCACGCAACGGTCATACCGTCAATGATTAGCTGAACACCACGCAATGAATCGGCCATAAAGCCAATGCCACTGACTGTGCTGTGGATACCCTCAGCCACCATGTTGTTCATGCCACCAAACTGCTGGGAATACGCCACAAACTCTTCAGCCAGAGCCGCCACTATCGGGGCGAGTTGGGTAGTAATTTCCTGCTTTAGTGCGGTCGTCGTAACGCCGACTTTATACATGGCGTCGTTAGCCATTTCGACTTTAGCGGCATCGATGCGTGACAGCGTAACGCCAAGTCTATCGGCTTCATCAGCCATGGTTCTTAAGCCATCGGATCCGCCGGCTAACATGTTCACCATGCCAACGCCTTCGGAGTCAAACAACTTAAATGCCAGGCGCACACGTTCTGACTGGCTTTCCACCTGAGTGAAAGCATCCGCCAGTGTGTACAGTTGCTGATCTGGCGTCATCTGGCCAAGCGCTTGCGCATCCAAACCCAATTGTTTTAGAGCTGGCGCCGCTTCACCACTGCCAGTGGCCGCCTCAGCAATACGGCGGGTCATACGTTGCAATGACATGTCGAGGTTTTTAGCCCCAACACCCGTTAATTCACTGGCATGACGGAACTGGGTTAATGCTTCAGTGGAAATACCAATGCGATCCGCAAACTTAGCCGTTTGGTCTATCAGGGCCGCTTGCTGGTTATACACTAATGCCAGAGAACCAGCGGCAGCAACGGCAGCACCTGCGGTGGCTTTCGCTGCTATCGACATGGTTTTACTGATCGAGTCAGACCAGTTTTTGGCTTTTTTCTGCGATTTTTGCAATTCACTGGTGAACTGGGCGCTGTTGGCATACAGCGCCACGGTAAGTTTGGCAATATCTGACATTACAAGAGCAGCCTTTCGCAGACGTTCACCTGTTGGTCAACGTTTTTATAATCAAGGATTCGGCTTTGTGGGGTGTCGTTGCCATGGCTAGAGCCAGACTGGTTCACTCCGGCCGCTTCGCGTTTTAAGGCGAAATGGGCCATCCATAGCGCCATTAACTCGCTGTCCACGCTGTGGTATAAGAGGCGAGGATCGACGATGCCCAGCACTTCACCCAGACCAAAGAAAAAGCGAAGGGCCGGATCGTCGGTTAATCTTTTTTTGCGGTGTCCTCGGCATCATCCGACAAGAAGTTAATCTGGATAAGCTTGGCAACAGCTGAGTTAATCGCCAGAGGGGTATGTGCTTCCATCAAATCGGCGGGTTTCACACTGACAGACATAGGTTGGTTGTTTTCATCCAGGACGGAATCCAGCACTAATTGGGCCGCCTGAGTGTTCAGCTGCTCCCCGTTATTATCCTCCTGATACTTTCGCACCAGCTTGTCATGCTCACTCAAACGAGCCGCTGTCAATCGACGAACGGGAAACTCACCACCTAAGATGGTGACAGTTACAGGGACCAGCTCTGCGGGCTTCAATAGTTGGCTTTTTAAATTCATGGGTTAATTATCCTTATTAGACTGGGGCCGTGTAACCACGGTCAATTGAGTTTTGTTTGCCGTTCACCACCAGGTACATAGGCTGGCCTTTGTCTAGCTCTTGATGGCTCCATCCGCCAAGAACGACAATCATGTCAGCCCAGCGACCGTTGGGAAATTCAAGACGGATTTTTACTGTGGCGTTGGTGTCCGCCTGGTCAAGAAAGGCTTGTAAATCGGCGTCAGTTGGGTCATCAAGAAAGACAAACTCTTTGTCTGGCCCTTCCGGCATATCAGCAATGTATTTGCGCTCGGTATCGATCAGGCGCTCCGCTTCAACAAAGCCAGTTGTTCGGCCAGTGACACCAACGGCGTTAGCGTCTTTAAGCAGTGTTAGTGCTGCGGTTTCATCAGCGATAGCCCCGTAAAGCATACGAGTGCCAGCGGGTAACTTGGCGTAGGTGCTAGGTTCTGCGACTGCCATGGGTGTTGTCTCCGGTTAGTGGTTAATTACAAAATCTCGGTTAAATTGGTAAGTGGATGGTTTAATTTCGTCTTCCAGCCATTGGTCAAAACCGCCATTTAACGTGGCTGACTGTATTCGGTAGGCACTGGCAGTCCCTTCGTTTAACTCCCCATTAAATTCGTGCAGCTTATCCACTATGTCGTTCGCCAATTGTTTGCCAGCGTCCGGGTCATAGTGGTACACAGTCAGGCTGTAGACGTCTTCACGGATCCCTGTTTTTCGCAAGTTTCCGGGAATAACACCGGGTGTAATGCATCGATACACCACTGCGGTATCAGATTTCTCTGGCCGTTTCAGCCAATAGCAATCCAGCCCAGTCAACGTGGTTAACCAGGCGTTTAATGCTTGTTCTAGGTTCATTTGGCTTGCTTCTTGATCGCTTTTTGAATCTCAACAGCCAACACCGTGCGAAACGTATTGACCACTCGGTGACGGTTTTCAAATAAAGACGGTCGCATGAATGGGTCTGGTTCTTGTCTTGCGGTACCATACTCCTGGGCAATGGCTTTTTGGCTGTGCTTTTTTGACGGACCCACACGAGTGGACAAAGCGTTATCTTTACCGCCATGCTTACTGTCCATCTTTTTGGTGGTGATCTTGATGCTGTCACGCATGTGCTCACCATCACCACCAACCGCGTCATAACCTGCCCCCATTGCCATGGCTAGTTGCACACCGCCCATAGCTTGACGGCTGGCTTTACGCAAGGTTCGCAAGCCGGCCTTTTCACCAATATCGGTCAGGGCTTTTTCTAACTCTTTCAAGCCAGATACATCCCATCGGTCAAGCTGCATGATGTTTACTCCTGTAAATCAAGGCTCCGGCTGAATGGGTGGCGGGGTTGATTTCGGGTTAGCGTCAGCGTCCAGGATAAGTTCCTGGCGACGCGGGTCCGAATCGTTCACCCCTGTGATTTTCATCCAACGCCCGCGCCACTGAATCCAATGACCAGGCTCGATATTTTCGCGCCATCGCAACCGCCACTGGTACGCGTTTAAGGTCTGCTCGCGGTCATTACCTGCGCTTTGTTCACTTGAACTGGTGATCAGCTCAGCCCAGGGCGTGGCCGTTTTTACCAGTTGGACCGTAGGCGCACCGCTTAAGCTTTTGCCTTCAACAGTGCTGTACAAGGTTAAGCGTTGGTTGAGTTTGCCGGCTTGCATAAGCCCTCACAAATTAATGTCTCGGTCAAAATCCAACAAAAAGCTGACGCCTAAAGGAAGTGTTTTGACGCTGCTTTCTGTCACCGCTTCTCGATGTCCAAACCAGTGGCCTATTAATAACAACACCGCCAGTTCTGTGTCCTCTCGGGCCAAAAAGGCATTTTCTGGCACTTGCTCTGGGTCTGTCGGTACTTCCTCTTGAGTCCAGTAAACTGGCCGATTGAGGTAGTTCTCAACAGATTTCTTAGCCGCTGATAGGTAGAGCGTGAGCAAGGTGTCATGGTCGGTAATGTCGTCATCGATACTGCACTGGTTTTTGACTCTAACCAGATCAAGCATCGGCTTTTACCGCTGTGCCATTTTCAATCAGACGTTGCGCTTCTTTTTCCGTGCACGGGTAAAAGTCACCAATCGTGAAAGACTGCTGTTTATCTGAGTCCCACAACGGCATCTTTAACTTTACTTGAGTATTGCCGTTTGGTTGCTCCGAAGTCTCTGTCGAATCTTTGGTGCTCTCTTCGGTCTTGGCTTTCGTGGTTGCCATGTTCAATTCCTTATTACATAAAAAAGCCCACCAAACGGTGGGCTAGATATAATGGTTAGAATTAAGCCGCTGCGTGTTCTAGCGCGGCGATGGCTGCAATATCTTCCAACAGTACATCAAAACGGTGGAAGCCAATGAAGCCCATTTGGTCAAACTCAGCGTAACGCTCTGTTAAACGGCGTAGGTTCATGTAGGTCACACGACGGAGAACTAACGACATCCAGTCACCATAGAACACCGACTTCGCACTTGCGCCCGCTGCCGCAATGCCCTGGTCAATGACGTATTGGTCACCATCAATGGTTGATGGAGCAACACCGGCAATCGCTGGCAACCATAGCGGACGACCGTTACTGTCATTCATCAACTTGAAGCCTTTGAATGTGTCATCGTTAAATGCCCAGCGTGTGTTTGGGCTGTTGCGATAAGCTGGGTCCACTTTGTGTTTCAAGTTGATCAAGTCCGCGTAAGACACACCAGAGACTGCCGCAGCTTCTTGTTTCAGTTGAACCTGTAGGTTCAAGCCATTCAGGTTGTTACCCGTGTTATCACCAGTGATGATTTGACTAGCTTCGAGACGGCCAAGACGCTGACCGATACGGCGCGCCACAAACGCATCGATATCAATCATGCTGTCTTGCAGTAGCTCATTCGAGACCAGTACGATTTTAGAGCTGCCTTTCTTCGCACCAATCTCAACCTGGCTAAAGGTTGGATCACCTTTACCCGCTTCTTGGTTTTCGGCCAGCATTTCACCGATTTCAGTGCGGCCATCGGACACCGCCCAGGGCATCGCGCGGCCATCTTGAGTATTGATAACCTGACAGACGTTCGCGATACCACCGTACACCGCCATGCTTTCAACCACGCGATTCACAAAGTTTTTTGGTACGGTAAAACCGCCGCCAGCCCCTGTTGCTGTGCCTAACGCACGAAGCTGTTCTTTGTCTTCTTGTGATAGCTCCGCAAAGCCATGGCGCAAGTAGCTGGTAAAGGCCTCAGCCTGGCGTTGCTCTGTTGGTGACTCTTTACCGTTGTTTGTGTTGTCGTCTTCACGAACAAAGCGTTCGTCTTGAGCTCGCAGCTGATCTTCACGTTCGATTTGTGAATCAAGACCATCTAGCTCTGACGTCATACCGCGCCATTGGGTGGTTTCATCGTCAGTGAACGCACGCTTTTCTTCTTTCGCCTTGTCATTCAACTCACGCATTTGACGCGCGATCGTGTCACGTTTTTTCTTCATTTCATGATATTTCATTCAACTTTCTCCGGTTTAAGTACTGAGAGGTTTTACAGGGTTTGCAACAACCGATCGCGGTACTGCTGCTCTTGATGCTGCGCCAATTGGCGCTGTTCTTCACTGTCGCCAGAACAAGCCGCGCGCGCTTCTTCAAGGGCACGGGTACTGGCTTCGGTGTCGTTGTAGGCTGGATAGGTCACAGGGCTGACATCCAACAGTTTTGAAACGCGGGTGATTGTGCGGATATATACCCCATCCTCTCCCTCATCCCATCGATAACCGTCTGAAGGCAAACGAAACGCAAAGGAGCTTTGGTTTACGTCTCCACGACCCATTGGTTCAATCACCATGTCTCGTACCGTTTGAGTATCTGGCGGGGTGATCTCGTAGCGTAAGCCAACCTCGTCAATAGTCAGCGTGAGTGTTCCGGATTGGGTCCGACCTAAAACAAAGTTACGGTCATGGTTAAACAGGGCTCGAACGTCGTCATCCAGAACGTCATCAAACGCACCTGGGGCAATCACTTCAACAAAGCCGCCAAGGTTATTGCTGCGAGTGTTGAACTTGGCCGCGTACCCGACAATACGTGGTTCCTCTCCGTCCTCACGTTTTTCAATTTTGATTTCATCACTGCGGATAAAAATCTCATTGAGGTTTTTACTCATTTGGGTTGGCCTCTTTTTGTTGAAGATCTGCGCTTAATAGATAGGTATCCAAACCATCGGCTTGGTTCATATCTTCCAGCTCTCGTACTTGGTTACGGTTCATCCAGCCATCACGAATGGCTTTCGAATAGAACTCAGCTCGTTCTTTGGCAGTGCCGCGTAACAAGCCGTTTAGGTTGAACTTGACGTAATACCCGGCTCGGCGCTCTTGTTCAGTGAACAGCTTTCGATTGAGCTCCTGCTCCCACTTCACCACCCATGGGATCATGGTGTGACGAACGAACTGAATAGCTTGCTCTGAGATGTTGGAAAAGGTGGCTTTTTCCAAGTCGTTAATCATGTGTGCCGGCACGTTGTAGATGCCGGCGACTTCTGAACGACTGAATTTTCGCGTTTCCAGAAACTGAGCATCTTCTGGCGGGATGGTGATCGACTGATACGCCAGCTCTGATGGCAAAAATAACGTTTTGTTGTCGTTACTTTGCATCTCCACTTTTGACTTTCGCCAGCGTTCGAGCAAGCGTTTCCAGCTCTTTTCCTCTAATTGCGATTTGACGGAGACAATACCGGTTGGCTTGCCCCCACTTCGGAAGAACTGGTTACCATAACCTTGGGTTTCTAGGCCAAGTGCAAAGGCTTCTCGACACTGGGCAATGGGGCTTTTCCCCACTTTGCCATCAGAACCAATCGCCTTAATGTGGATCATATCTTCAGGACTGACGGCCCTTGCCAGCGTGTCTTCAGCGGTCACCGCGTAGGTGTAACGTCCAGAATTGGTTTTGGTTAAATTGGACTCCCAAGGCCGAATTAACCCGAGTTCACGTACTTCACCCGAACGGGGGTGGCGCACGATTTCGGTGTAGTGGTTCCCCCACCCGCTGACGTGAACCATACCTGATTCACGCCAGTCGTAACTGGTTTGAAATGGGTTAGGCTCATCATGCAACAGGTAGTAAACGGGGTGATCCGTTGCTCGAGAAACGACGCCATTAGCATCACGGCGCATCACATGCAAAGGCAGCTGGCCCATAGAGCGGCCAAGCACACCAATACAGGAATAAACCGCCGATAACCCCATGGCAGATTCCACGCTAACACCAGAGCCCCCTCCCCAATCCGCTGGATCTAGTTCAGACAGGGGAACAGATGGATCTTCTGGGTTTGTTCGGGTTTCAAATAACAAATCAAGCATGGCGACCCCCTAATTTTCTTAATGCCAATAAGGCAAAAATCAACAACATGGTTCCGCCAAACATTAAGGTATCCGACAACCCGAATTTGAGATAAACCCCACTCACCAACGCGGAAAACCCCGCGAGGCCAATCAGGTTGAGTACGTATTTCACAGGTATAAATCCTCATCATCTAGATCGTCGTATGGGTCAAAGGCATCCGTTGCTAGATGCGCGCGATACACCGCCATGATTAAAGCGACCGCACCATCAATCTTTTGGTCGGGCTTGTCCTTGCGAGGAAAATGGTTTTCGTTGGCGTCCGGTTTACTGACCACGTTACTCATCATCCAGGTGAGTACAGGGTTACCGTCATGATGAACACGGCCCGACTTCAAGGCGGCCTCGAGTTCTATCATTCCTGGCGATAAGTGCGCGGTCGTTTGCGGAACCTTGACTGCTGTAATACCTGCTGCGGTAAGTTCTTGAGCGAGCTGTGTCGAACCCCACGGGTCATGTGGAACCTCTCGCACCTCAAACTCATCCGAAAAGTTCTGAATGTCTTCCCCAATTTCGTTGAAATCGACCTCAGCGCCATCCGTTGAAATCAATGCACTACCACCACTGTTCAACCATGGCGTCGCCACCCACTTCTGGTAGACCTTGCGGTTTTTGGTGTCTGGATCGAACACTGTCTCTTCTGGTAAGTAGTGCTTTGAGAAAATGTAGAAATGCAGTTGGTTACGCTCATCCTTACGTGTAAACAGCATTACCTGGCTACAGATATCGATTTTCGATGCCAAATCCAGCGACAACCAACATGAGCTGTCCTCAAAATCGACAATCGACAAACTGGTATCTTCAGCGGCCTTCCAATCCTCCATGTTGAAAAATGCACTTGAAGCCGACACCCACTGATTAAGGTGCTTGGTTTTGAAAGTGTTGGCATATCTAGGGTTGCGGATAGCACGCAACTGCTGACTTTTAAGCCAATCCTCATCCACGGAGATCCCTAAGTTGGGGTTGGCTTTGGCCAGCACTGCAGGGTCAGTCCAATCGTCACCTACATCGATGGTGTAAATGATGCCAAAGACTTCATCGTCGTCAGTGGTACCTTCTAAGATTTTGACCAAGTCATCATGCAAGTCTTTGCAAGGCCCCGCGATGTTGTAACCCGATGTGGTGATCACAAAGATGAGTGGCTGCTCGCGAGCGCCCATCCCTGTCGACATGGTGTCATAAAGTTCAGGACCATCATGCTCGTGATACTCATCGACTATCGCACAATGAGGACTGGAGCCATCACCCGGGTCACCGATAACTGGTTCGAAGATGCTGCCGTCTGGCCGTTCCATCTTCTTGGCCATGACGTCAATCATGAATGAGCGACGCAGGTTCGGTAGAGCTTCAGCCATTTTCTTAGCAGGCTTAAACACCTCCCAAGCCTGCTTCTCTGTGGTAGCGCCACAGTAAACTTCAGCGCCATACTCATTGTCAGGGGCGAACATCCAAAGCCCGTTCCCTGCCGCAATGATGCTTTTTCCGTTCTTTCGTGGGACTTCAACGTAAGCCACCCGAAAACGGCGGCGTTTGTCTTTCTTTCGCTCCCAACCATAAAGAGCCGCGTGGATAAACAACTGCCACGGTTCCAGACTGATGCGGCGTTCTTTGAGAGGCTTCTTTGCCCACTTGCCTTTGGTGTGTGGAAGCAACTGGATAAAACGACAAACCCCCTCGGCTTTGTCTTTGTTAAACCGGTACGGATAGGCTTTGCTTTTGCTCTTTTCGAGATCATCCAAATGTCGCTGACATGCCTGGATAACATACTTACAAGCTACGATCCGACCGCTGACCACGTCACGCGCGTACTTCGCGGCGGCGTTTACGTTCGGATACTTAGCCATACTTATCTCGCTGGTAAGAATTCGTCGAATTCGTTTTCGTCGCTGTCCTTGCTACCGCTCCCCCCACCAGTCATCCGTCGAATGGATAACGGGTCTAGTCCAAGTAAACTGCCAATACGAACCATACTGGCCAACGCATCCTGGCGAACATTCACGCTAGGGTTTTTCTTCTGTCCTCCCATCGGTGTATCAACGGTCAGCCCTTCTCGAGAAACTTCCAACTCAGCTTGAAGGTACAAAGAGAAGCTATTGCAATAAGCCAACAACAAAGGTCCATGGTCGATAGTCAGGATTTTTCTGTCCATCAGTACACGGCTTTGTGTCTGCCAAATTGCCAGTGCGTTGTCATCACGTAACTCTTCTGGCGGATCTATTTTTATCAATGCTTCGTGGGCAGGTGCAGATGGCAAAGTGCTTTTGCCTCCTTTGCGACCACCTCCAGCTGCTCGCGCCATACAAATACCTCTCAAAACTCAGCCGCGAAAATGTGTGATCTCGCGCGTCAAAAAAAGATCCTTATTTATTGCGTATAAAAATTTGTCTGAGGCTGCGGTCCCCATCGAAAAGGCTACAGAGATTTACCCCGCCCCCCTATACGTGAGAACGGCGATAACAAACGACCTAATATCACACTGATGCCTTTCCGCTTATGGAATCGAGGTGTTATCACCTTAGTGCCTTTTGTTACCGTCTCAGTGACTCTGACAGGGTCTGGGTAGGTACCAAACAACCAACAAAACAGCACCAAGGTTTTTAAATAAATAGGTACCCAAAACGCCAATTTGATCTGACAAACGATCACTTCTTTGCATTTTATTGTCGTGGTTTCATGCGTTCCCGTGCAGTTTTTGCCTTGTGACATGCTCGACATAACGCCTCCAGGTTGCTGTCTTCATCTGTTCCGCCATGTTCCTTAGCCTTGATATGGTCAACATCTTTGGCGGGAATGGCAC
Organism: Vibrio sp. 1557; assembly: GCF_033340175.1. Classification (NCBI taxonomy): domain Bacteria; kingdom Pseudomonadati; phylum Pseudomonadota; class Gammaproteobacteria; order Vibrionales; family Vibrionaceae; genus Vibrio; species Vibrio sp. 1557. The sequence goes on along the minus strand of NZ_JAWOVZ010000002.1, from coordinate 300,985 downwards.
GACCACCACGTAAACACTCTTGGCATAGATACTTATCACGCTTAAGAATGAAGCGGCGCTTCTTATCCCAATCAGTGCCATAACCACGCTGATGACGGTTGCGGCCTGCTTGATGAACTTCCCAACCAGTGTTGCGGTGCTTATCACAGTAACCACTCTTGTCATTAGTCAGCCCACCACAATGTGGATGACGACATGGTCTTGGAGTACGTGGAGGCATAACCAAATATCCTTTGAATACTCACTAAATACACAAAGGATATTTAAAGGGTCACCGCCGTGGACACTGCTGTTTAATGGCCGAAGCCTGGCGACGCTCGACGACGTTGCAGATCACTAGCACTACGTTGCCTTTGGCGGTGTTAGAACTGGCTTTGAGGCAGCCAGCCGCCTATCGTTCATCATCTAGCTAACTTATGCACTAATAGGTCGCCAACCTAACCTTATCCCTCCCTCTCGGGCACATGCCGGATTCATTGCTATCACATGCTGGCTTAACGGATAACAAGTGCAGCCAGTAAGAACACTCGGCAACTATCCGGAATTACCGGATAGTTGAACTAACCAGGATTAACTTGGTAGTAGTCAATGCAGTCATTGAGCTGTTCGATGTACAACATCAGGTTAGTGACGCTGCGCTCTGGGTAATAAATCCCGCCGAGGTCATTCTCATACCACTCAAGAACAGGAGCGACTGGCTTACATGGAGGAACAAACACATCACGGCTTGTTGTGCATCCGCCCACTACTAGGACCAAACCGCTGAGCATGGCGGCTTTTAGCATCTTGCTTGATATCTTCATGCTCTTGCTCCTGATGATCTATTTGCTTGGCACGTTGAAGACTCTCCCAAACCTCAATGACTTTGAGGATGAGCGCTCCAATAATCGGGACTGATGAGGCCCAGCCCATTACTAACTGCCGATGTTCTGTGAGTGCTTATAGTTGCCAGCAGCTGCATTCCAAACCCAGCGCAACCACCACGGCCACTTACGTTTGAACTCTTCAGACACTAGCGCATCAATCTGAGCAACAACACCTACCACTGTCGCGACAAAGCCAAATGCAGCTGCAGCCCAAGCGGGTGTGTCAGGTTCCATCATTCCCGAACTCGCCAGAGCGACAGACGCAAACAGCAGAGCCACCACTGCGACCGTAAACTGATACAGTTTTTTCATTTCCTTTCTCCATTAAAAAAGCGACCGTTCTGGCCGCTTGTTAGTAAGTCCACATTACGGGTAACCCTTCCCGCCAATCCAGATGAACAAAGGTTTTTGCAATCCCAATCCCCTTCGCGCCATACTTGCGAGCAATCTCTACAAGACGAAGACGATCAAAGCCGTTATTGCAAGCGATATCAAAGGCCACGCCGTTGAAGTGTTGCCCGGGCTTTTCTTTACGCGCTTCACTCGGATGCTTTTCACATCGAAAGCCAGAGCGAACGACCATAGCCTTACCAAACTCATCACGAACCTTCTGCAGCTGGTCTAATGCTGATTGGCTCACTTTGTTGCTCCCACATCCACAGGAGCAGTTCAATTTGATATCCGTTTTGGGGTTAAAGTTCTTGGTTTGAGCAAGTGCCACGAGCACCTCCTTTGGCGCGTTTCTTGTCGAAGTAGACATAAACATCAAAGATAAAACGGGCGCCTATCAGTGCTAAGCCACCCAAAGAGATTAAGTTTGCGAGGGTAATATCTGGTGTGGATGCAGCTGTTTCTGCAGCTTGTTGGGCTTTTGCTGCCACTTCATTACTGAAGAAGCTAACGCCACCGCCTCCACCGTAAGCAATTAAACGGCCTTTGAAGTCGTGCAGCTTGAGCCACACATCAGAAAAACAGAATGACATCAGCTCTCTCGACTCAAATTTCAGGCATAAAAAAACCGCCAAAAAGGCGGCTTTCAGAATTCATGTGTATTTATCCATACTGGATATTTGCATAGTAATTTGACCCGTTTTGTTTTTCAACCCCAATCCTAAAGAGTTTTTGACATAATGAGTCATACCCCAACAATATCGTTCTGATGGACTCAATATGAGATTGGATAGCATCGAAGTGGGTCTGGTAGTAACGCTTGCGCTTTTTCTTATACGTTTCGGAGTTAACCTGGTTAGCCACACAATCATGTTCCACCAGCGCATCAATAATAGCAGTACGACTTGCCACCGGCTTGTAGTGTCCCTCACCCGCCACGAACTGAACGTCAGCGCCTGCCATTTGCTCGAGCGCAAATCCACCAGCAACCAAAGGAAGAATAGCTTCGATACGTTTCACCACCTTTGCTTGCAGAGTAATACCCGTAAAACAGCACTCCATGAGCCAGTCATTCAGCAGGTGTTCAATAAAGCGATGAGTCAGGCTTTGAGAATTCCAAAGTGGCGAAGCATAGGCAAAGAACGCCCAATCAGATAAGTGAGGGTGTACGCCATTAATCTTCTCCAATGTAGAAAGCACCTTTCCGGCATCCAGTTTAGAGCCCATTTCAATATCAGCCATACCAAACCCACCGCCACCAGCGCCTTCGTTGTACTTAGCACGAATAGCCTCCGTCGCCATACCGATCGCCGCTGGCATCTGCCACTTTTCGATGTTTACACACAAACCCATGAAGTCACTCTCCTTTATTGATAGCGGCCTCATGATAGCTGTTTATTTAAACAGTGTCTTTCCTAGTCCTCCAGAAACTAAAAAGCCCCTCAGATAAGGGGCTTTGTTAAATCATTCTATTTTCTAAGCGGTTTCCAGTGCTTCAATGCGATGCCACTTACCATCTTTATCTTCTTGCAGTACAAGATCTTTTAACGCTTCTTCTGCGTCCGCATCAGCAAGTGACTCAATCATCATTGCTACGTGGCTCGTCTCGTTAATAGACTCCACATAAATAGCTCTCAATAGAATATCTTGCGCCTGAGAAATCGGTGACTCACCTTTTTCCCATCTAGCAATTGTTTGTCTATCACAGAACAACAAACTACCTAAAGCTGATTGTGAAAGGTTCATCTCTTTTCTGAGGAACTTGAATTGCTCCCTCGACAACCATGATCCCTGCTCACAGATAGCTTTTGCTATTGCTCTATGGATACCTTCAAAATCATCGAAGCTAACAAACTCTTCACCATCTTCGTATTCTACTGTGTATCCATTCTCAAGATAGACATTATCTAAGCCGCACTCGTTATAATGGTACATATTATTCGTCTCTCAAGTCATATAGACCGTAATCGTATTGGCCGACGGTTCGACGTCAACCGATTTCAAACGAAGAACAACCGTGATGGATTCTCCAGAACTTACGCCCCTGAGTTTACAGGAGTAGTCACCTTGCTTAGCCTCTTCATTCGGCCCATCAAGCATGACCGTTCTATTACTCTTCAACACATTAAATATGTCTCGAGTCGTGATCCCTCTTTGCTGCATTCTTTGTTTGGTGTGTTGGCCAATCCTCACTCTGCTCGAGTAATCATTAGCCAGTAAGTTAATCAACTGCAGAGCAGTTCTTGGCTGCAACGGAAATTCAACTACCGCTGCTGGTACACTATGTTTTTCAGACATATTTATTCCCAATATGTCGTGATAGTAGAGTTATCTCATAACACGACACGTTAATTTAAACGGATACTTCATTCGATCTACTCTCATAACCATTACCTTAATCTAGTTTTTATGTACTTACGGTAATAACCGCCGCTCCTTGTATGCTGTATCATGATGATACAAACACCAGCACATGTCAATAATGTATCACCAAGATACATTAATTTACCAATCTAAGTATGGACAGCCATTCCGAACAATATAATACTGTGCATTTATACAGTTAAACGGTAATCCCTTTTTGAAATGTACAAAACGATTCAAAGCCTGGTAGGGCACCGCATATACAGAATTGGACCTGATGGCCCATGCGGTTACAACAGCACCGAAGATAAAGTATCGGTGTTAATGGCTAATGGTGACTGGAAGACCATCCCTTTTGGCGGCTTTATGGAAGTGGCAAACGTCGTGGGTGTAAGACGACTCAAGATTATGGATATGTCTGCTTTATGCTCTGATGATGACGGGTACAAAGTTGTTTATACCATCCCGAGATACCACTACCTGGTAGGAACGTACTTAAACGGGAAGTGCTTCATTCTTCTTTATGATGGAGACGTAAAGCATTACCTAGATAAGAACGCAGACCAAGACACAAAGAACAACGTGGTTTGGCTGTGAAGGAAATTTTTCTTACTACCTAAAACAAAAAAGCCCCAGTAGAACTGAGGCTTGCATACACTCTTAAACTCTTACATACGACCGTCGTTAACGGCCATACCAACAGAAAGATACATGATAGGGGCTTTAACCAAGTACCAGTAATGGAAACCTGAATTGCTAGCACCATGTGATGGCTTATCACAAACTAACATCAAACCAAAATTCATGAGCTTCTTGTTTGCATCGATAGCAGCTTGCGGAACGTTACTGCAATCAGCAAACAATCGAACCTCATCGGTGCGAATACCTTGCTTCTGAGCAACAGCTACAAAGGTTAGAGTCTTTTTGTATTTAAGACCTAAGACTTTTGAAATCGAAGTGATTTCATCGTTGGAAAGAGTGACGAGATGTGATCCACATTTTTTAGTAGGCTGGACCAGGCCTAACACAGATTTAGAAATACCCATTAGGTAATTTCTCCCAAACAAATTTATGTATAAGTTTTGATGATTAGTCAAAACACTATATGTTGGTATTTTTGTGGTGATTAAGCACAAAATACATCCAACAGATATAAGGATATTTCAGCTCATTTAAGAATGCAACTCCTAAACACTGGATAAGTTTGATAATTTCTGTGGGTAACTTTTTTGCAGACAATAAAAAAGCCGCCAGTTTGGGATGGCGGCTTAATTATGTTGCGTAGTTAGGGTAATCAGCCCTAGCAACAAGCTCTGGTAATCAGCCAAAGCTTTTTTGATTTAATCGATTAAAAATGTCCCACATTTGGTGGGAACAACCTAAATTTACTTCAGGTCATTTGCCTGGTCAACCGCTGTATAAATCACCACCAGTTATCACTAACATGTGATAACAACCATCTCATTTTGTGCTCATTATAATGCACATAACACGCTGTAATACACATTAAGACACAACAATGAGAGAAGGTATTCTCATCACATTTTGTTTAATCTGATGCTATACAGCGCGATTAGACGGCATGAAAAATTTTCTTTTTTTAGGAATTTTTTTACATCTAAGGTTAATTGTATCAATTTAACCGGACATTTTTACTGTTAACTATCCAAATACGTCGTTGTAATTAGTATTCTATCTACAGAGCTAAGTTAGCAGATTGGACTTCCAAACATAAATACTGTAGCAGCTATCTAGCTGTTCATAGGTCATAGTTGATTTCCTTTGTTACCCCACCGCCCCAACAACCAACGCTCTATTAATAGTCTCTTTCACATGCCAGAGCTGATCGCCGTGTTGACGTTCCCAGCTGTTCACATCGCGGTGAAGCTCTTGGTGGTGATCATGACACAGAGGAATGGTGAACATATCCGAGGCCTTACTGCCCATCTTTCCTTCGCCGTGACCTATTAGGTGATGGGCGATACCTGCAGTCTTACCGCATACTCGGCAAGGTAGCTTTCGGACGAACGATAAGTACTTTTCGCTCTCCCATCGGATTGGCTTTGGCTTTCTCAAATACATCGCTGGTGGATCGGCATCGATGACCAGTTTCAGAACTGGCTTTGCTAAACGTTGTAGTTGTTCACGCTGACCTTCGAATACATACCTGGCATCTGTATCCACGTTCCCCAGTACACCCACTCGCTTACTGCCCTCTTCTCTTTTGAACTGACGATCGAGAACAGACTGCGGCAATAACGAATACACGTCATTGCGAACGGTCCACCAGCATAAATCAACATCTGTAATGCGCCTTACTTCACCATGCAGCTGGCGAGAGACAACCATCAGACCGTGGCGAACCGTATTCTTTCGAGCTATCGAAAACGCCTGGTGACTGTCATCGGCCATGTTGTCGTGATGCCAACACAAACGAATCGCTCCCTCGCCGGTTACTCGTGTTTTCAAATTATGATTGCAGTATCCTTCATCCTTCAGCTGACACTCGGAAATCGTATCAACATACTTAGCCGTACTACCGATAAGCAGTTGCACATCTTCATGAGCGAAGAACGCCACCAAAGAGAGGTCATCCGAAGACAACCCTCCAGTAGTCTTTGTAGTCAAACGTTGATTGGGAGAAACTAAACCTATCTTACCGTCCACCAGCAAACGTTGAATGGCCTCTTTATTTGGGCTTAGCGGAATGAGTGCGGCATTCAGTGTCGGGACGACATCCAAGCTGACTTTAAGCATCTTCCCTACCTTAGGCGACTTTAGACTCAAGCAATGGCTTAGTAACCAGCTGCTTACCCATCTCGACCGCTTTGTCGTATTCCAATCGAGCCCCTTTCGATAGCTGCCAACCATCCAAAAACACCACCGTGTCGCAGCAGGCTAGCATTGGAATACAAATGTGCATGTACTCTTCCCACTCAAATCCATCCGGCAGAATAGCGGGGTTCATGACAATACACCCACGGCGTTTCAACTCATCTTCCATCGCAAAGAACGCTGGCTTGTTAAACTCTGGTAATCCCGTCATTGGGCCTGCAATGTAAACCTTCTTCACAACTATCCCTTCAGTTTCTTGTTTCCAAAAATCCCATAAATGCAGCACTGCGCGTTTCTTCATTACTGCGGCTACTCCACCCTGTGGCGCGCTCAAATAATTTCTTTTCCTCTTGCGATTTCCAACGCTTTGATGGCTTTTGCGTGACCACTCGAATACCCAGTTCGTCACAAATACGCATTGTCTCTATTTGAGCTTGTTTACACTTCCCGACACCCTCTGCCATCTTGAGCGCGGTTTTAATGTTGGTAGCACGACTGACACGCTGTTGAAATGTGCCCATGCCAGTTAAATCCTCAATAGAGACCGTGATAGTGCCAGCAGTGCGTAAGCCCTTTAAAAGCTCATACAGCTTATGCGAGTACATTACCTCCAGCTTAACCAACACACCGTCATTAAAAATTGCGACACCATTTTTGTCAGAGTCCGGATCGACACCAATTACAAACTTAGTCATCAAAACCCCTCATTCGTTGATAAACCAAAAATTGACTCGTATGACTTTTGAAGGTGTTCCCACTCCTTAGAGATTGGTGTTAACGTTGCTTGAAGTCGTGTTTCCCGCCCCTTTCCGATAGGCTTCAATTGCTCAACGAAGTACTGACCACCATCATGCACGTACACTTTTTTGTATGAATAACACTTGATGAGCGCGTCTACTGCCTTACTATCTGGAAGAACGCTGATTGTTAGCTTGTTCACGCTGCCACCGCCTTTAAATGACCTGTTTCAAGAAGCTTTTTACGCAGCCAGATTTCACCCTTTCCGGTGATCAATGCTGTGTGACTTATTCTGGTTTGGGAGTTAGTTTCGTAAGTGCCCTGCTTCACCGTAAAGTAACTACGCTCGACATAGTCTTGATACGGCAAGTTGTAAGAGTCTCCTCGGCTCATGAAGATCTTTAACTCTCGTAGTACACGGAAAATAGTGACAGGCCCCAAACCAACCGTTTTGGCAAACTGACCAAGCTTCACGCCTTTATCCGCTCCCGCGATAGCATCTGCAAACTCTGCCTTTGGTGCTGCGATAGCTAATGCCTGGTTCTTTTCTTCCAGTTCCTTGGCTTGGTTAGCGGCTAACTGCAGTGCTTCAGCAAATGATTGCGGAACTTGAAGCTGAGTTTGTTTTTCTAGCTCATGCCAGCGTTTAATCACTCTCATGCGAAGATTGGCGGAGTAACCTGTTAACAAACACTCGGTATGATCTTTATCGAGCCTGTATTCCGTTTGCTTACGATTCATGGAGTCAAAATAGATATCCTGAAATTTGAGGGCATCTAAATTTAGCTCATCAAGCATCTTGGCTATGTCTACTTTTACATTGTCGTGACGCTTACCTGTCAGTTCTGCAATCTCTCGACTGCTCATCGTCATTTCTGTGTTAGTACTTAACTCAAACATTTGCCTGTCTCCCTAGGCCCTTATCCAAATCTTGTTTGTGCTGCCGGTTCTCGTGTCCGACATCCGATGTATTTCCACACCCTGCTTGCGAGCCTTGGCGATCAACTGAGTTAACTCCAAAGCAGAAATCCCTAACTCCTTGCAAAGCTCTCCAGGTACCCAAACCTTAGGCCGCGAAACCATCACGCCAACTAACTTCTCCACCATCTGAATCCACCTCCGCTAGCTGGTCTAACAATTCCCTGCGTTCGTCCGACAGACGTTTGATTTTGTTCTTACTGGCTTGGATCGCCTCTTCAGACCCGCCATAGTTCATCACGCGCAGCAGGTGCTGGTTCTCGTTGTCGATGTCCATCTCAAGCTGACGAACCTTAGATTTGATCTCGTCACCATCCGATTTGGCTTGCTGCGGTTGCTGCTCTGGCGGCAAGTTACGCCCTTTGTCTTGCTCCTTGGCCAGCCAGTTCTGAATAAACCGTCTTGCGCCTTTCTGAGTTGCTTTGCGCTTTTGGGGATTGTTCTTGCACCACAGGATCATTCGTTTCAGGTGAAGTCTGATATCAACCGCCGGATACGCTTCTGTGTATTCTTGAATATCCAGTTGGGTCACACCAAGAACCTGCCCTTTGCGACTTAGAGGAATTTCAAATAGCGCTGGTTCGGCTTCGAGCGGTTCGCTCGGAGCAAGATCTTTACTTGATGGTTCTATTGGTGGATCTATTGGTGGTTTATAGCCGGATTCCGACCTACCCCCCCCTTCAAATTGACCTACCCCCCTATGCTCTTTCGTCTGTTCGAGTTTCGAACGTTCGTCTTTCGAACAGACGAAATTCGACTGTTCAAAATCTGTCTGTTCATCTGCCTTCTTTTTCAACAGCATTACAGGCAATTGGTACTGGTTATTCGAACGGACTAATCGACCTGTATCAGCCTTTTTGAATTGGTTCTTCTTGAATAACCATCCGGCAGCTTCCAGTTTCTTAAGCGTCGATTTAACGGTAGTAGGTGAAACACCAGATTTACGAGCAATGGTATCGATAGACGGCCAACAAAGGCCGCTATCATCTGCATGGTCAGCTAGGCAAAGCATCACCAACTTATCAGAACCCTTAAAACTCGGAATGTCCCAAACGTAGCTCATTACCTTTACTGACATACATCCCCCATTTCAGATACAACTTTGTCGACGTTCTGGTGAATAGCTTCGAATTCAATTACCCAGACGTAAGGGTTTTCATCCCAATTCTGGTAGATTGAATCCCATAAGGTTGGAAAGTGATCCTGAGGAGGCACGGCCAAATCGACTTCCCCACCACCAACTCCATACCAACAGCCTTCAGCTCTAGCTTGTTCGTCAGTGATTTCTTTGACTCGCTCAATACGAACGTCAGTTACTCGAAGTGTTAAACGACTAGCCCAACGAGGCATATGAATTGATGGATTCCATTTGCTTTCACCATCATCATGAGTGGCAAAGTAAATAGGTGTTCCCGTCGGTGGGCAATAGCAGTGTTCAGAGCATCCACATTCGTCTGAATGGTTGAATATACGAAACGTCTCACGCACATAAATCAGATCATCGATGTTAATCGGGAACTTAAGCCACTTTTGATGAGGGTTATTCTCATCGGTAACATAACGTTCCTTTGTTTGGCCGTTCTCTACCACAAAATTAAATTCACCGATTCGTTTGATTGGACGACGCGTAACTGTCTTGCGGCCAGAAAGAAGCGCTTTAACCATTTCAGTATTAAAGATCATTGGGGTGACTTTCATGCTTCCACCTTCCCCACAACCAAACGCGCCTTACCTTTCCCCAACACAGCAAAGTTCTTAGCAAATAAAATCAGCATGAACCCAGTAATAGTTTGAGCATCCACGACAGCCTTGTAGCGAGAACGAGTAAGCAGCGAGAAACCGCCTGTTGTTAGCTCTTGGCCGTCTAAGTCAAAATACGCAGCAGAAAAATACATCACTTACCCCCTGCCCAGTCCGCAAACGAACTGCGTGGATTACTCTTTGCCAGAGATCGTGACTTTGGTTTTAATGCCGACTCATGCTGCTTGGCACTCGCCTTAAACTTGGCGTCCCCCATCGCAGCGCGACGGAGGTGATCAACCTGCTTTAAACGCTCACTTAATTCCATAGCCCTGCTCCTGTGTCATTCGGCTTACAGTTCGTTTACTTACCCATTTCCAATCGCCTGGTTTCATTGCTACGAAATAGACGTAGTTATCAAAAACTAAGACGGCCTTAATTCTTGCGCGATGGCGCTGTTGTGTTACTCTTTCCATTGAATCTCACCTTTGCTTGTTGATTCACGGCCCTAACAAGTTGCCGCTTGTTGGGGCTTTTCCATTTCCAGATGTGCCAAATATCTCTGGCTCTTTGCGTTGATCGCCTTTAGTGCTTCCTTCTCCAGCTGTTGCTTAACCGCAGCGTTCTGCTCCAGGGCAATAGAACTGCGATACATCTGCGCCAGCTGCTCTATCGTGTTGAGCGTTTCCATCACATTCATGACAAAACTCCCGACGACATATCGCCAAACATCATGGCCATGCTGATACCACCAAAGCGGCTCTCTGCTGCGTAACCAATCGTCATTGCCGAAGCCACCAGCGTATGAATGGATGAAGACAAACGGCTAACCCCATTGGCAGAAAGCTTGCTTACGTTAAGCTGCTCGGCCATCTCACCAAGCGCTTTAGTAGCGACCAAAAATTCGGTGTTGAGGTTTGCCTGGGAGTTGTAGTTAAACGGCATCGGTGTGCACAGCCCTACCTCTTTGCATAAGCCGTCGATCATGCTGTAGTCGCCAGACTCTTTGGTGAACGCGATAACATCATCAACAAACAACTTTGATTCAGGTTGGTTGGTGTTAAAGCGTTTCTTTAGTCGGTTGCTGTAATCCACTTCTGAGTAACCAAGCCTTAACGCAATGGCGCGCAGGCTGTGGTGGTTCTTAAAACGAATAACGCCTTCATAGAAGCGAGGGAATTTCCCCCTGCTTTGTGTGTGGGTCATTGGAGTTCTCCTTGATTTTTAATACGATTACTTACAGCTTCTTTTCCAAGCTGGAGTCTTCATTAAAAAATGGAATTCATATATGCGGCTTTCTGGAACAAACTCCCCCCACTGACTCACCGCAGAGTGAGTAGTGTCAACTGCTTCAGCAACCTTTTGCTTTGAACCGAAAAATTTAACAACTTCTTCAGTTCTGATGGGTGGAAGAATTTTACTCATGCTGACCTCAAATATTAGTTTTCTAATATTTAACAGCATAAGAAAACTTACGTCAAGTAAATGTAAGATAACTAACATGAGTATTGAAACGATTGGCGATCGAATTCGCAGAGTTCGGAAAGAACTCAAACTTACACAGAAACAGGTAGCCTCTAGCATAGGAGTTACCCCTACATCGATCGTATTTTGGGAGCGGAACGAAACCACCCCAAAAGGAAAGAACCTACTATCTCTGTGCAAAAAGCTGCGTGTAGACCCTCACTGGCTTGAAACTGGTAAAGGTGATCGTAATCAAAACAATGTAGCTCACGTCGGTGAATCACACTCTTTGCAAAAATCATTTCCGGTTATTAGTATGGTTTCCGCCGGTGCTTGGATGGAGGCTATCGAGCCTTATCCGAGGGAGAGCATTGAAGAAACGATGGATACAACTGAGAAAGTAAGTGAACAATCGTTTTGGGTTAAAGTCGTAGGTGATTCAATGACCACACCATCTGGCCTTAGCTTCCCAGATGGAATGTACATCCTTATAGATCCACAAGAGGAAGCGAGAAATAAGTCATTTGTAGTAGCAAAGCTTAAAGACGAGAACGTAGTAACTTTTAAGCAACTTATTATGGATGCAGGAAGCAACTTTTTAAAACCACTTAACCCAAGCCCTATGTATGCACCTATCCCTATCAATGGAAACTGTAAGATCATTGGCGTGGTGGTAGATGCTAAATGGAAACTTAGATAATAAATTAAAAAGGATAATGTTAGATGGCAATGAAATCATGCAAGGAGTGCGGCAACCAAGTCAGTACGAAAGCACCAACGTGCCCGACTTGTGGTGCTCCGGTTAAGAAGAAATCCTCACTAGGAGGGTGGATAGGCATACTCCTGATACTATTTTTGCTAATCCCATTCCTCAGTAGCAATAATTCATCAACTGATACTTCTTCAGCCAGCAAGACACCTTCCAGCTCCAAAACAAAGACTGATTCGCCACCTACAAGACAAACAAAACAGCAGTTCTTTGATGCCTTTTCTAAAGAAATCACAAGCATTAAAAAGCATTCCGTTGCCAAAAAAATCGATAATTCAGTTATCAAGCTAGAGGTTCTTTTATTTAGCGCCTGGGCAGATATGCTTAAAAAAGCAGACACATACACTCTTGACGAAAACGACAAGGCCACAATGGCAGAGTTCCGGAAAGTTCTATCTCGAAAACAAAAAGAGATATTCCCTAAGATGAGAGATGCATACGGTCCAATTATTAGGGAAACCCTGTGGGAACACGATATAACAGCTAAAACTGTTGGTGCAGGATTTAACAGAGTGGAATTTACAGGTGGTGCATTCGCTGCAAACAGAAATATAAAGGATTTCCAGAAGAACATTAGAATGCCAATGGAGATGCTTCGCTTTAAAGAAACACGATACAGGTGGTATGAAGATGCAGATAAATACACCTACTACACGCTAGAAACTCTTAATGATGCGGACATTGCTGTCTGGAATGACGTTGGGTTCTACGAAAAAGTCGACTAACACCCTACCTAGTTACACATAAAATGACACATACCACTAACCGCCTTCGGGCGGTTTTTTTACTCCCACTCGCATTCAATTAAGTTTTCTTATATTTTTCTTGCAAGATAAAAGTAAGTTTACTAATATCTTGGCAAGTAAGTTTTCTTACTAACGATATCAAACGACTTACCCCAGCAGCTGGTGGGGCGAATAACCACTGCACCGGAGCGTTTCTGCCTATGTCTGTCTTACGACGAAAAGTGAAACGGTGACCGGAAGTGACTATCCAAGGATGGGAACGGGAATGCCCTTACTAAGGGCACAACCTAAAGCCTTTCTGAGCAAGGGTTTTAGGGTGTGGATAACCAATCTTGAGGAACGAATCATGAGCCAAGAAGCAGGCAACCTAAGCATAGAAGACCGTACAACCAACTTTCCCAAATTGATGCAAGAGCTAGATGGCGGCGTCATCTCCAACGTTATTGGCCTTGCACTCTCTAACGTTTCACGCGCTGTTTCGTACAGCGATAAACAAGGCGAAGTAAAGCTGAACCTAAAGCTCAAGCCAATGGGTACCAACAACGAAATGGTAGAAATCACCGCCAATATGTCGGTGAAGGAACCTAAAACGGGCTTTGGTGCCAAGAGTGAGGACTTTCAGTACACCTCTATCGCCTACGTCGGCAAAGGCGGAAAACTCACCTACGACCGACCAAAAGAAGACATTCACGGCCAAGCCGTTATTGAAGAAGGTCAGCTTCGCGAAGTGCGCGGCTAACCCAGTCCACCAGCAATCACTCTAAAGAGAGAACACAGAAATGGATAAATCAGCAATCCAACAGATTCAAGAATCAGCGAATGCCCCACAGTTCTTAGAACAGTTACAGAAGGCAGGTTTCCCTGTTGCAGCTCTACCTGAGTCATTCGATTTACATGACTTAGAGAAGTACATGCCAAACCGCAATCAATTCCGCGGCTTAATGCGTACCGCTAACATCGATGAGTTCGTACGCTATCACGAGCATTACCAAACTGAAGGTAACCAATGCTTTATTGACGCTGAGCAAATGGCAGCAATGACCATCTTTGACCTTGGAACTCATAACTTCCCTGGTCACTGTAAGCACCAGGCTAAATTGGTGTTGCGCCAAACGGCTGCATTTAAAGCGCTCATCAATATGGATGAGAAAAAGAACAACCAAAAACAACTGGCTGAATGGGTCGAAGACTACAGTGAATTTGTTCAGGTGTTCTCTACTACTGGTGAGCTGATTGAAAACTCTGTGGCTTCAGCTGCTATTCGTAACATGAAATTCGAAGCGAAGGCTGGCCGTGAATCGAACGTGGATGATTTTAGCCACCACCAATCTGAGTACGAGTCCATTGCCGTTCGAACTAAAGAAGAATTCCCAATGCCTGCTGTCTTCAAGTTCACCTGCATCCCGTACTTAGGCTTAGCAGAGCGCACCTTTGAAATACGTATGAGCACTATCGGCAATGAAATCCTAGTGCTACGCATCAAGAAGCTTGAACAGCACGAAGAAGAAATGGGCGAAGAGTTCCAAACCAAACTTCAAGCCTGCTTTAAAGACGGCGAGATCGAGATTGATACCTTTATCGGTTCGTTCTCCAGCTAATCACGTTGGCGGTGACGAACGTTGCCGCCAGCTTTCAGAGCAAGATTTGGTTTAGTTCAGCAAACGAGGAAAGCGATATGAAAGAGTTACAAGAAATTGTCAGCAACAAAGTTAACGACATGGTAAACAGCGGTGTTGTAGAGAAAGCTATCGAAGACGCCGTTAGTAAGTGCATCACCAAAGTACTTGAAGATCAGTTCCGTTCCTACGGGGAACTGAGCAAACAAATGGAAAAAGTCATTCAAGACAAGCTACGAATCGACCCTGATAGCATTTCTATTCCAACTTATGAAGACCAAATGATCAAAGTGATGAATAGTACTTTGAACAAGTTCATTACCAGCGAAGCAATGGTTCGCTTTGAAAAAATGGCAGAAGATAAGTTCGGAGCACTTCCAACTGAAATGCCTGTTACTGACTTCATCAATAATATCGTTGAGTACTGGCGTGATGGTGATGACTTCGACAAACAAGATATGTCCGAAGAAGCCGAAGTGCAGCTCGAAGCTAGCCCATATGGTAAGAGCTCATTCACACTAAAAATCAACAGCGGAGAAGTCACTCCACGTTACTCTTCTTATGCACGAGCAGAGGAAGAAGTCGAACTATACATTATCGATGGAAAGATTCGCTGCAACCACTCTTTCGATCCTTACAAAACCCGTGATGTTGAGTCATTTATCTACCGCTGCTACGCGCAAGGTGTGGTTCTGACTGGTCTAGCTGACTTCAACGAGTCTGACTGCAACCTAATCATTAAAGAGAACGAGTGGGATTAACGGCTAAGGGAATCACTTCGGATGGCACTTACCAAGGAACAATACATCGAAGCACAACGCATCGTTGGCTCAATACAGGGTAATGGAAGATCAAAAGCGGTGGGAAGGTACTTGCTTGAACATCCAGGCAGAAACTCAACCTATCAGATTAGTAGTGATTTGGGCGTCAAACCTCAAGTGATTTGCAAAGCCGTCTACTACCTGCGTGGTAAGGGGTTAAAAATCAAATCTGAACCTCGATCTATTTATCCTTACTACGAACTAACTATGGACGAGAAGGACAAGGTGCCAAGCAAGAAAACGCCTGTAAAAGGCGCTTCTAATTGTGAAGGCTTCCGCTTTGTCAAAAAAGCCCATCCGTTCAAGCCAAATGTTTTATTACCGCAATGGAGAGCGTGAAATGTCAGAGAAGAAAAAGCCAAACGAACACTTTGTTAAGCGTCACTTAACCAACAAGCTCCAAGCACAAGGCATCTCTGGCCACCAGCTGGATGAAGCCATCGAACGTGGCATTCAGTACTACCACTACGGTATTTACGACAAAGCAAACACCATCCAATGCTGTGTTAACCATGCACTGCAATATGTAAAAGGAGAACTTACTCATGGCTAATGCAACTTTCCAAACCGAACTGGGCGCGGTGACAGCAAAAGGCCCCTACTTCAGCTTTATTCAAGGTCGTGAAGTTATTCAACTGACCTTCATCAAACCAGAGAACGAAGAGAACGGCTACGGGGTATGTAAAGAGTTCCCGAGTGATATCAGTCTATCACCCGAGTTCATGACCGACTTCGCCGAGCAATCAGTAAACCTGCTTTAGCCTCTCGGCCAAAGTTCATTTTGTGTAGTTCGCCTATGCCCCATCTCTTGATTAAGGGGCATTGCAGGATTTTTATTTTCATTATTTATTGGAGGTTTTACCGATGAGAACATTTACGGTGATTCAACTCGAGCCTAGTCGCTGGGTTAAAGAAGATCTTTTGATGGATTTAACAGGGATGTCCACCAATGAAATCAAAGACTATCGTCAGTTTCGCTGGATTGAAGGTGTTCACTTTAAAAAAGCATCCGGTAAGAGTAGTGGTGGTGGCAAAAGTTTTAAGTACGACCGTGTTGCCATTGATGAGTTTTCAGCAAGAGAAAGGGTTGCGTAATGAACACACCAGAAGGTGTAGAAATCCGCGGTAAGTCTATCCGCATTAGTTTTACTTACCGCGAGATGCGTTGTCGGGAGACGCTAAAAGGTTGGGAAGTCACCAAAGGCAATCTCAAAAAAGCAGGTCATCTACGCGCTTCTATACTTTCTGAAATTTCATTAGGCACATTTGATTACTTATCTCGTTTTCCCACTTCAAAGAAAGCGCAACTCTTCGCGACGCCAGAACAAAGAGGTAAGAACCTAACCGTTCGTGAGTTGTTTGATGACTATATTCAACTGAAGCAAACCACAATGGCCTCACAGTCACTCTACGTATTGAGTACGACAGCAAGAGCATGCTGCTTGTTTGTTGGAGAAGAACGTACTATCTCAACCATTACGATCATGGATGCACTAAAGTGCCAAAAGTTAATGGTCGACTCCCCTACTCGCACTGGCGCATCACGGAGCGCAAAGACGATCAATAATATGATCAAACTTCTGCGCCGATGCTTTGACTTAGCGGTGAAGTCAAAGTTTATCGACGACAATCCATTTCTGCATGTGGAGTTGCTTAGTGGTGGCTCTGGTGAACCGGACCCACTAGAGCTAGATGAATTCCACCAGCTAATAGAATCAACGACCAACTTGCAGCAGCGGAATATGTTCACCTTGGCCATTTATACTGGCATGCGAACTGGTGAACTTTGTGCATTAGCCTGGGAAGATGTTGATCTAGATAAAGGGACGATCGAGATTTCTCGTAATGTCACGATTGAACGAAAATTCACAACACCCAAGAATAAGAAGTCAGAGCGAACCATTCACTTACTTGAGCCTGCACTCCTCGCCCTTAAATCTCAAAGAGAGCTAACCATGTTTAGCCCGGTTAGAGATATTTTTGTGGAAGTAAAAGGATCAAACACCTTTCGCCAGGAAAGCGTTCGGTTCGTGTTTATTCCAGAACGTCGCAATGGCCAAGCACCCAGTGAAACCTACAAGACGACAACATACAATCGACTATGGTCACGCGCACTAAAGCGAGCTGGTATTCGCCATCGCTGCTCATATCAATCTCGACATACCTACGCTTGTTGGTTGATCACCAAAGGCGCAAACCTGTCATTTATCGCAGAACAGATGGGACACAAGAGCACGATGATGTTGGAACGCGTTTACGGCAGGTTCATGAAGTCACATTCGCATGAACAAGTCGAATACTTAAATGGGATCATGGCTTCAAATAAATAAGGCTATTCGGCTTATGATGTGCATTTCAATGTGCGAAACAGAATTACCCCATTTCAATTTATAACCATTACCCCAAGCAGGACATTTCTTCTTTTCATAACACATGAACCTTATGTGTTAAGTTGACTATTAACCTGAAAGTGGCATGATTAATCTTATTATGACGATATGATCCACATTTATCTAAGTCCTTCTGGTATTTAAGCGATAAACCAGATGGTTACATTAGATGTATCCATATTTTCATCTTGGAAAAATGCGGACATCGTCGACTGAAAAAACACTGTTATAAAAATTTATTGAGGTTTCGATGTTGAAAGAAAAACCAAGAATGGGGGCATATGCTGATTCAGATGGCTCATACGAGCAAGTCTTGAGGTTACTTACACCTGTTGTCGATCCCGGTGATGATGTAATCGTGGAGCAGTTATTTACTGGTTATGGTGAAATAAAGCATGCAAAGTTGACCTTTTATCCAAATGATGATGTTTTCTTTCCTGAAAAATCTTATATTCTCAAGGGATTATATGAGAAAGAAGCAAACCTTTGGGCATTCGGGAAGGATAAGCATAAATTTGAAAATACAGGTGTCACGTTTGATTTTGGTGGTATGAAAACAGACTCGTGGGATGAAAGCACATTATTCTTTGACGTTGGCGGTGATGATTCGCTACAAATACTTACAGAAACAAAGCAGGATGAGGCTCCTTTCAAGTATGTTCTAAGAACAAAGAAAGATCTAAAGCCTGGATTCTATTCGTTAGAATATTATTTTACGTATTTTAATGGTTCTTCTTGGAAGTCTTCGACCCGTAAAATTGACTTTAAAGTAAGAAATTTCCTCGAAAGGCATGATGTAATGATTGGTAGCATTGCTATAGCTGCATCAATTTCTGCGTTAGTTAGATTTGCGGTTTTACCCTTAGGTCAATGGCTTTGTAGTTTCATGTAAGCATTTTTATAACAAAGCGTTTAAGACGGATTCCCAACGCTTGGCGCTTTCAGTTCAAAGATATGCATCAGTGTTTATGGCATAATGTCTTGAGTGCAGTGGTAGCGCTGCTCACCACTTAACGCGGCGTTACTGAATTTCAATCCTAAATTGAAATTGTCCAATTTTGAGTTTCGATACCAGCAGTTCGACAGTAAGACCCAGTGGTGAATTACCAGTAGATGTGTAAGAGCGAGTATAAGTCACTACAATTAACGCTCAGCTCTTCACACACGAACTTTCATCCGTATAACCATAAATAATTCTTAATTGTCCCACCAGCGCCCCACTTTAGTCTAGGCGTGATAGCTACTAATAAAAACAATCACTTATATCGTGGGTGTATATACCACGCAAATCTATACTCACGTTATCGAGCGCGGGGCTGGTGGTGTGTTGAGTCCATTATCCAGCCTTTAGAAAAACAAAGCCACCTCGAAAGGTGGCTTTGTTTTATAACTCTTTATTGACGAACACCGAGTTTCACATTGCCTTTTGAATCAAACCAAAGTGCTTGCGAACGGCGACGTCCTATTAGTATCGGACCATCGTCATAAAAGAGAAAGTTCTTCCAGTGCTTTTTAAAAATAGACCATTTCGTTTCGATGACATTGTACTTCTCGTAGCAAAAGTAAACGGTTACATCGTCTTGCCAATCGATATGTGCCTCAGCTTCCACTGGCATGTCAGGATCGTCCGACTCCCACGCAGCCATCCAATCCACAGTTTCAGACCAATTCGCCTCATTCATTGGCCAGTCTTGGGAACTAAGTCTATCCATATCAGGGCTTTGAGCACTGATATTTTCTTTCCAAAATTGTGCTGAGCGGGCTTGGCTCATCGGCTTAATAAAAGCCAAATCTTCTTCTGGCACAGGCATCGACTGATGCGTAAAAATCCATTTTCTTTGGTATTCGTCCAAAGGCAAATAAGACATTCAGTCTCCTTTATTACGATTTCAGCCAACCTTTCTCTGTGGCTTCTTCAATCAACTCTTTCGCTTTGTCCCATAAGGTAACAGAGCCAAATTCAATTCGTTTATTAATGGTAAGTGCTTGTTCGCGTGAGACACCATGTTCCTTCCAACTCTGACCATTATTATGGTAGTTCAAGAGCATTGGAATTAACCGATCGAGTGCTTTTGCATACTTAGCATCATCGGTCTGCGCGGCTTCAAATTCATGCCAAAGCGCCAATAGCTCTTGCTCCTGATCGCTGGGTAACATACCAAACAAGCGCTCTGCGGCTCTGATTTCTTTTTCTGCTTGCTCTTGAGACGCAGCAGTATCATAAACAAAGGTATCGCCCGCGTCGATCTCTACTACGTCATGTATCAATAACATTTTCATCACTCGGCAAATATCAACAGGTGCATTCGCATGCTCTTCCATCAATATTGCCATCAGTGGGACATGCCAACTATGCTCACCACTATTTTCGAGGCGCCCTTCAGCACTTTTAACTCGAGTTCGGCGCAAAATGCTTTTGAGTTTATCGAGCTCGATTACAAGTGCTAACTGCTTTTCCAATCGTTCCATACTATCGCCCTTCTGGCTGCCAATTCGGATTAATAAGCGACGTTAGAACGTGGTCTTGCCACTCACCATTAATCAAAAGGTAATCTTTTGCATACCCTTCTCGGTTGAACCCTACATGCTCTAGCACAGATTCACTGCGTTTATTGTGAGGCATGTAGCCAGCTTGAATACGATGCAGTTTCTGAACGTTAAACATGTAGTCGCAAGCCATGGTTAATCCACGACGCATATAACCATGCCCTTGCGCTTTTTCAGCGAGAGAATATCCGACGTTACAAGAATAAAAAGGAAAACGACTCAAACTACTAAAGGATATCGTACCTAGCATTTCACCCGAAGAGGCTCTGACTAAAAGGCAATAATACCCCAATCCCATTCGATGCAGCTCATTGAGCTTGATAAGCTTTTGCAACCAACCGTTCACTGAGAAAAAAGCCTCTTCACGTTTCGGTTCAAACGGTTTCAGGTATTCTCGGTTGGCTTGAAAATATTCGGCAATCATATCTGCGTCAACGATT
Source organism: Vibrio sp. 1557 (assembly GCF_033340175.1). Lineage (NCBI taxonomy): Bacteria > Pseudomonadati > Pseudomonadota > Gammaproteobacteria > Vibrionales > Vibrionaceae > Vibrio > Vibrio sp. 1557. The sequence continues at coordinate 280,281 of NZ_JAWOVZ010000002.1, read as the reverse complement.
TCAGCGGTACGAAGAAGCAAGTCACCGTCCAACTTATGAACGGCGATAGATGAGCTGTTATCTTCCATTACAAATGATTAATTCCGTCTTTTCGTTCAATTCGATTAATTCTTACGTATACCGTAATCACGCAGTTTATTAGCGATTGAGGTATGCGATACATTCAAGCGCTTAGCAAGCTTGCGGCTTGATGGGAATGACTGATACAAACGTTCCAGAACTTGAGATTCATAATCACGCATGATCTCATCCAAAGAACCGTCGATGTTAAGCGTTGCACTACCAGCGCCGACTGACTGAGGCTGAGGTAAATTGAAGTGATCCGCGTTTAGTATATCACCATCCATTTCCGTGAGCGCTCGAAGAACCATGTTATCCAGCTGGCGCATGTTTCCTGGCCACTGATAATTTGCAAGGGCATCAACTAGACCATCATCAAACTCTGGCTTATCAATCCCAAGCTGTTGAGCATGTTTCGCCACAAACAACTCAAGCAATGGTGCAACGTCGTTTGAGCGCTTACGTAACGGAGGAATGCTGAGCGTAAGTACGTTGAGACGATAATACAAATCTTCACGGAACATTCCTGCTTCAGAAAGCTCGGCAAGGTTATGTTTTGTTGAAGCGATGATACGAACATCGACATGCATCTCATCTTCTGCACCGACACGACGGAAATTACCATCCTGTAGAAAACGTAACAGCTTGATTTGAAGGTGCGAACTCATTTCACCGATTTCATCAAGAAATACCGTGCCGCCATTTGCTTGCTCAAAGATGCCTTTGTGGCCTTGTTCATGATTGAATGAACCCGGCGCATGACCAAAAAGTTCGGTTTCTGCTACATCGTCAGGCATCGAAGCACAACTCAAAACTAGGAATGGCTTGCTCGCGCGGCTAGAACGGCTGTGGCAAGCTTTAGCAAGCATTTCTTTACCAGTCCCCGTTTCGCCCTCAATCAACAATGGTTGGTCAAGCACAGACAGCTTTTTAGCTTGGTTCATTAGTGCTTTATGACGGTTCGATATACCAACAAAGTGCTCAAAACCCAGAGGATTATGCAGCGGTAGTGCTTCTTCAATTCTGGCAACTTGCTGACTAGAGCGAATCGTCATTAGAGTACTCGCTAGAGTCGAGTTTTGCGCTTCGTCTCGGATATAAACGGGCATCAACTCTAGAACATAGTCCAAGCCATCAATCACAAGGTTTTCCCGCGTTCGACCATTAACACCTTCAGACCAACGAGAGAAACGAACACTTGGTAACAAAGCACCGATTTGAGTACCAATCACTTCTTGCTTGTGAAGGCCAAGCAATGAAAGTGCAGACATGTTTGCCATGTCTACGGCACCTTTAAGATCAATGGCAAAAACCGGATCGGGCAAGTTATCAACTAACGAGAGCAGCTCCGTATTGTGGCGCTCCATCGGCATAAACTGGATTTTACGTACGTCTTTCACCCCCGGAATACGGCGGATTTCAGCCATCAGCTCACTAAACGTATCAAAATCAATATCTGGGCAATTCAAATAGATAATACCGCTAATATCGATTTCGATACCACGCAAGTCGATGCTTTTAGACGCTAAAATATCGAGCAGTTCTCGGGTCAAGCCGAGTCGATCTTCACATAAGACTTCAAGACGCACTTAAAATATCCCAATTCACAACTGTCAGGAAAAGTTGACAGTAGTTTCTATCATGCTTGGAATGGCGTCAAGCAATCCTATCCATCAAAGTTGATATTCGTTACGGTTTCATCGTAATTGATGCAACTTTCGCCGCCACTGCCTTGCGTATGGTGCCCAACTTAACCTGACGGTCAGGATACCAGGGTAGTGGACGCAATAAGGTCATCGCTTTCAAGCCCAAACGTGCCGTTAGAATACCAACACCTAGTCCCTGCCCCGCACGAGCAGAAACTTTGCCAGCAAGATCCATCGACATCAAATCCATACTGGCATCAATAGCGAGCTCACTGGCACCAGCCGCCGCCATATTGACAAATACCGCTCTTAGTAACTTGATGCGAGATGCATAACCTAGCTCTACCCCATATACCTTGGAGAGGTTGTCGATCATTTTGAAATTTCGCCAAGCCACCAGCAACATATCAGCGGCAGCCAGAGGGCTCACGGCGACTAGGGCCGCACACTCGGTTGCGTGCTGTGATACGATTTTCGTTGCCAACTTGTCTTGTTGGCTCACAACCATCGAGTCATACATATCAAGAATTTCAGCGTCACTATGAGCAGGGTTAATACTGTTCTGCCAACGATCAAAGCCCGGATTCTCTGCCATCACACCACTTTGTTCTGCTACGGTTTCGCAAAAGGCTTTCCCTTTCCCAACGCTCTCACTATTAACAAGTGCTTCTGCTTCTTCTTGAACACTAAAATGATTTCGTAGTTTTCGCAGTTTCCAAAGCTCTTTACCCATAGCTCCTAAACCAAGCGAAGCGATCGCAGCAATAAACCCCGTCCAGCTTAAGGCTAGCCAATCAGAAGCCTGAATTGCGGTTATAACCGAGTCCACCGCTTGCCAGCCAACCAGACCAGCAAAAGTTGCAAATGCGCCAGTCGCGAGCCATTTTCTGCCCGATTTTGGACGAATGACATGCTCGAGTTGCAATTCCTGTTCGGTCTCCTGGTGCGCTTCTTTAACTTCAACAGGTACAAATGTTTCTTTTTCGCCGAATGTTTGCTGCGCCGTCAACTCCGGTTGATTCGATTGCTGCTCTTTTTCCATTACCTTTTCAGAGAAAACTTGTTTTTGCTTCAACTCACTCATTTCAATTTATCTCCAATCAGGTAATCCAATGCTTTGTCTAAGCGTATGTGCTTCATTGGCTCATCATTCGGTGAGGGCATCGGACGAAACGACGTAAAATCAAACCCGTTGTTTTGCCAATACGCTGCATTTGGTAGCTTTTTCGGCACCTCTCCGGGAAACATAGTCATCGGCTCACCACCCAATGTTGTTCCTTGTAACGCCGGGATGGTCTTATCTCCAGAGGAAATAAACCCCGTCGTGGTTGCTTGGATGGAAGCGATACTCATGCAGCTCATCTCAATATTCTCGTAGGCTGCCGTTTGCCACGCTGGATGCACCATTTGTTGGAGCAGAGACACCAAATTTGGGTGCTGATCGGGCGTGATATGATCCGCTTTTGTAGCAGCAAACAACACTTTGTCGATTTTTGGTGAGAACAAACGACGCAAAAAGCTACTACGACCATAACGGAAGCTATGCATGATCTGTTCTAGCGCTTGGCGCATGTCGTAAAACGCTTCATCACCAGCATTGAGAGGCTGCAAACAATCCACCAGTACAATCTGGCGATCGAAGGTCGCAAAATGATGCTTATAAAACGCTTTCACGACTTTCTGTTGGTATTCCTGAAAACGGGCTTCTAGCATCGCTAAGTTACTGCCCTTGGGCGCTTTGCTTTCTGAATCAACACGACACGGAAAAAACTGTAGCACCGGCGCGCCTGCTAGCTCACCAGGTAATACAAAGCGGCCAGGCTGAACCCAATGAAGGCCAGCGTCTTTACAGGCATGAAGGTACTCTGTGTATGTGTGTGCAACTTTCTCAAGTAGTTTCTCATTCACTTCTGCATAGAGGTCCACTTTCTCTAGTTCAGAAAGCCAAGCTTTGGCTAAATCGCCACGCTGGCCTTTAAGTGCATCAAACTGAGTTTGCGACCACGTTGCAAAGTCCATGTCCAATAAAGGCAGGTCGAGCAACCACTCTCCTGGATAGTCGATAATATCAACATTTAAAATTGCGGTTTTACTCAACAGCTTTTTCGTGGTTTTATTTGGTTTGTACTTGAGCGCTAAGCGAATCTCACTCACATCACGTGTCGGTACTGGCCACTGAGGTGGAGTAGCATGAATTTGGCTCATCGCCTCATCGTAAGCAAAGCGTGGCACCATCATATTCGATTGAGGCTCACGTTTCGCTCCAATAAGGCGCTTATCTCTAGCCGCAGTCAAAAGAGGCAAATTGTCATGGGTTGCAGTATGAAGAAGCTGATTCACTAATGACGTGATGAATGCCGTCTTACCGGCACGAGAAAGTCCGGTGACAGCAATTCGAACATTAGAGTCCATACCTCTGTTGATAAAGTCATTAACTTCTTTCTTTATTCTCTTCATTACGCTTCTTTATCTTACTCCACTTTAAAACAACGTTGTCAGCGACTTCGAATTTCGAGCTATGAATACTGTTCTATCCCGAATCCTATGAGTTTAACTTTATATACCTTAATAAAAGATGAACAAAACATCCGGCTTAATGCTGTGTTAAAAAAGAAAAGCCCCTGAGTGGTTCAGAGGCTTACTTAATCTACAGCATTAGTAACTCTATATGCGCTGATTACTATGTTAAACAGGAACCCGCTTTCTTTAAGCCTAGTCGTCTTCGATTAACTTATAGATAACAAATAGAGCGATTTCTAAAATCAACCACAACACACATGTGATGGTCACGTACTTTTCATCAAAGATGCTGATACCGTGAAGAATCAAGTCATAGCCAACAAAGCCACCTATCACTACAGCAAGAATAATTTGTAGAATCTGAATAAAACGAGGCATGCCGTCTCCTAATTATTGTTCGCATAACGTTTGATTGCTATGCCTAAAGGTTTATATCCTTAATTATATAGACAAAAAGTGCAGGTTTCGCTGCACTTTTGTCAATTGTTTGCTAGGTAAATCAGCACCTTGTCACATTCTCTCTACTGAGACGCAGCAAGATTGCCCTTTGCCTTATGCTTCCATCTCTTGAATTTTCACTTTCCAAGTGTCTGGACCAATTTGGTGCGCGTTAACACCATTTGAGTCGACAGCCACTGTTACTGGCATATCTTCAACTTCAAATTCGTAAATCGCTTCCATACCTAAATCTTCAAATGCGACAACGCGAGCTTTCTTGATCGCTTTCGCCACCAAGTACGCAGCGCCACCGACAGCCATTAGGTAAACCGCTTTGTGATTCTTGATAGATTCAACCGTTGCAGGGCCACGCTCAGCTTTACCGATCATGCCCATGATGCCGGTCTTTTCTAGCATCATGTCGGTGAATTTATCCATACGCGTAGATGTTGTTGGGCCAGCAGGACCAACGACTTCATCACCAACTGCATCGACAGGGCCTACGTAGTAAATGAACTTACCGTTTAGATCTACGCCTTCAGGTAGACCTTCACCGTTATCTAGCATGCCTTGAATACGTTTATGCGCAGCATCACGACCAGTCAGAATTTTACCTGATAGAAGAACCGTTTCGCCTGTCTTCCACTCTTGTACTTCTTCTTTAGTAATTGTGTCTAAGTTTACGCGACGCGTATTTTCGCCCGCTTCCCAAGTGATATCTGGCCAATCTTCTAGTTTAGGTGGTGCTAGCTCTGCTGGGCCGCTACCATCAAGCGTGAAGTGTACGTGACGAGTCGCCGCACAGTTCGGGATCAAACAAACAGGCTTAGAAGCCGCGTGCGTTGGCGCAGTTTTGATTTTAACGTCGACAACAGTCGTCAAACCGCCAAGACCTTGCGCACCGATACCAAGTTTGTTCACGCGATTGAAGATATCCAAACGAAGCTCTTCTTCTGCGTTTTGTGGACCACGGTCGATAAGCTCTTGAATATCGATGTGTTCCATTAGAGATTCTTTTGCCAATACCGCTGCTTTTTCAGCCGTACCGCCGATACCAATGCCAAGCATGCCAGGAGGACACCAGCCCGCCCCCATAGTTGGTAGCGTTTTTTCTACCCACTCAGCAATATCGTCAGATGGGTTTAGCATCACCATCTTAGTTTTGTTTTCGCTACCGCCGCCCTTCGCAGCGATCTGAATTTCAACTTTATCGCCCGGTACCATGTTGATATGTACGACGGCAGGCGTGTTGTCTTTGGTATTAATACGTTTACCAGCAGGGTCCATAAGTACTGACGCACGCAACGGGTTATCAGGGTTCGTGTACGCTTGTCGAACACCTTCATCTACCATCTGCTGAACCGTCATGTCGGTCGAATCCCATTGCACGCCCATACCGATGTTGACGAAACACGTCACAATACCAGTATCCTGACAAATTGGACGGTGACCTTCTGCGGACATTCGGGAGTTAATTAGGATCTGAGCAATCGCGTCTTTCGCGGCTTGACTCTCTTCGCGGTGATAGGCTTTTTCAAGAGCTTGAACAAAGTCTAGCGGGTGGTAGTAAGAAATATACTGTAGCGCATCAGCGACACTGCTGATCACATCCTGCTTGCGTATTACCGTCATTACATGCCTCGTTATAGTTATGCTTCCATTATTGGCTTAGCTTCAATCGTGTTTGTTGAGCTTATTGCTCTTTTGAGCTTCGTTTTTTATAAACAATTGTCGAACGGCTGATATCGACACACGAAATGCTGAAGTTGCCTACTTGTAAACCATCTCAAAACCCTATGAATAGAGGGAGTTTGGCTACACAGAGGAATATGATACTCTTGCTGCCCATGACATGCCATGCAGTGAACGATCTCTTTGTCACAAATTACACAAATGAACAACATGGACAATCAATTCATTGATTTTAAAGCGTTGGAATACGCACCAGAGTTTGCTCTTCACCTTTTTTCTCGCATTCAACACCTACCTTGGGCGATGTTGCTGCGTTCTGCATCAAAAACGCATATCGATAGCCGCTTCGATGTGTTGGTCGCCAACCCGATTGCAACGTTAGAAACCACTGCCGACAACACACAAGTTGAAACGCCATCGAATGCCTATTCAACTCAAGATGACCCATTCACGCTGCTTCATCAATTGCAAGAACAGTGGCTTCCTCACGTAGAGTTAAATAAAGAATTGGATTTGCCTTTTGTTGGTGGTGCGCTCGGTTACTTCAGTTACGATTTAGGTCGCCGCGTAGAAACGATGCCAGAAGTGGCAGAAAAAGATCTCAACACGCCGGATATGGCGGTAGGTCTGTATGAATGGGCCGTTGTTGTTGACCACAAGCTTAAAAAAGCATGCCTAGTTGGTCAGAATATCGAGCAAGCTTGGCAGTGGTTAAACGAGCAAAAAGCAGAACAAACCGTTGACTTCGCTTTGTCTGGTGCTTGGCAGTCAAACATGACGAAAGAGAGCTACGCTACTCGCTTTGACAAGGTGCAAGAATACTTGTTGAGCGGTGACTGTTATCAGATAAATTTGGCGCAGCGCTTTAACGCACCGTATCAAGGCAGCGAGTGGCAAGCGTATCTGAAATTGGAGTCCGCCAACCAAGCGCCATTCTCAGCGTTTATCCGTATGCCTGAGTCTTCGATTTTGAGTATCTCTCCAGAGCGCTTTTTAGAGCTCAAAGATCGCGTCATTGAAACAAAACCAATCAAAGGTACTCGCCCACGCAGCGAAGATCCAACGAAAGATAACGCTAATGCCCATGACTTGCAGACAGCGGAAAAAGATCAGGCAGAAAACCTGATGATTGTCGATTTGCTGCGTAATGATATTGGTCGAGTTGCATCACCGGGTAGCGTCCACGTGCCAAAGTTGTTCGATATTGAAAGCTTCCCTGCCGTGCATCATTTGGTGAGCACCATTCGTGCAAATTTGGATGAACAATACGCTCCTGCGGATTTGCTGCGAGCGTGTTTTCCAGGCGGTTCAATTACGGGAGCACCTAAAGTTCGCGCAATGCAGATTATTGAAGAACTGGAGCCGTATCGACGCAGCGCGTATTGCGGCAGTATTGGCTACATTTCACGCCATGGTCGTATGGACACCAGCATTACTATCCGAACTCTTGTAGCGGAAAAAAACAAACTTTACGCTTGGGCTGGCGGCGGCGTCGTGGCAGATAGCGATTGCGCCTCTGAGTATCAAGAAACGTTGGATAAGCTTTCAAAGATTTTGCCAGCGCTGCAATCGTAGGTTTCAACAGCACACAACGCCGCTTTAATGCTATTGACGAAAACAATCTAAAACGCCTCCAGAACGGATAATGCCGCTCATTTAACAGCGAGTGGCATATTTCTGTATCTCATCACCCTGCACAGCGACGAAGGAGCGTGATACAGGTTCTTCTATTCAAGCACTTTGTGGTCAAATTTGTTTCATTACCCGCTCATCGTGTTGCTACTAGATTCTTAGTCTCGCCAAGGCTCGCTAGAATGACCCAAAAAACATCGTTAAACGAGCGGCATTATCCAGTTTGGTGCGTTTTTTTGTGTGTTTTATTTGCATGTACTTTAGCTTTTAGCCGTTGGCCAACAAACATACTTTTTAAGAGGCAGCGTCTACTGCTCAAGCCACTTACACATAATCTGTTCGATATCGGTTGCGGTGTACGGCTTAGTGAGTATGTCGTCCATGCCTGAATCAATGCACTTTTGACGCTCTTCGATGGTAGTGCCAGCGGTTAATGCAATAATAGGATGAGTAAAGCCACGCTCTCTCAGATACATCGTCGCCTCATAACCATCCATTTCTGGCATTCGGCAGTCCATGAATATCAGTTCGTAGTCTTTACTTTTCACCGCTTCTAATGCTTCTTTTCCGTTGGCTTTTAAATCAGGTGTAATGTCGAGTTTTTTCAGCATTTGAGTAACAATGACTTGATTCATTCTGATGTCATCAACCACTAATATTGAGCGTCCTGCTAAATCGCTTCGCTCTATAGTGACCAATTCCCCCTCTGCTGTGCCTTGTGCTTGCCCTTCCTCAAGAGGAATAGCAACTTTAAAAGTTGTCCCTTTGCGCTCTTCACTCTCAAAGCTAATTTGACCTTGCATCAAATCCACGAGGTTTTTACAAATCGCGAGACCTAAACCTGAGCCTTCAAAGCTGCGTTTCGCCGAGCGATCAACTTGGACAAATGGGTCAAAGAGTGACGGCTGTGCTTTTATTGGGATGCCAATACCAGTGTCTTCAACCTCAAAATAAGCCGTGCCGTTAAGCCATTCCACACGTAACACGACACCACCCAAGTGAGTAAACTTAATCGCGTTTCCCACCAAGTTAACCAAAATTTGTGTAATGCGCTCTAAGTCACCGACTAAAAATTCAGGGATCCCCAGCTTTTTGTCGATAGAGAAATGGATGCGTTTTTCCGCAGCCTTAGCTGCAAATACACCCATGATGGCTTTTTCAAGCTCCTCCCAGGCAAAAACTTTATGTATGATTTCCATCATACCGGCATTCATCTTACTGAAATCAAGAAGATCATTAATGATAACTCTCAATAAGTCCCCTGATTGAGTCAAATTGCTCAAGTATTGACGCTGCTCTTCTTCTAATTGGGTTCGACTCAATAACTCCGCACTACCCAATACGCCATTGAGAGGAGTTCGCAGCTCATGGTTAATCATGGCGACAAACTCCTTCGTCGCTTTCTCTGATTCCTCAGCCCGCTTTCTCAGCTCGACCTCTCGCTCTAAACTTAAGTGTCGACCAATAACACCATGAACTAAGTCAGACACGAGCTCCATCTGTTTGGAAATAAAAGACTGATCGATTTGATCTTGCAACACAGAGAAAATCAACTCCCCAACCGTTTCCCCATCAATGATAACTGGCAAATGCAAATTCTCTCCCTGCCAATTAGGAGTGGTGAAAATCTCGTTGTTATGACGAAGCTGTAAGTGACCAAAGTGATGACGACGTAATGAGCTCAGCTTTGTAGCGTCAAGAAACAAGTAAGCCGCAGAAATGATCGAGTTAGAAGTGAGCTGCTCAATAAAGCTCGCTATCATTGCTTCATCGAACGTGCTCGATAAAAAAGTACGACCGAACTTAATCAACGTCGCATCAATTTGCTCTTCAAACTCAAACTTACGCAGATCCTTTTTAGATTTCAGCTCTAGCTTTTTCAATGCAACACTGAGTTGCTGGTTGGATTCATATAACTCTAAGCTTTTCTGTTCCAACAGCTGCTCAGCTGCTTTTCTTGATGCAACTTCTCGTTTGAGTTTCCTTTCTAATGAGGAACTTCCCGTCATATTGTTCTTATTGAGCCTCTAACCAAAAACGTACTTTGCTGCCATCTTCTGACTGGTTTTGATGTTTGATATGAACTACCTCACCAAAATGTGCAGCACAGCCTTTTATCAATCCTAAGCATACGTGAGACATACATCTTGCGCTGTGGTAGTCAAATACCAATTGGGATTGGTTTTCACTAATGAAATCAAATTGCGGAGGGTTAGCATCAGGATAGAGCTTCTTAACTTCGACATGAATAAAGTCTTCAACATGGCGAACAAATTGAAACGTCGTTTCACACTGTTGCAAACTGGCGTGACTAGGAATGGAGCGAAGTAAATTCAAAAAGACGCACTCTCCAAACACTTCTTGCAGTTGCTCGGGGGGAACACCAGATACTTTACTGAGATTCACGATCAACTTAACCAAGTCTTTGTGATCGTAACTACCAACAGCGGTGTAAACACCTTCATCGTTAGAAAGATCGAGAACTTGGTCTAACACATCAAGACCGAATTTCTCTTCCACTAACTCCATGAACTCGGTGAAAATAATCCCTTTCATTGGTCAATGCTTGCCCTATAGTGACGTCCTAAAATAAAGAATGGTGTATAACCTTATAAGTTTCAAATTAATATGTTCAAGCAGAGTGAGACACACAACACAAAGAGGGAAAGTGCTGGCGAGTGTTTTAATGCGAATGCTTTATTTGGTAACCAGTAACGATAACGCCATACGCTTTGCCGTCTTTGAGTATAATAAATAATGGTTAGGCACGATAAATAAGGACCCAGTTTGGTTATCGACAAAACTCATTTACTACAGAACTTTCAATTTCGGCTTCCAACGGGCTACCACAAAGAGTCCCTTGCACGACTGAAATGGATGAAAGAAAAGTCCCTGAGAGATGCGGCAGTCTTAATCGGTTTTGTGGAACGCGATGACGGGTTACAAGTCATTCTGACTAAGCGCGCAGCCCACTTACGCCATCATCCGGGACAAATCAGCTTTCCCGGTGGCAAATATGAGCAGGAAGATATTCAGCTCGTGAATACCGCTTTAAGAGAAACCAAAGAAGAAGTTGGGATAGAAGATGAGCATATTCATGTGTTTGGTCAACTGCCTACACTACCAACGATTAGTCAGTTTAATGTGACACCTTTTTTGGCTTTTGTTTCTCCGGAATATAAAACGCATATTGACCCAAATGAAGTAGAGTCAGTTTTTGAGGTTCCAGCCAACCATATTCTGAACCCCAAAAAATTGTATAGCACCAAATTTGACCTAAAAAGAAGCAGTCATCGTGTATTTGCTATCCCATATAGACAGCATTTCATCTGGGGCATGACGGCACAAATTATCGAATCAATGCAAAAACATATTATTTCACATTAAACAGTTGTTGATATCGGTGCTTTTATAGGCGCGATCATTATGCGCATCAATATTAATAAAACGTTGCTTCATAAACATTCATTCACATTAGATTAATTTTCCATTTTCACCGCAAACGCTTGCGGTGAAATAAATTTATACAAACAGCCCTATTGATAAGTTTTTCTAATTTTACTCATTAGCAGAAATCACGAGTAGCACATCATTTTCGTGATAAAAAGCAGGTTTTTGACATATCATTCAATAAGCGTAAGCAATAAATGATTTAGATCTAATTTTCCTAGTGTAAAATCTTGCAAAATTACTCCCGACTTATTTCCTGTTCCCAAAATGAGTAACTAAAAAATGAATACAACTACTTCTTCGGTTTCTACCGCACAATCGTCTAGTAAGTTTTCTTACAAAGACTTTACCTGGTGTCTGTCCCTTTTTGGTACGGCAGTAGGTGCAGGTGTACTGTTCCTTCCTATTAAAGCAGGTGCAGGTGGCTTCTGGCCATTAGTAATCCTAGCCCTAATTGCAGCACCAATGACTTGGTTCGCACACAAATCTTTAGCTCGTTTCGTTCTTTCTGCGAAAAACCCTGAAGCGGACATCACCGACACAGTAGAAGAGCACTTTGGTAAGACTGGCGCAAACCTTATTACGTTCGCTTACTTCTTCGCTATCTACCCAATCGTACTTATCTACGGTGTTGGTATCACAAACACAGTTGACTCTTTCCTAGTTAACCAAATGGGCATGGAATCTATTCCTCGCTGGCTACTTTCTGGTGCACTTATTGCTGCAATGACAGCAGGCGTAGTATTCGGTAAAGAGCTTATGCTGAAAGCAACTTCAGCAATGGTTTACCCTCTCGTGTTCATCCTACTAGCACTGTCTGTATACCTAATTCCTGGTTGGAACACTTCAATGATGGAAGTGTCGCCTGACTGGGGTGCAATGCCAGCTATCGTTTGGCTAGCAATCCCTGTTATTGTGTTCTCTTTCAACCACAGCCCAATCATTTCTCAATTCTCTAAAGAGCAACGTCGTGTATACGGTGATGACGCAGTTAAGAAAACTGACACTATCACTGGTGGCGCAGCAATGATGCTGATGGGCTTTGTTATGTTCTTCGTTTTCTCTGTTGTACTTTCTCTGTCTCCAGAGCAACTAGCAACAGCGCAAGAGCAAAACATCTCTGTTCTTTCTTACCTAGCAAACGTGCATGAATCTCCACTGATCTCTTACATGGGTCCATTGGTTGCTTTCGCAGCGATCACCTCTAGCTACTTTGGCCACTTCTTAGGCGCGCACGAAGGTCTAGTTGGTCTAGTGAAATCTCGTTCAAAATCACCAGTAAGCAAGATCGAGAAGATGTCTCTAATCTTCATTGTAATCACAACTTGGATCGTTGCTATCGTTAACCCAAGCATCCTAGGTATGATTGAAACAATGGGTGCACCGATGATTGCGGCAATCCTATTCTTGATGCCAATCTTCGCAATGCAAAAAGTTCCTGCGATGGCTAAGTACAAAACTTCAGCACCTGTGCAAATTTTCACAGCAATCTGTGGTCTTGCTGCAATTAGTTCTGTAATCTACGGCGCTCTTTAATCATCTCTGCCCAGTGCAGTATGATTAATCCAAAAATATAACGATAAAATTAAGCCTCCCAACTCCCCTTGGGAGGCTTTCTTCTGAGGTAATCGATATGATTAGTGTTTTTGATATCTATAAAATCGGTGTTGGACCTTCAAGCTCACACACTGTAGGCCCAATGAAAGCGGGTAAAGAGTTTATTGATGATCTTCGTGCAATGGGAAAACTGCGCGACATCACTAAAATCACCGTTGACGTTTATGGATCACTATCACTGACAGGGAAAGGTCACCACACAGATATTGCTATCATCATGGGTCTTGCAGGCAACACTCCTGAGAAAGTTGATATCGATTCTATCCCGGGCTTTATCGCTCGTGTAGAAGAAACTGAACGCCTTCCTGTTGGCATGCACTGTCACACAGTATCGTTCCCACGTGAAGGTGGAATGAACTTCCACAAAACAAACCTAGAGCTACACGAAAACGGCATGCAGATCCACGCTTGGATTGATGACGAAAAAGCGTACTCAAAAACTTACTACTCTATCGGCGGTGGTTTCATCGTTGATGAAGAAAATTTCGGTAAAGAAGCTGAGAACCCAGTAAAAGTACCTTACCCGTTTACAACGGCAGAGGAACTGGTTAACCAATGCCACGAAAGTGGATTGTCCATCAGCGCACTAACCATGAAGAATGAGCATGCGCTTCATTCAGATGAAGAAACTCGTACTTATTTCGCGAACATCTGGCGCACAATGCGCGAGTGTATGGATCGCGGTATGAATGAAGAAGGTATTTTGCCTGGTCCACTACGCGTGCCTCGTCGTGCAGCAGCACTTCGCCAGCAGCTACTTACTTCAGAAAAGACGACAAACGACCCAATGTCTGTTGTTGATTGGGTAAACATGTTTGCTTTCGCAGTAAACGAAGAGAACGCAGCAGGTGGCCGCGTTGTTACAGCACCAACTAACGGTGCGTGTGGCATCATCCCTGCGGTACTGGCTTACTACGATAAGTTCATCCAAACTGTGACTGAAAAAGATTACATCCGTTACTTTGCGGCTTCTGGCGCAATCGGTGGTCTTTACAAGCGCAACGCGTCTATCTCTGGTGCTGAGGTTGGCTGTCAGGGTGAAGTTGGCGTGGCATGTTCTATGGCAGCAGCAGGCCTTGCTGAGCTTATGGGTGGTAGCCCAGAGCAAGTGTGTATGGCAGCAGAAATCGCGATGGAGCACAACTTAGGTCTAACGTGTGACCCAGTTGCAGGTCAGGTTCAGGTTCCATGTATTGAGCGTAACGGTATTGCGGCAGTAAAAGCAATCAACTCTACTCGCATGGCACTACGTCGCTCTTCAGCTCCAACTGTTTCTCTAGATAAGGTTATCGAAACCATGCTAGAAACAGGTAAAGACATGAACGCGAAATACCGCGAAACATCTCAAGGTGGTCTAGCAATCAAAGTGATTTGCTAACACGCCTTTCTGAATACCAATCAAAACCCGAGTTTATGCTCGGGTTTTTTATACCTAAAAAATCCAGGAAAATGCGTTATCAGGACAAGTAAAAAAAACCTAAAACGTTGAATATATCCAAATATTATGGATATCTCAGTAAAAAATCACATCTCTTCCCTAGCTTTATTGATAACGTAGCCAAAAATTAAACTTGGAGCACATCAACACATGATTAGGTTTGAAATTGGAAACCAAATCTGCGTTTGCTTGTCCGAAAACGAAATATCTCTAGAGCTCAATCAGTCACTCCACCACTCCATTCCTGTCAACCCAAATGAGTACGCCATTCTGTCAACTATCGCCACATACGGCAGTTTAAATACGCCGATTAGTCAGCGGTTAATAGAAAGCAAAATCACTCAACAATACAAAATGACACTGCCTGAAAATGGCTTTAAAAACGCGGTGGCCGCTCTAAGAAAGAAATTTCGCAAGCTCACGGAAGAACACTTAACCACTAACAAAAACATTATCGAAAACATTCACCGGACCGGATACTTCATCCCTTTTACTATGCAAAACAACCACCAGAATGGCATCGAACATCAACAGAAGATCAATCAATACACAACCAATAGTCTTCGAAAAGCACTTCGTATTTGCCTGCGTAATAAAAAGATCTATTCAGAAGCGATGTGGGTTGTGTTGATCACTGCGATCATTTTCTTTGCTATCTGTTACTACGCGATAAACAGCATCGTTAAACATAATTATCTGGATAACGCCTTCGAAATTGCAGAGAGCCTTTCCCGCAGGAGTTGCTTTGCTAATGAAAGCGAACTGAAGTCACTATTTGATAATGTGAAGTTGGTGGAATCGAGCATGATGCTAGATCGTTTCAATATTCGATGCTTAGTCACTCCAGAAACCGTTGTCCCTGTCAGCAAAAAAGCCTTTGAAGAGTGGAGTAACAATAACAATTACACCACCCAATCATTTGACTTAAATAACGCAACCGTTTTGGTTCGTGTTAAAAACATTAACTTATCCGACAATGTTGAAAATCATATTTCACGTTTTTTTCTTTCTGGTATGAAGCTATCAACGAATACCGGAACGTCGTTAGAGATTGGTAACACCAATGAACGCTTTTTCAATTATCACGTAAAGAATAGTGGCTATAAAGAGGTGTATTACATCTCTGGACCGTTTCAAAGTATCATTCTACTGAGCTTACTTTTTCTCATTATACTGCGTCACCGCTCCCTACAAGCCTTTATGGCTTACTTGTGCGCAATTCGACAATTCAAAATAAAACTAGAACCGATTTATAACACTTCGGCACAAAAGATTGTGCACTACGAAGCCCTCTCCCGGTTTAAGGTAAAAAATACGCAACGGTTTATTGAAACACTGATCCGCAATGGATTGCTGCTAACTCATACCTTGCTGGTGATTGATTCCATCTACACCAAACAAAAAGCGTTGCCCATCCCTATCAGCATTAACGTTTGTCCTTCTTTGCTGCGAGGGCGTAACTTTTCAATCCTATATAGAGAGCTATCTAATCGGGATTGCCGTTTGCTGACAATCGAAATCACAGAAAATGCATCGATGTACTATACCTCTGAGATTTATGGCAATGTCGCGAAACTAAAAGCTCTGGATTGTAAAATCAGTATTGATGACTTTGGCACCGGTAATAATAATGTGGCGCTTATCAGCAAGCTGAATCCGGACTATCTCAAAATCGACCGAGAATTTGTTATTGGCCTAAAAACTGATGATAAAAAGATAGAAACCTTGCGTCAGTTAATTGCTATGGGCAATACGTATCGCTGCACGGTCATTGTTGAAGGCGTAGAAACGGCAGACAGTGCTCACTTACTCACAACATTGGGCGCATACATTCACCAAGGTTATTATTACCCTCTTCATTGCTAGCTTTTCTTCACTCGGTTAGTTACTTAAAATAGATTTAATACTCTATAAAAACTCGTGGTGGCATAACGGTATGCCGCCAATTTGTGATTGAGCGATGATTGCGATTAAACCCACCAAACTGAAAGATTTTTCAAGTTTGATGCAATTGGATGTGCAAGAAGAGCAAAAAGGATTTTTTACACCGTTTGAAATGGCTTATCAAAAACGTAGTAAGTCAGAGGCGTTCTTTACGATTTATTCTGATGACCTATTAGTAGGCTATCTTGTTATCGATAAAGGTTTCTCCCAACATGCGCCGTTTGCTAAACGATACGAACTGGAGCTTAAATACTTGATGATTGATCAACGTTTCCAACGTCAAGGGGTTGGGAGTGAGGCATTGCGTAAACTGTTCCTTTATGCGTATACCATTAACCCTAAAAGCACCTCTCTTTGCTCCACTGTTCCACAAAGTCAGCAATACGCTATGAGTTTTCTTGATGCGTGCGGATTCATTAATACAGAGGAAACAACATTGGGTGATAATGAAAAAGAATGGATTCTACGACACCCATTAAGCTAGCAGGCGAAGCATAATCAAAATTGGGGCATTCAGATACAACAAAGGCAAGCTTCTCGCTTGCCTTTGTTTAATGCTCAATGGAAAGTGACTTATTCACCTTTGTAAATACAACCCGCTGTGCACGTTTCTTTGATTTCTACTTTACTTAGCAGTGGTAAGCTTGGCTTAAGCTGCTGCCAAATCCATTTTGCTAATACTTCGCTAGTCGGGTTCTCTAACCCTTCAATGTCGTTTAGGTAGTAATGGTCTAAGCGATTGTAAATTGGTTTAAATGCAGCTTTGATCTCTGCAAAATCCACTACCCAACCTGTATGTGGATCAACTTCACCTTCTACATAAAGACGAACAAGGAAAGAGTGTCCGTGCAAACGACCACACTTGTGACCTTCTGGTACGTGTGGCAAATGGTGTGCTGCTTCGAACATAAACTCTTTGTATAATTCTGTTTTCATCTTGATTCTCAGGCTTTAAAAAGACAGGCAATACTAAGGAATTCGCTGCCAAGAGACAAGCGTTACCCCATACAAGCGTAGCAAAAACTTCCGCTGGTTCCTGGCCTCTTTGCTATCACTCACACCAGAGCGCCGTATTTCTGTCACGCGCCAAACATTTGATTACACAGCACTCACATCACAATTACATATCCCCAACATGTGTGGGGTCACAATCATTCATTTCGTTGTTCGCAGTGCGCATTTGTGCACATTAATATTGTGCAGTTCGTTCCAATTACACTTATAAATTTATGCGCTCAACTATCACTTTTAAGCTCTTACTGGCGTTAATTGCTGTCTTCAGCTGCGTTCTAGCTGCCTCTACGGCTTACCAATACCATCAACAAAAAACCTTAATCAATGATGTTCTTAGTGAACAACTCCATGATAAGGCTAGCAATTATTTCGATAGCCTAAATATGATGATGCTTACGGGCACCATGTCGCAAAAAGAAACCTTACGTCAAAAGGCCCTGACCCAAGAAGGCATTGAAGCAGTTCGCGTGTTGCGAGCTGATACTGTGACCAAACTTTACGGACCTGGGCAACAAAACCAGCAGCCTGTCGATGATATTGATCAACGAGCGTTGAATGGTGAACTGGTGATTGAACCAATCTCAGCCGATTGGGGCAAAGGGTTAGTAGTCGCACTACCAATGAAATCGAGCGAAAATTACCGTGGCACCAACTGCGTTTCTTGCCACGTTGCACCAGCAGGAGAAGTGTTGGGCGCGATTCGCTTGGAATACAACATGAACCACGTCAATTCAATGATCAGTAAACAGGCAATGTTTGCGATGGGAATAATGGCCGTAATCGCATTTGTGGGCTTCATCATAACGATGAGTTTGATTCAGAAAATCATTGTACGACCAATTCAAAGAACGTCGAAATTCATGTCGAATGTGAGCCATAGCAAAGATCTATCTCAACGACTTATGCATCACCAACAGGATGAAGTGGGCCAACTTTCTACTTCAATCAATTCATTCATGGATACGGTCTCCGAAAGCTTAGAACGTGTGCAAGACACCTCTCACTCACTTGCCGACTCCGCGAGTAAACTAACTGCTGTCGCGCAGTCCACAGATAAAGCGGCCAATAACCAACAGCTAGAGACCAACGAAGTACAAATTAATATCACCGATATGTTGCAGCAACAAACTGCGGTTGAGGACTCGACTAATAATGCTACTGTTTTGGTCAATCACACCGTTGATGTCGCCACTCATAGTGCAAGCCAAGCACACAATGTAAGTGAAGACATCAAACAACTAGTAAGTAACATTGATACCGTACGGGAAAAAATCAGCTCTCTAAACCAAAGAACCGAAGAAGTGTCGTCCATTCTTGTGGTTATTAAGGGTATTGCAGAACAAACCAACCTGCTCGCGTTGAATGCTGCTATTGAAGCCGCCCGTGCCGGAGAGCAAGGACGCGGTTTTGCGGTCGTCGCGGAAGAAGTGCGTAACCTGGCTTCTAGGACGGCTGAAGCCACTGGTAATATTGAACATATCATTTCTCAATTCCAGCAAGGAAGTGAAGAGTCATTAACTTCTGTTGATACCGTCTGCCAGTTTGCTCATCAACGCTCTGTCGATGTCGAGGCACTATCAGCCACAATGCATAACGTTGTTGACGAGATGCGCCAAGTTCTCAGGCATGCAGAAGATATCCAAAACCAGACGCAAACCACATCTGATGTAAGTCAGCATATTCAATCTAAAATAGATGTGATCACACTGCATGCTAACGACACATCGCAATCAGCATCGCACACGCGTGATATTAGTGTTGATTTAGAGCATCTATCCGAACGTTTAGAGCAATTACTAAACCAATTCACACTTTCAGAGCACAAAAGAGTGAATAAATAGAGAGATTCTCCCCATCAAAACGAATATAAAGGTTGATGCGAGCGAATTGACAGGTAATATGTCTCGTTGAATCTGTAAAATGCTACCCAACTCAGCGCTTAGCTTGTTTTTTGAACAAAAATGTTATTAGACAAGTACTTTAAGTAAGCGTTGAGTTGAATTTTTACCTCAATGGAGAATATTGAAAACATGACTTACGCGCCTGTATCAGACGTATTGAAAGGTCAGCTAGCAGTAGACAGCGAAGTGACTGTTCGTGGCTGGATCCGTTCACGTCGTGATTCCAAAGCTGGAATCTCTTTCCTTGCCATATATGACGGCTCTTGTTTCGACCCGATTCAGGCCGTGGTCCCAAATAATCTTAATAATTACGAAGACGAAGTATTAAAGCTAACGACTGGCTGCTCTGTTGAAGTAACTGGTAAGATTGTTGAATCTCCTGCAAAGGGTCAAGACTTCGAACTTGCTGCCACTGACGTTAAAGTGGTTGGTTGGGTTGAAGATGCTGAAACTTACCCAATGGCAAAAACTCGTCACTCAATCGAGTACCTACGTGAAGTTGCGCACCTACGTCCGCGCACAAACGTAATCGGTGCAGTAGCACGTGTACGTAACTGCCTATCTCAAGCAATCCACCGCTTCTACCACGAGCAAGGTTACTTCTGGGTATCTGCGCCGTTGATCACGGCTTCAGATGCTGAAGGCGCTGGTGAAATGTTCCGCGTATCTACGCTAGACATGGAAAACCTTCCTCGCACTGACGCTGGTAAAGTGGACTACAACGAAGACTTCTTCGGTAAAGAGACGTTCCTAACCGTATCTGGTCAGCTAAACGCAGAAGCTTACGCTTGTGCGCTAAGCAAAGTTTACACTTTCGGCCCTACTTTCCGTGCTGAAAACTCAAACACAAGCCGCCACCTAGCAGAATTCTGGATGGTTGAGCCTGAAGTTGCGTTCGCAGAACTGGATGATGTAGCGAAACTGGCTGAAGACATGCTCAAGTACGTGTTTAAAGCGGTGCTTGCAGAGTGTCGTGATGACCTTGAGTTCTTCGCTCAACGCATCGACAAAGAAGCAATCACTCGTCTAGAGCAGTTCGTTTCTTCTGACTTCGCGCAGGTTGACTACACTGACGCAATCCAGATCCTTCTTGATTCAGGTCGTGAGTTCGAATTCCCAGTTGAATGGGGTATCGATATGTCTTCTGAGCACGAGCGTTTCCTTGCTGAAGAACACTTCAAAGCACCTGTAATCGTTAAGAACTACCCGAAAGACATCAAAGCATTCTACATGCGTGCTAACGATGACGGTAAAACAGTTGCAGCGATGGACGTTCTAGCACCGGGCATCGGCGAAATCATCGGTGGTTCTCAGCGTGAAGAGCGCCTAGACATTCTAGATGCACGTATGCGTGAAGTGGGTATCGATCCTGAACATATGAGCTGGTACCGCGACCTACGTAAATACGGTACAGTGCCACACGCAGGCTTCGGTCTAGGCTTCGAGCGCCTAGTATCTTACGTAACTGGTATGGGCAACGTTCGTGACGTGATCCCATTCCCACGTACTCCTCGCTCTGCGAACTTCTAATCACTTTTTAGTGATATTGAATTAAAAAGACCTCCCATGTGGAGGTCTTTTATTTTGTACGAATGATTTTCTAGCAACCGGTGTATGCACTCTAGTTGTTATCTTCGTCGTCATCCTCATCTGCTCGCGCTGCGTATTTTACTCCAACCACACACAAGCCAAACATCACAAATGGGATAACGGCAGCAGTGTATTCCGTCCAAACCATATGAGAAAAAGATTTCGCCAATATCAAGTGTGCAAACACCAACAAAAATGCGCTAAAAATAGCAACACCCATCAACCTAAGTTCATGCTTTACCAACTGCTTTTTCATTCCGGCTCCTAACCTAAATGGTTGTCTGCCCATGATTGAAACACAGCTTCGGTATCGTCCACTGATACAGTTTGAGCAAAAAACAGGTAAACAGTTGGCTAATGAAGTAATTCTCCGACCGTCTTCACGGCTTGTTCTAATTCATCATTTACAGGTAACGATGTATTAAGCCTCAGGTAGTTCTCATAATTTGGAGCGACAGAAAACAACTGACCAAATGCTACAGTGATGTTCGCTTCCAATAACTTTTGATAAATCGCTTTTCCGCACTTTGTTTTCGGCAGTTCTATCCAAAGAAAATAGCCGCCTTCCGGTTGCGTGTAACGAATCGATTGGGGAAAGTACTTATCAACCAGTTCAATAAACGCCAATTGCCGCTGCTCAAGATTCTTTCGCAGTTTTCTAAGATGGCTATCATAACTATCGTTTTGCAAGTAATGCGCGATACCCTGCTGGATTGGTGCACTGCCTGACAACGTCGAGATAAGTTGCAGCTTTTGAAGTTGCGCATTGAAGCGTTTGTTTACCACCCAGCCCAGCCTATAGCCAGGGCAAAGGCTTTTTGAAAATGATCCACAATGCAATACGCGCTCTTGTGTATCAAAAGCTTTAAGTGAGCTTGGCTTTTTTTCAGAAAAATAAAGCTCTGAATACACATCATCTTCGATCAAGTACACATCGTATTTGTCAGCCAGTTCGACGATACGCTGCTTCTGCCCGTCACTTAATAAGGTTCCTGTTGGATTGTGAAAGTTAGTCATTAACCAACATGCGCGAACATCATTGTCGGTAAAAGTCGCTTCAATTTGATCCACTGAATGTCCAGTTAACGGATCCACCGTTATTTCTATCGCCTTTAGACCTAAACGTTCAATCGCTTGAAGTGCGCCATAAAACGTCGGTGATTCAACTACAACAGTATCTCCAGGCTGGGTCACGGCCTGAAGGCTCAAATTCAACGCTTCTAATGCGCCAGAAGTAACGACAATATCATCATGGGTAAACACCATACCTTGTTGGATGTACCGTTGAGCAATCAAACGGCGTAGAGACTCACAGCCCGGCGGCAAGTTATCCAATAACGTCTCTGCCCCCATTTTCCTGCCTGAGCTGGCTAGGTTGCGGTTTAGCGCTTCTAATGGGAACAATGCAGGGTCTGGAAACGCGGAGCCAAACTTCACCGCATTCGGTGAGGCCTGATTTTTGAGGTAGTCGTAAAGTTCATCGTTGATGCTGGAGCGATAAACGGAAGTGGCTGGAGAACTCGGTTCGAAGCGGTCCAACTCCGCAGTCACAAAGTATCCAGACTGAGGTTTCGCTGCGACCCAACCTTGTGCTTCGAGCAGCTGATAAGCTTGTAATACCGTACCTGCGCTGACAGAATGGTTTCGGCTTGTTACACGCACTGATGGCAGCTTTTCCCCTGCTCTCCATGTATTTTGCTGAATCTGCGTTTTGAACAGCTCAGCCAGTTGACGGTATCGGTTCATGTTTCCCTCATTTCACTTACAGCCGCACCATAGCATACTTCGCGCCAGCATTCTGATATGGGAGTATTCAATTTAGCAACGTAATTTATCAAGTTTATCAATAGATATTTCAGCCACGAAGTGAGCGTTTATATCCCATACTTTGACCGTTACACACATATTGCCTCACATCTTTGCAATACCTAAAAGCCAAGGTTTTACGTTGGACTGAGTGCGTTAAACTCACTTCGAGCTACTGTCTTTAAATCAGGAGGAAGCGATGAAAGTTTTTACAATGGACGATCTCTCGTATCGCGGAAAACATAAAGGTGTACACAGTTGGGACCATCCTGGCAGTACCACCCCTTATTATTGGCATCCTGATTGGCTGCATATCGCTGAAGATGCTTTGGGTGAACACAAAAAGGCTGATCTTGAAGTCCCTGATGGGGAAACAGCGACAGAAGAGCATGCAAAAGCGGCGATTCTCAAACACTTGAATGACGAGTAGTTTAGGCTCTATCACCGTTCAAGAATAGCATTAGGTAGGCGAATCCATCGTTGTATGCTTTAAACACAAATAAAGCTAAAACCTGCCAAATAGTAAATTCTTCTGAATGAGAAGTACGCATCTTCTATAGCGTTCAAAGGGCAAAATAAGTCGATTGTTATCACATCAATTTTCATTACATCTGTTACATTTAAATAGTAATGGTGATGCACACCTCAACTCATGGATTATGAGAGAAAACAATAATGGCGAAATACAACGAAGAAGATATTAAATACAAAGGTGAATCCAACGGCGTACATTCTTGGAGCTCTCCTTCCGGCCAACCTTATTACTGGCATCCAGATTGGTTACACGTTGCAGAAGATGCGACGGGTACGCATCCGAAGCAAAAACTTGAAGTTGAAAAGACAGAAGTACCAACCGAAAAGCACGCATTAAAAGCGATCTTAAAGCATATGAACGACTGGGCGACTGAAAAACTTTCTTCTAACCCTGACATCGAAACCAATGCGGTTGAGTCGGAAATCAATCTGAAGAAATAACCCCAACCGATATCCATACTTCTAACAGTAAACGCTCCACCTTTGGTGGGGCGTTTTTTGTCTCAAAAAATCCTCACTAGACAACTATAAACGCGTTAACGCAAAGCACTGAATTGAAACGATTGGGATGTGTGCAAAACTTCTCCAACCATGGCATAAATGCCCTTCAAACTCTGTGCCTACCAAACGTTTTCATGGCAAAAACTTTAGTTATGTTAGAATTCTGTTTCAAATCGCAACTTTTTTAGGTTTTCTTTTCAGTAACGGTTGTAACCAATATTGCTGAAAGGTATAAATGTTAGCACACCCCTTCGATTAACATGGATGAAGATTATGTTTGAAAAAGTAGTTGCCGCTCCGGCTGACCCTATTCTTGGCCTTACTGAAGAGTTTAAAAAAGATGCTCGCGCAGAAAAAATTAACCTTGGCGTAGGTATTTACAAAAACGAGCAAGGCGAAACTCCCGTTCTTGCGACAGTAAAGAAAGCTGAAGCAGCACTTGTTGAAACTGAAAAAACCAAATCTTACCTAACCATCGAAGGCACAGCAGAGTACGGCATTGCAGTGCAAAAACTGCTTTTCGGCTCTGATGCAGAAATTGTAAACGAAAAACGCGCTAAAACAGCTCAAGCTCCGGGTGGTACTGGTGCACTACGTGTTGCCGGCGAGTTTATTAAACGTCAACTAGGCGATGTAAAGATCTGGATCAGCAACCCAACATGGGCGAACCACAACGGCGTATTTACTGCTGCTGGTATCGAAACGGCACAATACAGCTACTACAATGCTGAAACAAAAGACAAAGACTTCGATGCGATGCTAAATGATCTGCAATCTGCATCTGAAGGCGACATCGTGCTTCTACACGGCTGCTGTCACAACCCTACAGGGATCGATCCTACGGCTGAAGAATGGGAAACATTGGCGAAACTTGTCGCAGAGAAGAAATTGCTTCCTCTGTTCGACTTCGCCTACCAAGGCTTTGCTAAAGGTGTGGAAGAAGATGCTGCAGGTCTTCGTACTTTTGCTAAATACAACAAAGAAATCCTAGTCGCGAGCTCTTTCTCGAAAAACTTTGGCCTATACAATGAACGCGTAGGTGCCTTCACGTTAGTAGC
Organism: Vibrio sp. 1557; assembly: GCF_033340175.1. Taxonomy (NCBI): domain Bacteria; kingdom Pseudomonadati; phylum Pseudomonadota; class Gammaproteobacteria; order Vibrionales; family Vibrionaceae; genus Vibrio; species Vibrio sp. 1557. The sequence goes on along the minus strand of NZ_JAWOVZ010000002.1, from coordinate 255,440 downwards.
TGAGTCAGAAGAAGTCGCAACAACCGCTTTTTCTCAAGTTAAAGCCATTATTCGCTCTATCTACTCTAACCCACCTGCACACGGCAGCGCTGTCGTGACTCACATTCTTGGCAACACCGAAATGCGTGCGGAATGGGAAGCTGAAGTAGCAGAAATGCGTGACCGCATTCAAGAAATGCGTGAACTGTTTGTAGCGACACTAAAAGCAGAGGGTGTGGACGCAGACTTTAGTTTCATCGAACGTCAAAATGGTATGTTCTCTTTCTCTGGTCTTTCTAAAGAGCAAGTTAACCGCCTTAAAGAAGAGTTCGGTATTTACATTGTCGGTTCTGGCCGAATCAGTGTTGCTGGTATGACGAAGTCAAATATGGGCCCTCTATGTAAAGGCATTGCAGCGGTTTTATAATCGACTGTCGCATACTTTATTAAAAGGAAAGGTCAGCATAAGCTGACCTTTTTTGTTTTAACTTAACGCCAAAAACGAACCCGTCCGATCTAGTAGACAAACTTCAAACTCAGCCCTACTTCATTGACGTAATCTGAGCTTTCACCGCTGTAATCAGTATCTCTAAACTGATAAAAAAGACCAGTGCCGATGACTTTATGCCATTGGTAGTTAAGACCGATCTTAAAATTGTTCTCATCAACGATATCACTACGGTTCAACTCCACTTCAGCTGTCGCAATAAGCTTTTCACTGAGCAAGTAATTCACCCCAACAGTTACAGCTTGAATCAATTCGCTATCGGAAGACAACGTATTATCCGTTTTGTCGTCCGTCGCTTTCGCTTTGATTGCGCCTATTCCATATATCCCGTAGATATCGAATTGCTCTGTAACTCCATAACGGTAACCACCACCAAACAAAAGGCGGTCAATGCGAAGAGTAAAATCATCCGGATGGAAAAACTGCGCTGAGTAATCAACATTAAACAACCAGTTCTCAGTAAACAAATAGTTACCACCGAGTCCAACTGTGGTCGCATTAGAGTTATCTAACCATTCTTCGTTTGTCGTTCCGGCACCAACATCCAAATGAATGTGTTCGTACCCAAATTTTTCTGCTTGGTCCATGACCGCTGCGCTTGATATCGCCGGCAAAGCAGCTAAAGAAACAAGCAATAAATTTCTCATCATTCGACTTCCTTTCATGAGAATTATCTAAACACTGTATTCCATCGCCTGAGCTACTTGGCTCAAGAAGAATAGCTTAATCTAAAGACGTGATAACGATCTGAAACAGCCAAAGATCTAATCAGTCATCACGAAGAAAACATATCGACGACGTCTTTTTCAATTGAGGTGACCATATAGTAGTAAAAATGAAGCTCCCTTATCGTGCGATATGTCAGAATCTTATGACTGAGCACGAAAATCGCGGTTCAGATAAGACTCTGTTTTAAAACTAAGTTAAGATTACTTTATTATTTGCGAACTAAAAGGCGCCTTCGATGGATGCAGAACTTCTCGAGATTTACAACTTTCTCGCCAAGTATCCCCCGTTCAATGAACTCCCTGAAGAAACACTAAACAAGGTGACAGAGAGTGTCGAAATCTCGTACTACCGAGAAGATACCCCCATCATCCATTTTGGAGACTATATCCAAGATTTATACGTGGTGCGAAGCGGTGTTGTTGAAGTTTATCGACGCAAAGGTGAGCTGTATAATCGCCTTGACGAAGGTGACCTATTTGGCCAGATGGGCATGCTCACCAATAACAAAGTCCGCTTTCCGGTAAAAGCCATTGAGGATACCCTGCTCTACTGTATTCCTGGTGACATTTTCCAAGAAATTTACGATAACTTTGATTCCTTTGCGGATTTTGTTGAAGTTGAAAATAGCGCTCGTTTACGCCAAGCCATTTCAGAAAACAAAGACGCCAATGACCTGACGACATCGAAAGTGAAAACCTTGCTGACTGGCGATGCTCATACGATTGATCGTGGTCAGACAATCCAGCAAGCCGCGCAGCAAATGGCGAATGACAACGTATCGGCTTTACTTATCGTCGACCCAGATTTCGTTCGTGACGAAGACGATCCACAGTCCCCAGTACTTGGTATCATTACTGACCGTGATTTGTGTACCCGTGTGTTAGCTGAAGGTTTGTCCCCACAGGACGATGTGTCTAGTGTGATGACCACGGAGGTCATGTCTCTTGACCACAACGCTTACATCTATGAAGCAATGTTAACGATGCTGCGTTACAACGTACATCACCTACCAGTGGTAAAAAACCAATTACCAATCGGTATTATCGAAACAACCGACATTGTTCGTTATGAATCTCAGAATTCGTTGTTGCTGGTGAGTAGTATTTTCCAACAACAGACTATCGAAGATTTAGCAGTTGTTGCCGAAGAAGTGAAAAGCAGCTTCGTGCGTCTGGTCAATGAAGATGCCAACTCTCACATGGTGGGTAGCGCGATGTCGGTCATTGGCCGAAGCTTCAAACAGCGTCTGCTAGAAATGGCAGAAGAAGAGCTTGGCCCACCGCCAATTCCTTATTGTTTCCTTGCACTTGGCTCAATGGGGCGAGATGAGCAACTGTTGGTGACTGACCAAGATAACGCCATCATTCTAGATGAGACCTATCAAGAAGAGAAACATGGTAAATACTTCGAAGCCCTAGCAAAATACGTCAGCGATGGGTTAGATGCCTGCGGCTACAAATATTGCACAGGCGATATTATGGCAACCAACCCACTGTGGCGCATGACTCGTTCAGAGTGGGAAGAGTGTTTTGCTGACTGGATTGATAACCCGAACCCGAAAGCACTACTCAACGCCTCCATCTTTTTCGACTTGGATGGCGTCTATGGCCGCTTAAAATGGGCAGAACAGTTAACTAGCTTTATTGTTCGTCGCGCTCGAAAGAACAACCGCTTCTTAGCGTGTTTGGCTCGTAACGCACTAAACAGAACACCACCTCTGGGCTTCTTTAAAGACTTCGTGATGGAAAAAGATGGCAGACACAACAACTCCATCAACCTCAAACGTCGCGGTACTGCTCCTCTGGTCGACTTAATTCGCGTTCACTCTCTGGCGGTTGGTTCACGTGCACAGAACTCGTTTGAGCGTCTTGACGACATTATTGATGCTGGCATTTTGCCAAAAGGTCGAGCACAAGACTTAAAAGACGCGTTAGAATTTATTTCCATGGTACGTATTCGTCACCAAGCGACGGATGTGGAACTAGGCATTGAGCCTGATAACAATATCGAACCGGAAAACCTCTCTGAGTTTGAACGTCGCAACCTAAAGGATGCATTCCAGATCCTAAGCAATGGTCAAAATTTCCTTAAGTTCCGCTACCAAGCGAACAAGAGCTTTAAGTGAGGTTTAGCATGATTAAAAAGCTCTTTCAGAAGCCAACCATTCAGTGGCCAACGAAGTTTGAACAAAAGCTGGAGATGGCGAAGGATGAGAATTTAATTGCGTTTTATAGCAACAAGCCGCCTGCTCCAGAAACACCGTTATCTGAGGTGGAGTTCGTGGCGTTAGATTTCGAAACGACGGGTTTGAATCCTGAAAAACATGACATCATTACTATTGGTTTGGTGCCGTTTAACCTGAAGCGAATTTTCCTACGTAACTCGCGTCATTGGAAGGTACGTCCACAGCGTGCACTCGATGAAGATTCAGTCATTATACACGGTATTACTCACAGCGAATTGATCGATGCACCTGACTTAGGCGATATCTTAAGCGAGCTGCTACCATCCTTAAGCGGGAAAATCATTGTTGTTCATTACCGTCGTATCGAGAGAGAGTTTCTGGATAAAGCGCTCAAAAGCCGTTTAGGGGAAGGTATTGAGTTTCCTGTTTTAGATACGCTGCACCTCGAAGAAACGATTCAACAGAAACGTTCCGGCTCTCTCTGGGAGCGTTTAAAAGGGAAAAAACCAGAATCGGTTCGGCTAGCGCAATCTCGACGCCGTTATGGGCTGCCAGACTATACGCCTCACCATGCATTAACCGATGCAATTGCTACCGCAGAGCTACTGCAAGCGCAAATCGCCCATCATTACAGTGAAGAGCAACCCATCAGTGAGTTCTGGCTGTAGTATACTTCACGCTTAATAGCGATCAAAAAAGGAGCCAGATGGCTCCTTTTTTACTTAGGTTGAGACAAGATTACAGCTTAAAGCGTTGAATCTCTTGTTCAAGTTCGTGTGATAGCTCAGACAGGTGAGCAGCTTGTTCTGCTGCTTGATGAGCTTCGACTGACAACTCGTTAGACACGTCACGAATACCTTCAGTGTTACGAGTGATCTCAGTGGTTACCGATGCTTGCTCTTCTGCTGCTGAAGCAATCTGCGTTGCCATATCACTGATACGCTCAACAGCAGTGTGGATTTGCGTCAAGCTCGCTGCAGCCGCATTGGCATCATCAACACTGGTATCAGCTAGACGACGACTGTCACCCATAATACCGACCGCTTTGGCTGTTGTGCCTTGTAGCATCTCGATAGTTTCTTGAATCTCTTGCGTTGAAGCATGAGTACGTTGGCTCAATACGCGGACTTCATCTGCAACCACAGCAAAACCACGGCCTTGCTCACCTGCACGTGCCGCTTCGATCGCCGCGTTAAGTGCAAGTAGGTTCGTTTGCTCTGCAATGCCTTGAATCGTTGATAGAATCGTATTGATGCTATTTCCGTGTGCTTCTAGCTCTTGAATCACATCAGTAGCAACTTGAACTTCTTGCGCTAAGTTCTGAATAGAGCCTTGCGTTTGAGTTACTTGGCTTGAACCGTGTGAACAAGCTTGAACCGCTTCTTCTGAGTTACTTGCCGTGCTATCAGCATTACCTGCAATTTCTTGTGTCGCTGCTGCCATTTCGTTCACGGCCGTCGCCACCATGTTGATTTCATCTTGCTGGTAAGAGATACGCTGACTACGCTCCTCAGCTTGCTGTGCTGTCGTGCGTGCTTGCTCTGAAAGCGCAGAAGATACGTGGCTAAGCTTAGTAACCATTGTGTGCATGTTGCCAACAAAACGGTTGAAGTTTTCCGCCAGTTTACCTACTTCATCATCACTGCGTGGTTCTAGGCGTTGCGTTAAGTCACCTTCGCCAGATGCAATTTCTTCCAGTGCATTTGATACGCGGTTCAAGTCACGGAACAAGAAACCAACTAGCCAAGAAACTGCAAGAATAACCACAATCGTGATCGCCACAGCAGTGAACAATAGATCTCGTAGCAATACCGCATGACCTGCTTCTTCTGTTGCGCGATCCATTTCAATCGCAAACATCCAATGCGTACCAGGAACTTTATTGAAGTAGTAAAGCTTCTCTTTTCCTTTGATTACCGTATCTTCGATACGACCTTCATCGGCGGCGCGCTCAATTGCCTCTTCTGAAAAATCTTTTAGAACACTGGTGATAGGCTTAAGCGTCAAGCTTTTATCTGGATGCGCTAAAAAGGTGCCTTCATTCATGTCGATTAGCATCGCATGCGCGTTTTCACCTGCATCTAAGTTAATCACATCGCTGATAAGCTGATCGATCAGTACGTCCGCACCAACAACACCAACAAACTGACCATTTTTCATTACTGGCTCAGCAATGGTCACAAGTAGTGCATTCGTGATTGCGTCTTGATATGCGGCTGTGATGATTTGCTTACCCGCTGCATCAGCATCCTTGTACCAAGGACGTGTGCGAGGGTCATAATCAGCACGGTTACGTTCCGGATGAGAGCGGTACATATCACCGTTTGGTGTACCAAGGAAGATGTCATCGAAGCCACCAGCCTTGCGAGCTTGTTGTAGGAAAGGAACAACGTCTTGCTCGGTCGAGTAGTCGTTGAACGCAGTGGCAATATCTTTACGGATATTGACCCAATCAGAAATTCCCTCTGACGCAGTAGTACTAAGACTTTGCGCACGTGAATAGACACCTGAACGAGTCTGATCAAATAATTGACCAGCCGACAACCAAGTAAGTGCTGTTGCCATCACAACAACAGCAGAAAGGCTTGCGCCTATAAGCTTTTGTTTTAATGATAATTTCATATTTATAGTTTTTTGAGTTGGGAGAACAGTTAAGGTGCATGAATATTACACACTTTTTTACGACTATTCACTAATTTTTAAAAAACAAAATAGCACATTAACTCTTTGTAAAATATGAAATTTCATGTGTCATTTTTTTGTCTCGAGCGTCATAAAAACCGCACAAAAAAAGCCAGCAAATTGCTGGCCTTTTGATTAATTGTTAGTCAGACGGTTTTATAAAATGCCGAATTACTGACGCTCTGTTCTCATACCCATCAATAAGCTCACACACATTGCAAGCAGAATGAAGGTAAATGGCAGTGCTGTAGAAATGGCACCAGCCTGAAGAGCTTGAACCGCCTCGGAGCCACCAATCCATAGCAGAGCAACCGCAATTGCACCTTCCATGAATGCCCAGAAGACACGTTGAAGTACAGGTGCATCAACTTTACCACCTGCAGTGATACTGTCGATAACAAGTGAACCAGAGTCAGAAGACGTAATGAAGAACACAAGTACCAACACAACAGCGATGATAGAAAGCATGCTACCAAATGGAAGAACATCAAACATTTGGAACATAGCAAGTGATACGTCAGTCAAGCCATTTGTGCCCAGCTCACCTACTTTATCAACAACTTGCTCGATCGCCAGGCCACCAAATACAGACATCCAAACAACGGTAACCGCAGTTGGAACCAGTAGAACTGCTGTGATGAACTCGCGAACGGTACGGCCGCGAGAAACACGCGCGATGAACATGCCTACGAATGGCGACCATGAAATCCACCAAGCCCAGTAGAATACTGTCCAGCCTTGGAACCAAGCTTCGTCCGTACGACCAAACGGGTTACTTAGTGGGATGATATTCTCTACATATGCCATAAGTGTGGTTGGAATCGAACCTAGGCTCGCCGCCCAACCGATAAGACCAACAAGGAGAAGTAGCAAGAACGCCACAACCATGTTGATGTTACTAATGACTTTAACACCACCATCGATACCGCGTACGACTGAAACAACAGCAAGTAAAGTCACCACGGTAATAACGACGATTTGCAGACCTAGGCCTGGCTCAACACCAAATACGTGATGAATACCACTTGCTGCTTGCTGCGCACCTAGACCTAGGGATGTAGCAAGACCAAATAAAGTCGCAAGCACAGCCAGAATGTCCACAATGTGGCCAGCCCAACCCCATGCACGATCACCCAGAAGTGGGTAGAAGATCGAACGCATAGATAGCGGTAAACCTTTGTTGTAGGCAAAGAATGCTAAAGAAAGTGCTACAACACCGTAAATTGCCCATGGGTGAAGGCCCCAGTGGAACATCGTTGCACCCAGTGCCAATCTCGCGGCTTCTGGTGTATTTGCCTCAACACCAAGTGGCGTTTCATACCAACCGGTGAAGTAAGCGACAGGTTCTGCAACACTCCAGAACATTAAACCGATACCCATACCAGCTGCAAATAGCATTGCAAGCCATGACATAAACGAGTAATCGGCAACAGCGTCTTTACCACCTAGTCGGATCTTACCCATTGGTGAGACGATAAGCGCCAAACAGAAAATAACGAAAATGTTACCTGCAATAATGAACAACCAATCGAATGAACCAATAATTTTCCACTTCAGCCCATCAAGTGCCGTCTTTGCGGTATGTGCATCTAGAACTAATGCAGCGACAAGAAACAGCGCAATTAAACCTGCACTAATACCAAAAACTGGGTTATGAACATCAAAACCCCATTTTTGAACGTTGTCCTGACCTACCGTATAGTCGGTACTATCGATACTGTACTTATCTATACCCTTTGTCATCGTTCCTCTCTATTTTTGTAGTGTTTTTACGTACCAAACAAAAAAATCTTTCGAACACGATACGTTTTGCATTCCGTGAAGGCGCAAGATCCTATCATTTGACACGTTTTTGTCTATCTTTTTGCTATTAAAAAATCCAATAACTTACTTTTCACTGTGTGATTACGGCCTTTGATAGAACAAATCACTACTACAATAGTTAGACCACAAACATTTATTGCTATAATAATTTTAGCTCTTCTTATTTTGTCGAAAAGGCGCGACAAAATGGTATTGAGGACACGGCGTAAAATTGTAGAGGTAATTTTTGATTTCCCCCCTTTAAATAAGGGCGCATTTAAGTTAGTGTCGCCTCGATAAATGTTCCCTACAGACTGGATGAATAAATTGGAAAAGTACGAAGAAGTATTGGTCTCGATTCGTCAGATCATCCGCGCTATTGATTTACATTCTAAAAAGCTGAGCAAAGAGTCTGGATTGACTGCTCCACAGTTGATTTTGATGCGCGCTATCAATGACTTAGATAACGTGACGATTAAACAGTTGTCTAGCCACACTAACATGAGCCAAGCGACCGCAACGACCATTCTAGATAGACTAGAACGAGGCCAGTTTGTTGAGCGTCAGCGCAGTGTTCAAGACAAGCGTAAAGTGCATGCTGTACTTACGAGCAAGGGCCAAGAAGCCTTAAAACAAGCACCAACGCCGCTGCAAGAGCACTTCATTAATCGATTCCAAAAATTGGAAGAATGGGAGCAATCCCTTCTACTATCTTCCGTTCAACGCATCTCGACGATGATGAATGCAGAGGACATCGATGTTGCTCCAATGCTAGAGCTTGGTAGCATTACCAAAGCCGATTAGTTTCGCTCCCACGTGCTCGCTTTTTGCGGGCACTACTCTCCTACTCAGTCAACCCAGTTTCAAACGCATATTTTGCTAACTCTGCCGTCGAATGTAAGTCCAACTTGTGCTTAATGTTATGGCGATGCGTCTCTACCGTTCGATAACTAATATTGAGTAAAGTGGCGATTTTCTTGCTGCTGTTTCCTTGAGCAACTAATTTAAGTACCGCTTCTTCCCTGCGGCTGAGAGGATTCGTTTTTTGCGTGGCAGGCACCACTTCTTGGGTAAAGAGTGTTTGTGTGACGGATTCACAGAAATACGTCGAGCCTTGGTTAACCGTTTTTATTGCTTGCACCATTTTCTCGGCCGAGATTTCCTTGAGCATATATCCTACGGCACCAGCTTGCATGACCTTCATGATGTACTCGCGATTATCGTGCATGGTCAACATAAGTATTTTGCTCTCTGGGCGAGCTTCTTTAATCACACCAGTCGCTTCAATACCGTTCATTATTGGCATGCTGATATCCATCAATATGACGTCCGGTTGCAAGTGCTTTGCGACCTCTATCGCTTCCAAGCCATTGCTTGCTGTACCCACCACTTCGATGTCAGGCTCTAACTCCAAACGAGCCATGAAGCCATCCAATACCACTTGATGATCATCGACAATCACTACACTAATCGGTTTATCCATAAACTATTTCATCCAAATTAAGCAGCACAGTAATCTCTGTTCCCAAGCCAAGCTCACTCATTAGCTCAAATTCACCACCGATGAACTCTACACGCTCTTGCATGTTCCTTAACCCAATCCCTTGTTGGTGCACTGCTTGGTTAACCACAAATCCAACGCCATCATCACGTATGAGTAATTGCAGCATATTGCCCATTTTTTGCAAAGTAACCGTTACTTTTTTCGCTCGCGCATGTTTTTCAATGTTATTCAAAGACTCCTGAGCGACGCGATATAGCGTCGTTGCGACTTCCGAAGTCAGTTTGTGCTGCTGAGTATCGAAATTGCTCTCGATATCAATCCCGGAATGGGAATGAAAATCCTGTAGCAAGGTCGTCAGTGCTGCTTCTAAACCGATATCATCGAGGGCGCTTGGACGGAGCTGATGAGAAATATGCCGCACCTCATTTATCGCGGTGACGAGCGATCGTTGTGATTTATCTAAGTGGGATTTGAGTTTTTCGTCTTCAAGTCTATGACTCATTAAGTCTAAATGACATTTACTGGAGACTAACAACTGATTGATTCCATCGTGCAGTTCTCGCGCTAAATGCTTTTTCTCATCTTCTTGGAACATCACGGTTTTATGTGCCAATTCTTTCAGGTTCTTATCAGCGAGGCGATGCTCGTGCAGATTGATCGCCAAAGTGAGAACAATGATTACAGCAACGGTCACCGCTAAGATCACGACGACTGAGAAAAATGTCGTTTCGATATTTTTGTTCACTGCCGCGCGCATATTGGCGACTTCTCGGCTGACATCCTCAATATACAGCCCAGTCCCTATCATCCATTCCCACTTATCGAGCCATGCAGCGTAACTAAGCTTAGGGACGACTTCACCTGTAGATGGCTTTTGCCATAGGTACTGATGAAATCCACCACCTGATTGCGCTTGATACAATAAAGCTTCGATTAAGCGATCGCCATTTTCGTCTTCAAGATAGAGTAAGTTTTCCCCGACAAGCTCCGGAAGAACTGGGTGTACAAGGTTGGTACCATATTTATCATAAGCAAAAAAATAGCCGTCCGACCCATAACTCAAACGATTTAAAATCGCTTTCACACGCGTTTTGGCAACACTCTCTTCTAAAGTCGGATCGTTGTAGATGTAAGAAATGGAGTCAAAAGCGACGTCGACCGTATCTTTCAGCGCCGCTTCTTTTGATTGGATCAGGTTTTGATGAAAGATCTCTACCTCCCTTTTGCCAAGGGTCTTGGTTTGATAGATAGAGATCCAGCTGATACTCGCTGACACCAATACCACGGGTATCAGTGTCAGCAGAATTAACTTTGCTTTGAGAGGCATCCCTTCCCTCCATGAAACGCTGCCTTTACAGCTTACTATCTTAGCAGTACAAACGAATCGATTGTGTCTGCATAGACATAATTAACAGCTTAACAACTTGTCTCAAAAGGTAAAAACTCTCAGTTCACAAAATCTCTTTATTATCGAGTGATTAACTCATACCGTAAAAACCTGGGAAAAACAGCAAAGACGCCAACACAACAATCTGAATCGCGATGAATGGCATCACACCTTTGTAGATATCACGCGTAGTAACCCCTGCTGGAGCGACACCTTTTAGATAAAACAAACTAAAGCCAAATGGCGGTGTGAGGAACGACGTCTGCAAGTTCATCGCAATAAGAATCGCAAACCACGTCATATTAATGCCCATCAATTCAGCGACTGGCGCAATAATTGGCACGATGATAAAACAGATTTCAACGAAGTCGATAAAGAAACCTAAAATCAGAATCACCACCATGGTAATAATAAGGAATCCCCACTTTTCACCCGGCAGTTCTAACATCCACTCTTCAACTAAATAATCACCACCGGTGTAGGTAAATGCCATTGAGAAGGCGGTCGCACCAAGTAAGATCGCAAAGACCATTGCGGTTACCTTAACTGTCTCTTTTGATGCATCATAAATCATCGACCAACTAAACTGTTTATACAATAGCGATAAAATTATCGCACCTGCACCACCCAGTGCCGCTGACTCTGTTGGTGTTGCAATCCCTGCAAAGATGGAGCCCAATACCACGATGATCAATGCTAAAGGTGGCAATACAGCTTTCAGTGCGGTGAGCACTTCTTGTTTACGACTGATCGACTCATCACGCTCTATCGCCTGTGCGGCTTGAGGGTTCAACTTCGCGTAGATGAGAATATAGATCACATAGGCGCCAACAAGTGTAATACCGGGCCAGATCGCAGCTTGAAATAGGTCCCCTACCGGTACGCCAAGTACATCACCCAACAAGATCAACACGATAGAAGGTGGGATAATTTGGCCCAACGTGCCAGACGCACAAATAGTCCCACACGCTAAACCTTTGTCGTAATTGTACTTTAGCATCACAGGAAGAGATATTAAGCCCATCGCAACAACTGATGCGCCTACCACACCCGTTGAAGCTGCAAGCAATGCGCCAACTAACACGGTAGAAATAGCGATACCACCGCGAACGCCACCGAACAAACGCCCCATTGATTCTAGTAGCTGTTCAGCAAGCTTCGTTTTCTGTAGCACTAGCCCCATAAAAACGAACAGCGGTACGGCCATTAGCACCGTATTTTCCATAATGGACTGAATTCGATATGGCATAAAAGCAAACATCTCGATGCCTTCAGCCCAAACACCAAAAATCAGCGCGATACCACCAAAAGTAAAGGCAACGGGAAATCCCAATAGAAGCGCAAAGAGCGCAACAAAAAACATCACTATACCGATCATAATGACTTCCTTTTACGACTTACCGTTATTACCGGCATAGATGAGATGAGGGTTGACAATTTTGTTGATTGAATGAAGTAACAATCCAATACCACTCACCGCCATAAAGAAAAATGACAGCGGAATCATCGCTTTGATAATCCAACGATATGGTAAGCCACCTGGGTCACCAGACGTCTCGCCTAACGCGTAACTTTCCTTAGCGAAATCAACACCAAACCAAGCTACCAGTAGGCAAAAAGGGAATAAGAAAAATAGTGTGCCTATGATGTCGATGATGGATTGTGCTTTGTAAGATAAGCGTTCATAAAAAATGTCGACGCGAACATGGCCACCGGACTTAATTGCGTAAGGCACACCAAGCAAGAACACGGCAGAGAATAGATGCCATTCCATTTCTTGGAATGCGATAGACACATCATTAAACACGTAACGCATGACAACGTCGTACACAACGTTTGCTAACAACAAAATAAACAGGATGCTGGATAACCATCCGAGAAAATCGCTAAAGCGGTTAAATAATCGCTCAATATAAATAAGACTTCTCATTCCGAACTCCGTGGAACGTTTAGATGCGCTCCGCTATGGTGCGGAGCATTCATTATGAAGTTTTCTTGGGCTTCGATAGCAGGCTAAACCTCTCGGCATCGCCTGCTTCACAACGTTATTGTTGAGCTTGACTGTTTAAGTACGCTCGGTGCGAAATATCTGACCATGGTCGAACTTGATTCATATAGTTCGCTTGCGACTCTTGAATCTCTTTCGCCAAAGCATCTTTTTCTGCATGTTCTTTCAACAAACGATCGTTTGCTTCTCTCAACGCAGCTACTACTTCAGGTGGGAAATCTTTTACTTCAACATTTGGGTATTCAGACTTAATAGATGCCCAGTTTTTGCCGCTTTCGTGTTTCGATTGCGTGTACATATCGTAAGCGGCCGTTTTCATGGCTACTTGCAAAATCGCTTTTAGATCATCAGGTAAACGATTCCAGGTACGCTTGTTAACGAGGAACTGAAGCTCAGTCGCTGGCTCATGCCAACCTGTGTAGTAGTAAGGCGCGATTTTGTGGAAGCCCATACGTAGATCCAGCGATGGACCAACCCATTCCAAGGCATCAATCGTGCGACGCTCTAGAGAAGTATATAGCTCACCAGGGGCGATATTCGTTGGCTTGGCACCTAACTCAGCCAAAATCTCACCAGCAAACCCTGGGATACGCATTTTCAAACCCTGTAAGTCCTCGACGGACTTGATCTCTTTTTGGAACCACCCGCCCATCTGAGTATCGGTATTACCGCCAGGGAAAGACATCAAGTTATGTGGAGAGTACACTTTTTCCATCAGCTCCATACCACCGCCGTAGTAAAACCATGCATACTGCTCAGTTGGCAACATACCGAAGGGCATAGAAGTGAAGTAAAGTGTGTTTGGAACCTTACCCTTCCAGTAATAAGACGCTGAGTGACCCATGTCATACTGACCCGACTTAACCATATCAAACACCCCAAAAGGCGCTTTATGCTTGTTTGCGGAATCAATGCGGATTTGCAAACGTCCGTTGGACATCTCTTCCGCCATTTTGGCCATGTTTTTTGTGGTATCACCAAAAATTGGGAAATTAGGCCCCCAAGTTTCAGCAAGCTTTAAACGATAGACTTTTTCAGCAGCGTTTACAGAAGTCGCTGCGAGTGCCATCGCGGCAGCGACAGCGGTTGTTTTGAGCACTCGTTTTAAAGATTTTTGGATTAGACTCATCGTTCACGTCCTTTATCACCAAGGTTATTGTTGTCATCCATTTCATTAGGATTGGCTGTATTCGGTATAAAAGATGTAACAATGTTGTCTAATGCGAAATGGGCATGAACACGGAAGCGAGTAATTCATCAATAAGGCATTAGCCTAAGGTATTACGTACAAGTACGTAGGACAATCGTCATGACAAAAGACTGTTAATAGCAAAATCAATAAATTATATTTTTATCTATGAATAAAAATAAAAGACAATACGTACGTATTTTTCTGCCAAAAAATTTACATAGTATTTAAGAAAATGTGACAAACCACTTATTGGTAGTGTTAAAGTCAGTACTTAATGCATTATTTCCAATACCAAGATAAAAAAATACCTCGGCATCGGCCGAGGTATTCAATCCAGAACGGTAGCGGTAATTAAACTGCTTTGTAGATAACTTTGTTACCTGCTAACTGCTCTTTTTGAACTAGGTTTTCTTCAAGAAGCTTCTTTAGTGCGCCAGTAGCCCATGATGCCGCTTTAGTATCTTCTTGACCTGCAGCTAGACCGATGCCTTTAGGGTTAATACCTTCAGCATTCGCCATAACGATGTCTAATACTTGTTGTTGCTTAGGAGTAAGGGCAACATCAACTGTTTTCACTGCAGCTACTTTTTTATCAGCTACTACTTTCTCCGCAACAGCTTTTTCAGCAACAGAAGGTGCTACTGCTTTTTCCGCAACAGGCTTCACTGCTTTAGGTGCTGCAGCTAAGTTTGCTACTGTCGCTTTAATGCGTTTTTGCAGTTTCATCTGCACTTTACGCTTATGAGCAAGTCTCATTGAATATTTCTCCAGTTCACTGCATCTCAGCAGGGATGAAAATTTGAAGCGCGTTTTATACCAAAATTCACAAGCAATTTGTAGGTTTTAGCGGCGAAACGCGATGAAAAATGCGCTCAAAGCATAGAACGTCTACTATTTAATCAGATATTTTATGAACGGATTTATTGAATACTGGGTATAAAAACAGAGGTTTGTTTTATTTTAAATGCAAATCAATGCACATAAAGCTACCCACTTATTTTTGGACAAGTATTCGATGAGGTTATAAGCATGGAAACGCTGCACCTAACAAATTCACATTTCAAACCCGACTCCCCTATCAACAGAATACTTTTGTTGCTCGTTGCACTCATCACTTTGTTTTTGGTTGCCATTTCTCCGGGATGGAAGCAAGCCATGTTGTCGGTCATTTTGATGTCTGCAATCGTTGGTTTCGCCATCTTGATGATTAAGAAAAGCCAAGTCACTTTTACGCTGACAGCTTCTCACTTTCAGCAACACCTTTTTAAAGGGGGTTGGGTCGTCC
Organism: Vibrio sp. 1557; assembly: GCF_033340175.1. Classification (NCBI taxonomy): domain Bacteria; kingdom Pseudomonadati; phylum Pseudomonadota; class Gammaproteobacteria; order Vibrionales; family Vibrionaceae; genus Vibrio; species Vibrio sp. 1557. Next base: position 240,178 of record NZ_JAWOVZ010000002.1, on the reverse strand, counting down.
GATGGCGAAATATTGAGTCAATCGGTATTTGTAGCTACCAACAGGAAGGGTGGCACCAACCGCTACCTTGGATCGGTATTCGTCTAAAACACTACTCACCCTACTTAAATTCAATCTGCCCTCGTATAGCGACAGAAATTCTCCTCAGCCAGCGAGCACTGCTTTACTTGGGCGCGAAACAAAATCAGTGTGAAGATAAGTTTGAGGATATGGTGCTTGACCCTAAACCGTATATAAACAGAGATGGGATTGAGTACAAAGGTTTGTTAGCGATGCTCGCCAACCGGATGAAGTATCAGAGAGGTTTCTACGGCTACGATCTATTTATATCAGCAAGTGATCTAGATCGTGAGGCTGAGGACTTTGTGGGACTGACTCGGCGATACTTAGCTGCCGCCGAGCCAGAATAATGCTTAGTACACGCACTTTTAGTAAAGCGGCATCTCGTCAGCAACGAACGGGTTAGTTTTACGCTCGTGACCGAAAGTCGATTGAGGGCCGTGACCAGGGACAAACGTGACATCATTGCCTAAAGGCCACAATTTCTCTTTGATAGAGCTAATCAACGTATTGAAATCGCCTTGTGGGAAGTCAGTTCGACCAATGCTACCGTTAAACAAAACGTCACCCACAAACGCTAAACGCGCTTCTTCGCTGTAAAGCACAACGTGACCAGGTGTATGACCAGGTGTATGGAATACGTTCAGCACTTGATTACCGAAAGTGACAGTGTCACCCTCATTTAGCCATTGGTGCGGTTCAAACGCTTCTGTCAGCGGGAAACCAAACATTTGGCTCTGACCTTCCAAACCTTGCAACCAGAAGTTATCTGCCTTGTGAGGACCAACAATCTCTGTACCGCCAAGCAGTGCAGACAGCGGCTCCGTGCCACCTACGTGGTCCAAGTGACCGTGTGTTAGCACGAGGTTTACCACGTCAACACCCAGCTCTTTGATAAGCATAGCGAGCTGCTTTTCATCGCCGCCAGGGTCAACCACAATGCCTTTCATGGTTTCGTCACACCAGACAATAGAACAGTTTTGAGAGAAAGATGTTACTGGAACAACTTGGTATTTCAGAGCCATAGATAACCTATACCGAATAAATTTGCGTGAAAACTGCCGCAACTATGACACTAAGGCCTAGCGACTTCAAGCTTTGAACTGTGGGTAATCGACGACGTTCTGAGACTAGAAACCTTGTCTCAACTGGCACTACCAAGAACGAACAGCACCCGTATCGATATGAACAAAGTTACTGCCTGGATAATAACCCACGCCACCGGCTTTTAGGCTTAATGCAGCATCACGAACTGCTGAAAGCTTCACACCGTCTAAACGGAAATCAATGGCCTTTCCTTCCATGTGCATGCTCTTTTTCGCTACACGAGAAGACCCGTTGCGCAGCGAGGCATTAGTGGCAGGAGAACGGTAACCTGAAATGACGATCACCTCTGCTTCTGTACCAATTAACTTTTGAATTTGGCTTATTTGATCGAACAAGCGTCGATCCATGGGATGAACCTCATTTCGTCGATGGTCTCGACAAAACTCATTCAGCCTTTGAAGTTCATCATTAATGTATCGTTTTCCATCGAAATAGCATGTTTCGAGGATCTCTCCAGTATTAAGGTTGTTCATCGCCAGCGCACGTGGCTCGTCAGGGAGTGAAGCCCAAGAAAATGATGGCAGGGCAGACGCCAACACCACACCACCAGCGGTCATTTTAAGGAAATCTCGGCGGGAAAAGTTACGACTTACCATTTCAAAATACAGTGCTCAACAACTAGACAAGTCGTGGACATTAACCAAACACATTTGTCACGTCAAACGCATAAAACACTCCATCTTGATTTTCAGATGCAGTAATTATTGATTAATTATTGAACTAAAAGAGAATTCTTCGTTTTGTAAATTTTCCTTAAAGATTTCAACTGCGGTGATCGTACTTATAGATATCATCACGGTAGTAAAGCGTTCCCTCTTCCAACCATGCTGTTTGATAAATGATGTGTACTTGAATGCGCTCTCCCAAAGGAACTGACGTGTTAGACCGACGAGAACTTTCTCGCTTTTTCGCTAAACGTTCTTCCAACCCCTGAGTTTTGAACAGAAGTTCTGCTAACTGGTCTGCATGTTCGACACGGACACATCCTGAGCTGAATGCGCGTCTGTCCTGTTCAAACAAGTTCTTACTTGGCGTGTCATGCAAATAAATAGCTTGTGGGTTAGGCATATTGAACTTGTACAATCCCAGTGCATTTTGTAAGCCCGACGCCTGTCGCATACGATAAGGAAATGTTCTCGGATTCACCGTTGCCCAATTGATGGTTGTAGGGTCAATAATTTCGTTCGAAGTCCAAGACCGAATGATTTGAATGTTATGGTTAATCAAATACATCGGATTACGTTTTACTTTAGGAATAATGTCTTTAACCATGATAGTCCAAGGCACGTTCCAAGTTGGGTTGAGAATAACTGAATCCAGTGCTACCGACATGATGGGCGTTTTTCTTGATGCTCTCCCTACCACGACTTTAGACTCAAACAAGGGTTGACCGTCATGCCAATACGTGACTTCGTATCCAGGCACGTTAACAAAGACAACATTATCCCTTTCTTTCGACCAAATTCTTGAACGCTCAGAATTCAACGCCAGCAGATGCAATCTCTCTTGAGGAGAAAAGTTGATCCATCGAATGGTATTCGGGCCGATAACGCCATCTTCTTTCAAACCATGAATACGCTGGAACTCTTTTATCGCAAGCTCTAATTGTTCGTCATATTCTTCAGTGACTAAATCCAAGTAAGAAACATCTACGCCTACGATCTCCACTCGCTCAATCAACAGGGGTCTGTTTTCTAATATATCGCCAACACGTGCTAGCCCAGTTTGTTGATAGGCAGGATATTGGTACTGAGAATGTTCCGATAGCGAAGAATAGGCGGAGTAGAAAGCATCATCTGTTTGTAATGGAGACCGGAGACTTGCCAAAAACTGACCAAGTTTGCCAACCGTAATCTCATTACTCAGAACCGATAAAGTATCGATGCTAGGAGCGGGTAACGTAACATGGGCTTTGTCTGTAAATAGCCAATTAATCCCTTCTTCGGGGAGTTGCTCAAGATAACTAAGGTACATCAAGAGTGAGTCTGTCATCACTAAATCGAAATCGAGATTATCTCCCTGCCACCTTACTTGGTTTATCCGGTGAAGTTGATTTTCGAATTCATCGGTGACATCCGCAAGTGCAACCAGGTTTACTTGAAAAAGAAACTGCTCAATATCACTTTCATTTTCCCAGTTCAAACGGTAATTGGTGCTTTGATACAGTTGATCAATCACCTCTGGATAATGGATCATTTTTTCTACAGACAGCTTTTGTACCGCTCCCTCTTGCTCGACTTGCGCTGAAGCTTCGAGAGAAACGACGGTGGAAAAGCTGCAAAACGGCACCAGAAGTGCCGTCATGATTAAAACCCTAGCAAACACTGAAATGATCCTTGCGCTACTTGCCATAATAAAAAGTATGGCAAATATCTCACAGCTTGCAGGTTTAAAATTAAGAATCTGATGCCGAAAACGACAACAAAATTCTCAATAAGTGCTTACTCGATGATCTTTCTAGATAATTCTCGACCAATGGTTATCCCATTGCACACCACTTGCAAAGGTATTTTTTGACTCTTCAGGCCTTTGCTCTACCACTTTTCCCGCGCCAGAACTGACTCGGAATTCATCACCGTAGATCACAACACCAGAGGCGTCTGGTAACGCACTTAGCTCTACCAATTTGCCAGTAGATTTAGACCATATACCATAACAACTGCCCGGAGGCGAAGTGGCTAAGATCCATTCATCGGTTGCTGCAATACTCGCAACGTAGTGATTGAAACGCGCCCACTCTTCAGGCTCGGCTTGAAGATCTTGCATTTCACCACCGCGTGTGTGCATGGCGATTAAAGCTGGATACTCGTCCGGCTCACCACGATATTGCTGACCACAAAGCACGGTTTCCGCACCGTCATGGGCTAAGTGGCGAATACTCAACTTATGATCCGGTAAAGACACTTGATCCAGTAACTCACCTTCCTGTGAAAGGTAACTCAGGCTCGGTCTCATGCTATCAAGATTGAGAGGTTCACGACCGTTAGTGTGTACGCCACCGACGCCAATCGCCAATGCGCCATCAGGCATCATGATCACTTCATGAGGGCCAAGGCCAAAACCCGTTAACTCATCGATTTTTTGATATTGCTTCTGCACATCATAAACACCAATGATCCCACGACTTGTCCCCCTCTCCCCTTCTGTGGCAAATAGCAACGTGCCATCATGGGAGTAAACGCCATGCCCATAGAAATTGCGATTTGGTTTTGCCAACTGCAGTTTGATCATCTGCTCTGAGCGATAATCAAACACCATGAAGAAAGTACCTGGTCGACGACCAAAGACTACGGCGTGGCCTTGTTGGTTTGTTGCCACACCATGTCCACGCTCAGGAATCGGCAATGAAGATAGCGGCATACCATGCTCATCCGCCACCACCGCTGCATATTTATCTCTGCCAATGATAGCGCAGCCGATCAACGCAGGCTCACGTGAGCTTGTTGAGGCACAACCAAATGGCATCATAGGTGTAGCTGCTCCGAATAGAGCAGCTTTCAGTAAGTTTCGGCGGGTTTGATCAGTCACCATCGGTTGCATTAAATCCTATAACCACGCCAAGCTCGATCGCCACCTCTTCGTGAATCAGGTACTTCAATTGCTCTAGCTTGTTGTATTGAGCGAGCACCATGCGATAGCCTTCTTTTGTTTGTAGTGCAGCAAACAAGCTCTTATCCTCTGGCCAAGTTTCTAACGCCATTTCAAATTGATGAACGACACGGTCTGCGAGATCTGCATGGCCTTGCTCTCTAAGTAGCGCATCTAGACCATTCCCGTTAGCAAAGTACAACGCTTCCATCCCTTGAAGGTTGGCTTTTAAGTTTGAAAGCGAGGTCTCTGAACGCCACGATTCTGAGAAATACGGGCGAGGCTTACCAATCTTCGCTAGCGGTCGGCTCAACTTCTTCATGCTGTATTCAAGCTGATTCGAGAGCAGTGAAATGTACTCAGATTCCCATTCCGTCATCTCTAGCGATTTCCAAGGGTTCTCTGCCCAAGAATCCGCGATGATCTGCGCTTTGTTATCGAGGTTTTCTGCAATCGCTACGCCTGTCACACAAGTATTGCTGTTGCTAGATAAGGTCGACGCTTTATCGTAAAGCAGCCATTCCAGAGCCCCTAAACCTTGCACGGTGACACTTTGGGTGGAGATATCTTCTGCACTCCAAGCTTGGTCAGATTTCGTCAATACAGACATTTTACGACCAGTAGTGTTCTTTTTATCTGGCCAAAACTGAACATTCCAGCTTTGCTCCAGCGCCGTAGCAGGGCCACGTTCTTGACCTTGTAATGCCATCCACGCAAGCATCGTTTGATGCCACTGCTGTTTTACTTGTGCATCATCTTTCGACTCTGATGCGCAGTAATCTGCGAAGCGTTGTTCAAGTTCTGTGGTTTGCGCTAAAAACGTCTGAGCTGATTGAAACTCAACCTCGTACACGCTTTGAGAAATATGACTTGTACTCTCAGGCTTGGCTGAGCTCGAACCGATGGTCGATTGGCAACCAACCAAACTTAACGTTGCGGCAATCGCACTCACTAACAGTGTTTTTTTCATGGTTGCTTCCTTATAGAGAGTTCAGAAACGCAATGAGAGCATCACGTTCTTTTTTGTTCAGAGCTAAAACATTTTGTTTCGCCGTTTCAGCTTCGCCGCCGTGCCACAACACCGCTTCCATCAGGTTACGAGCGCGGCCATCATGTAGAAAGTAAGTGTGTCCGTTTACTTCTTCGGTATAACCAATGCCCCATAGCGGTGCCGTTCGCCATTCACGGCCGTTTGCTAAGTATTCCGGACGGTTATCGGCTAAGCCTTTACCCATGTCATGCAAAAGCATGTCTGTGTATGGGTGGATAAGCTGCTCAGAAAGCGCTGGTAACTCTGGTCGTTTCGCCGTTTTAACACTGGTCTTGTGGCAGCTTTCACAGCCAGACGCAGCAAAGATTTGCTGACCAAGTTTCACGTTAGGATCATTGACGTTACGGCGAATAGGTACGGCTAAGTGTTGGCTGTAAAACTCTACGAAGTCGAGAATATTTTCACTCACCTCTGGTTTGCCGCCATTTGGCATGTCGTCACAAATGCTTTGTTTCGAGGTACAGTTTTCATTTGGGAATAAATGGCTCGTAAGACCCACATCACCATTAAATGCTGCTGCATTTTGCTGCATTAGCGTCGGTTGTCCTGCTTTCCAGCCAAAACGACCAATCGAGAAGTCGTCCTTCTCAATATCCCACACCTTATTGACTTTGCCTGAGATACCGTCTTTGTCGGCATCTTGTTCATCAGCCCAAGCAAGTAGCGTTTCGTCGGGAATACTCTCTAACAAACCAAGGCCGATCATTGGCGGTGCCACGCGTGCTGAGAACTCGGTATCAGGGTGCATATCGCCGTAACCCAGATCGGTAATGTTCAAATGAGGTTTTCTTAGCGTCACCGTCGTACCGTCTTTAAATTTCACTGGGACATCGGTGTAAGTGATTTCGATTTTGCCTTCTGGCGTTTGATCTTGCAGAGCGAAATCTTGAAGCTGGCCACCATAAGTCGGCTCAGGTATGCCGCCATCTTTGATGTAAGCTTTCTTTTGTTCTGGCGTCATCGCAGGAATGCTTAAGCGCACTAACATAGACACGGCATGTAAATCATCTTTCTCTGGCGGATGACCACGACCGTCTTTGATGTGACAATTCTGACAACCATTGGTGTTAAAAAGCGGGCCTAGGCCATCACGAGCGTCCGTTGACGCTGGCGCTTGTACCCAAGGGTTACGGAAAAAGCTGTTACCTACGCTAAAGTCGAGGCGTTTGCTCATTGGCAAGTTAGCAGCAGGAAGAGAATAGGCATTCGCGCCGTCTTTTTTAACACTGGTTTTGCCACCAGACTTAACATCATAAGCCATGGCAGAAGAAGAAAGGATCGCGGCTAGCGCAGAAATTAGGTATGGCTTCATATCATTGCTCTACATAGACAACAAGGGTGATAACAACGAGCTCAAACGTCAAAAGGGCTCACAAAGAGCCCTTATTTATTATGGTTTTCTTATTAAAACTCGTGGTCAGCAGTATCAGGGCTTAGGCTGTCGATGCCGACAATGCTTGCCGCGCGCTCAATCGCACCGGTTTGTGCTACCAACGACATGATGGTGTCGTTTACTAGCGCGTTGCCTTGTGCGTTACCCGCTGCAATAAGTTGGTCAAAGTGCTGGTTGTTCTTCTCTGCAGAAGTCACTAGCTCACCAACTTGGCTACGTGTTGTATCAAACTGCTTTTGAATTTCGGTCGCTGCTTTCTTGTCTTTTTGAGCAACAAGGTCAGCGATACTTGGACCAGATAGCTCTTTGCCGTTTACACCTTTGTATGTACCTGTGTAAACGTTGTAGATGCCTTGCTCATTGTAGTAGTGAGAGTTGTGCGTGTTGTCTGAGAAACAATCGTGCTCGTCTTCAGTTGAGTTCGCTTCTAGTGCCACCTTCATGCGCTCGCCCGCTAGCTCACCTAGAGAAAGAGAACCCATGCCGAATAGCATCTTACGAAGACCATTGTCCGCTGAGTCGTTCAGTAGCTCTTCACGGTAGTTACCTTTTACTTCAGCAGACCACTGCTTTTCCATCCACTCAAGGTCTTGAACCAGTAGATCAGCGGCTGCTTTTAGGTACTCTCCACGACGATCACAATGGCCATTCGTACACTCAGAACCCACAACGAAATCAGTGTAAGCGCGTTGACCTGCGCCTGCGTTAGTGCCGTTTAGGTCTTGACCCCAAAGCAAGAATTCAATCGCGTGGTAACCTGACGCAACGTTTGCCTCAGAACCGCCTACTTCGTTTAGATCTGCTAGTAATTCTGGCGTAATCTTTGAAACGTCCAGTTTAGAAGCACCAATCTGTAAGCTAGTGTTTGCGATGATGTTTGCAGCCGCGCCTTCGTTACCCAATTCGTATTGGTAATCAGCCGCTACGTAGTCGATCAGACCTTCATCAAGTGGCCATGCGTTTAACTGACCTTCCCAATCGTCAACAATCGCGTTACCAAAACGGAAAACTTCAGACTGTTGGTAAGGAACGCGAGAATCGAGCCAAGCTTGTTTTACTTCTTCAAGCTTTTTCGCTGATGGTGATTGTAGAAATTCGTCGATTTTTACGTCAAGCGCTTTCGCTGTTGTTACTGAATCAGCAAACACAGCATGGGCAACGTCTGCGTAATGTTCGACTACTTGTTGTTTAGTTACTGTGGCAGCAACGGTAGAACCACTGGCAATGAGGAGTGATGCAGCAATAGATTGGACTAAAACTTTTTTTGCATTCATCTGAAGCATCCTTGTTGAGCTTTTCAATTATCGTATTGGTAGTGCTAATTATTCTTATTTGCACTTTAGTCTCGAGATAATACAAATTTACAATTTATTTGCAACTCCAGATACAAAAAAACCTCATAAAAATGAGGTTTTTCACAGGCTTTATTGTCAGTTTTATCTTTAGGATTAAACCTTTAGGTCATGTTTTCCGTGAGAGACTTTTGCCTTCAGATAATTTTCGTTGCCATCTTTGATATGTGCAGAGGTATTGACAACCTCGCCAATTTCAATTCCGTACTCAGATAACTCACGAATTTTCTTAGGGTTGTTCGTCACGAGGCGGATCTTATTCACGCCTAAAGCTTCTAGCATTTGTGCTGCTTCTGTGAAATCACGCAGGTCATCATCAAAGCCCAAATGGTTGTTAGCTTCGTACGTGTTCATGCCTTGGCTTTGTAAGCGGTATGCATCGATCTTATTGTACAAACCAATACCACGACCTTCCTGACGGAGATACAAGATGATACCACCGGACTCGCCCATGCGATTGATCGTCTCTTCTAGTTGCTCACCACAGTCACAGCGTGAAGAGTGAAACACATCGCCTGTCAAACACTCAGAGTGCATACGAACTAAAGGCATGTCCTGAGTTTGGTCCGCTTGTTTAAAGATAATAGCAACATGCTCTTTGTCTGTCTTCAGACCATGGAAAGACAGAATTTCGGCATCAATGTTACTTTTTGCCCCGACTTTAAAATCTACTCTGGCACGTACTTCCGCCATATCTATACTCACTCGATTTATTGCTTGATGCGCTTGATGCGTTTTCGTTATTGCATTCATGGGATTTACTCGTTGCTCTTCAACTATGGGGACTGATACCGCATTTTGCAATATAGAGATCACAATTGAGGGCAGTTATCCACTCAAGACAGCAAAAGAGAAACACTCTCCAACTGAACAATTGTTATATTATAACAATTTAAAAAAACTACAATAAAAAACCCCAGACAAATTTTGTCTGGGGTTTCAAGAAGGTCGTTTGGTCTATCTTTTAATGGGTCTGACTGCGCTTCCAAACGGCGAGTTCAATCCAAACTGCTTCGAGTTCTTGGATTTCCTCGTCGGTCAACACGGCGAGCGTTGAAGTAACTTGAGGCAGGTTCGGTGATTGCAATGCACGAATCTGCGAATAGAAGTCTTTTTTAAGTTGTAATATAACTGAATCCACTGCGTGCACCTATTTCGTTCTTTTATTACTTATCCAGCTCAAAATTTTTATTTTCTTTATACTGGAAACTTCATAAATTCGGAAAAATGATAACATTCTGCTTGTTAAGTGCACAATTTATTTTTAATAGTGGAATAACGGTCACATTAATTACGCTTCACCATTCGGATCGAATATAAGACAAAAAAGATCAAAAATAGCACAGGAAAGATCCACAACAGCGCCGTGGAATAATTTAATGGTGGTTGGTACAGAACAATATTCCCATAACGAGCAACTAGATAGTCCTTTATTTCTTGATCTGAGCTGCCTTCATTGGCCATCGTATACACTTTCAACCTCAGGTCTTTAGCCGCTTGTGCATTAGACTCGACAAGGTTTTGGTTTTGACACTGCGGGCAGCGTAATGCCTTGGCTAACGAGGTTGCACGCTGTTGCACTTCAACGGAATGAAATTCAAACAGATCAACATTCTGTTCTATATCCGCACTTCTCGTGAAAGGAGAAAATAGTATAAATAGGATGAAAGTGAGGAGAAGATTATTAAATCGAAACATTCAAGTATCCTGAAAATATATCGTTCCATTTATCTGCCGTTAGCTCTCCACGATATTTGATCAATATACGACCATTTGGATCAATCAAGTAAGTTTCCGGCGTTCCGATAACACCTAGCTCCACAGCGAGCTTTCCATTAGGGTCACTAATTACTTCAATATATGGATTTCGTTTAGAGCTCAAATATTCACGAGCGGCTTGTTTTTGATCTCTATAATTCAGCCCAATAATAGGCACACCGAGTTCTGCTAACTGCAATAATTCTTCATGCTCTCGTTTGCATACTCCGCACCAAGATGCCCAAACATTCAATAATTTATATCCGTCGCTTTTGAACAACTGCTCAGAAACCATGTCATCAGAGATCAGAGAAGTAGAGCGAAAATTAGGTGCATCTAAATTTCGTTGTGGGGACAATTCAACATGTGGTCGCTCAGACAAAGCCACCGCAGTTACTACAGCAAACACGGCAACAGCCACAAACAGACCTGCGAGTTTAAGCGTATTTCTCGATCGCATTGATAGCCTCTCTCCTTTTCTTTAGGCCTGTTAATAGCGCACCAAACACAGCTAATAGCCCGCCAGACCATATCCACCAAATACCTGCGCGGTACTGAACTTTAATCGCATAAGCATGAGTGTCGACTTTGTCACCCAATGTCACGTAATAATCGCCATGCCATAGTGAACGAATCGCAGGCTCGGTCATGTTCATTACTCGCACAGGGTAATGGCGCTTCTGCGGGTTGAAATTGAGTATGCGGCCATCTTTCAAATGCAAGGTGATCTGTCCTTGTTCCGCGGTATAGTTCGGCCCCACCAGCCATTCGATACCATGATAATCGATAGTGATACCCGCCCTTTGTTGAGAACTGCTGGGTTCGACACGTAAATTGTATTCATAAGAGTAGTGACTATTGAAAACAGCCCCACTCACCGCCAGTGCAAAACCGATATGTGCCATCACGATTGGCATGAGTTTACGCTTATTGGAGCAGCGAAACAGCATAACGAGATGCGCCACAATCACCCAAGTAGCCAACGTTATGGTTAACAATACTTCGAAATGCAGTGCATTCACTGAGAACATAAACCCGATCCCAGAGACTAGAGATAACGCGATACTGATCGCGATATCACCGCTTACACTCGGAACTGTGCCTTTTGTCCATTTCAGCACTGGCATGAATGCTAAGGCAATCAGAGCCAGTATGCTTAATGGGAAGATCAGACTATTAAAGTAAGGTGCGCCAACTGAAATGTTCCCTAAACCGAGCAGTTGATAAACCATCGGATAAAAAGTGCCAAGAAAAACGATGGCAGTCGCAATAACCAGCAGCCCTTTGGCGATATAAGCAGTGTAAGCTCGGCTCGCTAGAGATTGAAGTTTGAAACGAGGGAGTTGTTCTCCTCGCAAAATCAGTACGCCAAAAGTGATAATGACAAGCAAGCTCAATACACCAATCAGCACCAAACCTTTAGTTGGGTCCACCGCAAAAGCGTGCACTGAAGTCAGCACGCCAGAGCGCACCACGAATGTCCCTAAAATGCTTAGGCTGAACGTAGCAAACGCCAGTGCATAGGAGCTCCAAATTGCGCCTCTGTTACGTGTTGCGACAACACCGCTGTGCAACAAAGCAGTACCAGTAAGCCAAGGGAGTAGAGAAGCGTTCTCCACAGGGTCCCAAAACCACCAGCCGCCCCACCCTAGTTCATTGTACGCCCACCATGATCCCACCAAGATACCCAACGTGAGCGTTCCCCATGCAAAAAACGCTGCGCTTCGAGCGACCACATACCAATCGCTCATCGGTTGTTTACCCAATAGCGCCGCTAATGCAAAAGCTAATATTGCTGCGTAACCGACATAACCGAGATAAAGCAATGGTGGATGAATGATAAGCCCAACATCTTGCAGCATAGGGTTTAGATCTCGCCCTTCCGACGCCAATACTTGGGCATACTCGAACGGGTTAGAGGTCATTAACGTGAACCATGCAAACGTCCCAATCAGAACGTTCATGATTCCTAAACAGTCACAAGTATATTGGGCATTGAGCGGTGACTTAAATGCAATAAACGACGCCCATAAACTCAGGGTGACGACCCAAAACAACATGGAGCCTTGGTGCCCACCCCAAGCGGCAGCAATTTTGAACGCCACGGGAAGTTGACTGTTGGAATGCGTAACAACATATTCCAACGCGAAGTTGTCTTGCACGAAGCAGACGATCAGAAGTGCTAAACAAATGATGGAAGCTAAGCTAATGATGTGGGACATAGCGACTTGATGCGGCAATGTCGCCTTCTTACCCATAGCACGACGTAGCCAATGCAGAAGCGATGCACAAGTCGATGTTACAGCCACCAATATCAGTAAGAAGAACCCTAGCTCAGCCTCCATTTTTCCCCCTTACACTATGGTCATTTGACCGGCATAGAGAATGAAAGTACGCAGCATAAGTACGCCAACCAAGCTCAACGTCGTGACCACAAAAACGTAACTGCCTTTGTGGCGCACTTCTGAAGGCGTTAACCAATTGAGAGTCAAAGGCGTTATCATGCCGATGAACACTACGCCAACCCAGAACCATTGAGCCCAGAATCCACTCGAAATAGCATTCCAAGCCGCGACTTCGTTCTGACCACCGCTGAAGATCAGTCCAGTAAAGAATGTCACTAAGACAAACAACTCAAACAACACTACTGGGCGTTCAAATCCGTGCACCCAAGACACACTTGGGCTGCAGGTCGACTCTTTAAACACCAAGATGCCGAACATCAAGCATGCTGCTGCGCCCGAGGACAAACTAGAGAACAGGAACAAGATTGGCAGTACTGGATTGTTTAGCATTGGGTAAGTCTTCAACGCAGACAATAGAAAGCCAGTGTACGCTGCAAGCACGATGGCTAAGAAGCCCAAGAACAATTCAATTGCGTTGTTGGCTTTCCCCGCCTTAATCAAAATGCCATCGGCAAAATCCAGCAGTTTGCTTGGTAACTTCCCTTCACAGAAGCTGATGATTTGATGGCGGAAGATAACGCCAATCCAAACAAACAACACGATCATGTACACTTGGAACAAGATCACGCCCATCGACATCACAGACGTTGGGTTGTAGTAGATCATGATCTTCCAAAACTCTAAAGGCTTGGTTAAATGGAAAATCAAAATTACCAACCCAGCAATGATGCCAAATGGCGCAAGCCAAGCCATCGCTTTCATGATGCCGTTGTTTGCGGGATCACCTTCAATCACTTTGCGTTTTAAATAGATAGAAATCATCACCGCACCTGCTGACATCCCAGCAAGGAATAAGTAAATCGCGATGATCCAATCCCAGACTAACGAGTCAAAGTGGAATGCACTTTCGAAGCCGTTCATGATGACACCTCCCCTTTGCTATGCGGAATTTTGTACAGTTTAGGTTGCGTACCTAAATGCGATTTATCGCGATAGACAACATGGCTTTCGATAGCTTTGCTCACCTCGCTAGTTGGGTCATTTAAATCACCAAAGATGAGTGCTTTTGTTGGGCAAGATTCCACGCAAGCTGGCTGCTTACCTTGCGCTAGGTTGGTATCACGGCAGAAGTTACATTTATCCGCAGAGTGATCGACTGGATTAAAGAAGCGCACTTGGTAAGGGCAAGCAGCAAGGCAATAACCACATCCGACACATTTCTCTTTGTGTACATCCACGATGCCGGTCGCTTCATCTTTGTATGCAGCGCCTGTTGGACAAACGTATACACATGGTGGGTTATCACAGTGCTGACAGGATTCACGAGTAAACTGGTATTTCACATCTGGGAACTCGCCAATCGGTTCACTGCGATGAATTTTAAGTCGCGTTACGCCTTCAGGGACTTTATTTACTTCGCGACAAGCATCGGTACAAGCGGTACAGCCAATGCAGGCATTTTCATCATGAACCATACCCATGCGTTTCGCTTGTTCACGGTTGCTGGTATAAAGAGAGGAGCTAACAACGGAAGTGCCTGCAACGCCTGTAGTTAAAATCAACGCGCCGCTGCCGGCTAAAAAGTTTCTTCTCGAACATTTCATGCTATCTCTCCTCTTCTTTGGCAAGTTCAGGTTCGACGGCAAATTCAGAGTGACAATCCACACACTGCTTGATCAGTTGTTTTCTGTCGTACGACAACGCTTTGGTTTTCGCTGTGTGTACATCGTGGCAATTTGAACAAGTGAGGTTTTTGGCGTGCACATCGTGCGTCCAGTGGCTTTCTCTCAGTTGTGTCGGTGCATGGCAATCCACACATCGGCTGTTGGCTTTAAGAATCATGCTTGGATCAAGGAACACTTTGTCGTGTACCTCTTTCGATTGCGCGGCAGAAAACTTAATCACATCAGGCGCGCCTTCACGGTGATCAGGGCCGATGTTGCTATGGCAGTTAGTGCAATTGAGCTGCTTACCTTGACTCAATAACGCTTGCGAATCATGCGATAGATTCAGAGTCTCTTTGGCGTCCTTATGACATTGAAGACACTTGTAGTCTCGGTCACGGATCAACTCGACTTGATGACGCTCAGCTTGAGCACCTTCAATCGGCTCTGAAGAAGTCGCATGGGCGGCGATGGAGAAACCATAGATGGCAAAGACGAAGAGAAGTTTCAGCATTGTCTCTATGGTCAATTTTATATTGCCCATATTGTTCTTTCCTTAGCTCGACAATAATTGATAACTATTCTCAATTATTTATTTGAGCGACAATTAATTTCCTCTGAAGATATTTTCTAGATCTTCAAATGACATCAATTCTTATTTCGGAAAGCCACAACGCTAAACCTATATTTATAATACCTCTATTATTCATAAGGGGTAGAAACACCTGCTCAAAAAGCGAACTAAATCACCCTATTTTTAAAAAGGTTAAAACCCCAAAGCATTGTAGAACAATGACTTAACAACTACCACTTTAGAGGTATATAAATTCAAACATGACTGAGATCACTGGTGTAAATTGATCTAAAACAAGACAAGATTCACTCACTATTTCATCTATCCAATTAAGCAATATTATTAATCGTAGATCTCCAGTTCTTATTTGGAATAGCTCCTCACAACGCTGCTAATAAAAACGAATATGGAGATAACACTGTGAGCATAAAACACTGGATGAGCGCACCTATTGCGGTTGCGACCTTATTCGCCAGCCAATTATTTTTGGTTGGCGCTCCGTTAGCGGCAGAAGAGAAGGATTTTATCGATCCTCGAAATGACGCCTTTGAACAGAACCATCCCGACCAATACCACTCTTGGAAAGCAACATCCGAAAGTGAGCACATAGAAGATGCTCTAAGTGAAGACCCAAACATGGTTATCCTGTGGGCAGGTTATGGCTTCGCGAAAGACTACAACAAAGCGCGCGGTCACTTTTACGCACTTGATGATGTTCGCCAAACCTTACGTACTGGCGCACCAACCGACGAGAAGTCCGGGCCTATGCCGATGGCGTGCTGGAGCTGTAAAAGCCCAGACGTTGCTCGCGTGATTGATGAACGTGGTGAAGACGGTTATTTCGAAGGTAAATGGGCACGCTTAGGCTCAGAAATCGTCAACCCTATCGGTTGTTCCGATTGCCACAACACGGGCTCTGAAGCCTTCAAGAAAGGCGAACCCGCGCTGGCACTGACTCGCCCATACGTCGAGCGTGCTTTTGATACTATTGGTAAAAACTTTGATGAACAGTCTCGCCTAGATAAGCAAGCATCGGTCTGCGCTCAATGTCACGTTGAATACTACTTCACCGGCCCAACTAAAGCGGTTAAATTCCCATGGGATATGGGCACCACCGTTAATGACATGGAGAAATACTACGACGCGTTGAATTTCAAAGATTGGACGCATGCCGTATCTAACGCGCCGATGCTAAAAGCACAACACCCGGGTTTCGAAACTTGGAGAGCGGGTATTCATGGTAAAAACAAAGTGGTGTGTGTGGACTGCCACATGCCTAAAGTGACCAAAGAAGACGGTACGGTGTACACAGACCACAAAGTGGGTAACCCATTTGATCGTTTTGAAGACACCTGTGCGCAATGCCATACCCAAACTAAAGAGCAGCTACAAGGCATCGTCTCGACTCGCAAAGCGCAAGTACTGAACATGAAGCTAACCGCCGAGAAGCAAATCGTAGCGGCACACTTTGAAGCAGGCGCAGCGTGGAAAGCAGGTGCAACAGAAGCAGAGATGGAACCTATCCTACAAGATATTCGCCATGCACAATGGCGTTGGGACTACGCGATTGCTTCTCACGGTGTCCACATGCATGCTCCTGAGGTAGCACTAGAAGTACTTGGTACTGCAGTTGACCGCGCTGCTGACGCCCGTACCAAGTTGGTTCGCTTACTGGCAACCAAAGGCATTACTGACCCTGTTCAAATTCCAGATATCTCGACCAAAGCGAAAGCACAGCAAGCACTGGGCATGGATATGGATAAGATGAACGCAGACAAGAAACACTTCCTAGAAACGGTGGCACCAGAATGGGATACAGCAGCAGCTGAACGCGAAGCCACATATTAGTCTAACTTGCAGAGGTTAGTTTATAGATACAACAAGGGGCGTACTGAACGCCCCTTTTCTTTCTTTATTATCTTTATCTCTTCATCCTGATTCTATCGAGAGACAAAAATCGAATGTACTAGCGACGAGGAAGCCTAGGTCTAGGTTGAATATTTGGACGTGCTTTAGGTATCTGCACATTTGGACGAGCAACTGGACGCTGGATCTTCGTTTCCGGTAATGCTTTTCTTTGTTGAACCTTTTCTTTCACCGCCTTGCCTTGTAAAGTCGCTGGTTCAATATGCTCCGGACGATTCTCCCATTGGGTTCGAATCTCTTGCTTTTGCTCGTCAGGCAGTGATTGCCAATGATCGTCAAGTTGGCGTTTCATGTTATCGATATTGGCGGACATATCGTCGTCTTTCCAATCTTCGACTTTGTCTTTGATGGATTGCTGTTGGTCTTCATCTAAACCATTCCACCACTCTTCCAGTTTCTCTTTGTATTCATCGTCGTTATCGCAACAGCCCGGATAGTAATAAATCCAGTAGTCGTCATGATCGTACCACCACGGGTCGTAGTAACCCGATGAATAATAAACCGTAGAGGAAGAGCCAGAATGATCGGAAGAGCTACAACCCGCCAGCACAGAGCCGCACAGCAAAACCAATATGCTTAGTGCTTTATTTTTCATTCGTTGCCCACCTTTCTCTCTATTGCTTGTTAAATTGTACGCTTACAATAGCTCTTTTGCTTTGTTAATAGAGTTAATGATTTGCACCCTATCTAAATTTGGATCATTAGAATCTAATAATATTACCCAGGCATCAATCGCTTCCTGAAATCGGAATGACAGAAAATGATCATTTGCGATCAAAGACAAAGCGGCTTCATTGTGCGGTTCTATCTGCAAAGCTTGCTCCAAAAGCAAGCTAACTTCTTGCGTCATTGATTGCTGGTGAATGTAGTACAAGGTCGTCGCCTTTGCAGCAAGTTGCGTGGCACTGACTGGCTCAGTCAGTTGGATCGCGTAATCAAAACAAATCAGCGCGCCATCAAATTCCCCCTCTAGCAGGTAGCCCTGCCCGAGTTGGAACCACAATTCAGCGTTGTTCGGATCTTCACGCAACTGGTCTTGAATCTCTTTCATGATGTCACGAGCAGTCATCATTCGTGACATTTCCGCTTGTATTGGTTTAGGCGGTGTTTGATGCAGCAATAAGAAACTGGCACTCGTCACGACAAGTACTAACAGGCAAAAGCCAAACCATTGAGCAGGTTTAACTTTTGATGCACTCAGTGATAAGAGTACGATAAACAACCCCATCAGAGTGATGGCAGCGAAAAACCAAACAGACATAACACGTCCTGTAAACAAAGATAACGTCAGTGTACGCATTTCTTACTTTAAATGCGTTGATACAGATACAAAAAAGCCGAGCAACTAAGGGCTCGGCTTTTCATATCAGGATAACGATGTAAGATTACTCTTCGTTACCTTCCTCTGCATCATCAGCAGCTGGAGCTTCTGAAGCGTCTTGCTGCGTATTTTCGCCTGTTGACTCTAACGCTTCTGCATCTTCATCAGCAGGCAGCTCTTCATCATCAACTTCTTCAATACGTTGCAAACCAACAACTGATTCATCTTCCGCAGTACGGATAAGCGTTACACCTTGTGTGTTACGACCAACCTGGCTAACTTCACCCACACGAGTACGTACTAACGTGCCAGCGTCGGTGATCATCATCATTTCATCACCTTCAACAACCTGGATAGCACCAACTACCGGGCCATTTCGCTCAGAAACTTTGATAGAAACTACACCTTGAGTGCCACGACCTTTTGTCGGGTACTCGCTAAGTGCTGTACGTTTACCATAACCGTTTTCTGTAACCGTTAGGATATCGCCTTCGTGCGAAGGAACAATAAGTGATACAACTTGGTCATTTTCAGCCAGTTTCATACCACGAACACCAGAGGCGGTACGACCCATAGGACGAACACCTTTAAACTTGATCTCTGGCTGACCATTCTCATCAAGAACTGGTTTACCATTTTCATCAAGTACTGGAATCTCTTCTGCTTCTTTAAAGCGAACCACTTTACCCGCTTTAGAGAACAGCATGATTTCGTTTTCGCCGTTAGTGATATCCACACCGATTAACGAATCGTCTTCACGTAGGTTCACAGCGATTAGGCCGTTTGAACGTACGTTTGCAAACTGGTTCAACGGCGTTTTCTTAACCGTACCGTCACCTGTTGCCATGAAGATGAATTTGTCTTCAGAGAATTCATCAACACGTAGAATCGCGGTAATGCGCTCACCTTCTTCTAATGGAAGGATGTTCACAATTGGCTTACCACGCGCAGTACGGCTCGCTAGAGGCAATTGGTAAACTTTCAGGCGGTATGTCTTACCACGAGTAGAGAAACACAAGATGTTATCGTGGGTATTCGCCACTAGAAGACGCTCGATATGGTCTTCATCTTTCATCTTAGTCGCACTCTTACCTTTACCACCACGGCGCTGTGACTCGTAGTCGCTCAGTACTTGGTACTTAACGTAACCACCGTGAGATAGAGTAACCACAACGTCTTCACGTGCGATCAGCTCTTCCATGTCAATATCATGGCTCGCAGCTGTGATTTCTGTACGACGAGCGTCACCAAAGCCGTCACGAACCGCTTCAAGTTCTTCACGGATCACTTCCATCAAACGCTCAGTGCTCGCAAGGATATGCATGAGTTCAGCGATTTCTTCTAGAAGTGTTTTGTATTCGCCAAGAATCTTCTCGTGTTCTAGACCTGTTAGTTTATGTAAACGTAGATCTAGGATAGCTTGTGCTTGTTGCTCAGTCAGGAAGTACTGACCATCACGAATACCATATTCAGGCTCTAGCCATTCAGGGCGCGCAGCATCTGTACCAGCACGCTCTAGCATTGCTGAAACGTTGCCTAAATCCCAACCACGAGCGATAAGACCCGCTTTTGCTTCAGCCGGTGTAGGTGCCTTACGGATAAGCTCAATGATTTCATCAATGTTAGCAAGCGCTAGAGCTAAACCTTCAAGGATATGAGCACGTTCACGCGCTTTACGCAGTTCGAAGATAGTACGACGTGTCACAACTTCACGACGGTGATCAACGAAGCACTTCAGCATATCTTTTAGGTTGAATAGCTGTGGCTGGCCATTGTTTAGGGCCACCATGTTGATACCGAAAGTGGTTTGCAGCTGAGTCTGAGCGTAAAGGTTGTTTAGAACTACTTCGCCCACAGCATCGCGCTTACACTCAATAACAATGCGCATACCGTCTTTATCTGACTCGTCGCGCAGTGCACTGATGCCTTCTACTTTCTTATCTTTAACTAGCTCAGCGATCTTTTCGATCAAGCGAGCTTTGTTCACCTGGTAAGGAATTTCAGTGACGATAATGGTCTCTTTACCATTCTTCTCCACTTCGATGTCCGCTTTCGAACGCATGTAGATTTTGCCACGACCTGTTTTGTACGCGTCTACAATGCCTTTACGACCGCTGATAAGCGCCGCCGTTGGGAAATCAGGACCAGGAATGTAATCCATTAGTTCATCAATAGTGATTTCTTCATTATTGATGTATGCAAGACAGCCATCAATCACTTCGCCAAGGTTATGAGGCGGGATGTTGGTTGCCATACCTACTGCGATACCAGAAGCACCGTTAACCAATAGGTTTGGAATTTTAGTTGGAAGAACCGCTGGGATCTGCTCAGTACCGTCGTAGTTTGGTACGTAGTCTACGGTTTCTTTGTCTAGGTCAGCCAATAGTTCATGGGCAATTTTGGCCATTCGAACTTCGGTGTAACGCATTGCCGCAGCAGAGTCGCCATCGATCGAGCCAAAGTTACCTTGACCATCGACCAGCATGTAACGAAGCGAGAACGGCTGAGCCATACGTACGATTGTGTCGTACACAGCACTATCACCATGTGGGTGATATTTACCGATTACGTCGCCGACAACACGGGCTGATTTTTTATATGGTTTGTTCCAATCGTTGCCTAGTACGTTCATCGCGAATAAAACGCGGCGGTGTACTGGTTTTAGGCCATCACGCACATCTGGAAGAGCACGACCCACGATGACTGACATCGCATAGTCTAGATATGAACCTCTAAGCTCATCTTCAATGTTTACGGGCGTGATCTCTTTAGCTAAATCGCTCATAGAGCCATTATCCCTCTATTATCTGATCGTAATTACGATACGTGTAAGGTGCAAAAATATAACACACAATTCATCACTTCGGCATCACTTTCCCTCTCCTTTTATCAGGTTGTGAGCTTGGTTATGAATCAAATGTCGAGAATTTGCACACTCATCCCATATCTTTCTGATTAGTGGTTATATTTCGGTCAATATTGAGCAAAATCGGACTCTTTACGCGGAAAAGCGATGTAAATTCCTTTAACTACACAACGCGAAAATGCAGGTTTTAGAGTTATTGTCACTGGCACCAGTTCAAGGATGAACCAAAAACAATAGTTAGCGCTTTACAAATTACAGGCACCTGTCTCGATTGCCGCGCCAGTGAACTCTGTCATTGTCCCTTAACTAAGCACATCGAGGTTGTTTGGGTGTAAAACGTTGGAGTATACTGGCGCCCTCTAAAGGACTCAGATTGAATGCAATAAAACCAATTATGACTAAAGCACAAAACGTCGACCCAAGTGAAATTAAGAAATTCGAGGACATGGCTTCTCGATGGTGGGATTTAGAAGGCGAGTTTAAGCCGCTTCATCAAATTAACCCACTTCGTTTGAACTATGTACTTGAAAAAGCAAATGGCTTGTTTGGCAAGCGCGCACTTGATGTCGGCTGTGGTGGTGGCATTCTTGCTGAAAGCATGGCAAAAGAAGGCGCTATTGTGACGGGGCTTGATATGGGTAAAGAACCATTAGAAGTCGCGCGACTACATGCATTAGAAACAGGTACTCAACTGACCTACATTCAGAGCACAATAGAAGACCACGCTATAGAAAACGCAGGAACTTACGATGTCGTGACTTGTATGGAGATGCTTGAACACGTTCCAGAGCCTCTCTCCGTTATCCGCTCTTGTGCTGCACTAGTCAAACCCGGTGGTCACGTGTTTTTCTCAACTTTGAACCGAAACATTAAGTCGTACTTATTTGCTATTGTCGGTGCTGAGAAGCTTCTTAAGATTGTTCCTGAAGGCACTCATGAGCACGATAAGTTTATCAAGCCAGCCGAAATGATGAAGATGATAGACCAAACTGACCTGACGGAAATGGGCATTACTGGGCTTCATTACAACCCTCTAAATGACAGCTACAAACTCGGTCGTAATGTAGATGTAAACTACATCGTTCATACTAAAAAATACTGAACGCTATTAAGTTAAAAAATGAGTTTTGTGATTGACATTTTTTAAAGAAAATGAATCGGAAGCGGTAGCACATAGTTGCCGCTTTTTTTGTCTTTTTATGGCTAAAATTCGTGCTCTAGATTCCATTTTGACCAAGCTATTTTTCGTAGATAAAAACGGCCAAAGATCAAGGAAAATATTTTTGCATGCGGTTATTTCTAAACCGATCTCGAAACCGTACTTTTAACCATTCAAGTCTGCCCTTTTCTCATCGGTTAGTGTTCACTTACTGATTTTTTTCATTTTGTCAGTTATCCACAAGTCATCCCCGATCTGTACCTTGATAAATCAGTGTAATAGCACTATCTTGTAACCCGCAAACAAATGAACCCCTATATGTTGTGTTTAAGCGACAATATATAGATAGACTTTGATCACAAAGCCGCCGCAAGCTTTACTCATATTGCACATAAACAAACAAAAATACGGCTTTTATCAGTTTTCTTAGGGAAATAAAGCAGAATGAACCAACAACTTACCGTCACCAAGCGTGATGGCCGTAAAGAAAGTATCGATCTGGATAAAATCCACCGCGTTATCACTTGGGCTGCAGAAGGTCTAGATAATGTTTCGGTTTCTCAAGTAGAACTTCGCGCTCACATCCAGTTTTACGACGGCATCACAACGACAGATATTCACGAGACAATCATCAAGTCTGCGGCAGACCTGATCTCTGAAGAGACTCCGGATTATCAATACCTAGCTGCTCGCCTAGCGGTATTCCATCTGCGTAAAAAAGCGTATGGCCAATACGAGCCACCAACGCTTTATGATCACGTGTCTCGCCTCGTCGATATGGGTAAGTACGATCAACATATTCTAGAAGACTACACAAAAGCAGAACTCGACGAACTTGATGCGTACCTCGACCATAAACGCGACCTAAACTTCTCATACGCGGCAGTTAAGCAGCTAGAGGGTAAGTACTTCGTACAGAACCGTGTTACGGGCCAAATTTACGAAAGTGCTCAGTTCTTGTACATCCTTGTAGCAGCGTGCTTATTTGCGAAATATCCAAAAGCGACACGTCTTGATTACATCAAACGTTTCTACGATGCGACATCGACATTTAAGATTTCTCTACCTACGCCAATTATGTCTGGCGTGCGTACCCCTACTCGCCAGTTCAGCTCATGTGTTCTGATCGAGTGTGGAGACAGTCTTGATTCTATTAACGCAACAGCAAGCTCAATTGTTCGTTATGTATCTCAGCGCGCTGGTATTGGTATCAACGCAGGTCGTATCCGTGCATTAGGCTCAGAGATTCGCGGTGGTGAAGCATTCCACACTGGTTGTATTCCGTTCTACAAGTACTTCCAAACAGCAGTAAAATGTTGTTCACAAGGTGGTGTACGTGGTGGCGCAGCTACTGTGTTCTACCCAATGTGGCACGGTGAAGCACGCTCACTAATGGTACTTAAGAACAACCGTGGTGTTGAAGAAAACCGTGTTCGTCACATGGACTACGGTGTTCAGTTAAACAAACTGATGTACCAACGTTTAGTTGAAGGCGGCAATATTACGCTATTCTCACCATCTGATGTACCTGGTCTGTACGACGCATTCTTCGAAAACCAAGAAGAGTTTGAGCGTCTATACGTGAAGTACGAGAACGATCCTTCAATCAAGAAAGAAACGGTTAAAGCGATTGAAATGTTCACTCTGCTAATGCAAGAGCGTGCATCAACGGGTCGTATCTACATCCAGAACGTGGACCACTGTAATACTCACAGCCCATTTGATTCTGAAGTCGCTCCAGTTCGTCAGTCGAACCTATGTTTAGAAATCGCACTGCCAACGAAACCATTAACTAACGTTGAAGATGACTCAGGCGAGATCGCACTGTGTACGCTTTCTGCATTCAACTTAGGTGCTATCAAGTCTCTAGATGATTTCGAAGAGCTATCCGATCTTGTTGTTCGTGCGTTAGATGCACTGCTTGATTACCAAGATTACCCTCTACCAGCGGCATACAAATCGACTATGAACCGTCGTACGCTAGGTGTTGGTGTGATTAACTTTGCTTACTACTTAGCGAAGAATGGCGTGAAATACTCTGACGGTAGCGCGAACGGCCTAACTCACCGTACGTTCGAAGCAATGCAGTACTACCTATTGAAAGCATCTGTAGCACTGGCGAAAGAACAAGGTAAGTGTCCTTCATTCGACGAGACGAACTACGCGAAAGGCTTACTGCCGATTGATACGTATAAGAAAGATATCGACCTAATTTGTGACGAAGCGCTGCACTACGACTGGGACAGCCTACGTAAAGAAATTATGGAGCACGGCCTACGTAACTCAACACTGACTGCGCTAATGCCTTCTGAGACTTCTTCTCAGATTTCAAACGCAACTAACGGTATTGAGCCACCACGTGGTTACGTTTCAGTAAAAGCTTCGAAAGACGGTATCCTGAAGCAAGTTGTACCAGAGTTCACAGAACTTAAAGACAGCTATGAACTGCTTTGGAATATCGGTTCGAACGACGGTTATCTACACCTTGTGGGTATTATGCAGAAGTTTGTTGACCAAGCTATCTCTGCTAATACTAACTACGACCCGTCACGTTACGAGACTGGCAAGGTTCCAATGAAGAAACTACTTCAAGACCTGCTAACAGCGTATAAGTTTGGTGTGAAAACGCTTTACTACCACAACACTCGTGATGGTGCGAAAGATGAACAGAAAGACGCTGTTCAACCACAAGATGACGATTGTGCTGGCGGCGGTTGTAAGATTTAATCTTCCCGTACCTAGCGAACCCGTAAAGACAGACTATCGATAACCTCCCCCTTACGGGGAGGTTTAAAAGGAATTGAGGCATTATGGCTTACAGTACTTTTAACCAAAAAAAGAATGACCAATTGAAGGAACCAATGTTCCTAGGTCAATCAGTAAACGTTGCACGTTACGACCAACAAAAGTTTGAGATTTTCGAAAAACTTATCGAGAAACAACTTTCTTTCTTCTGGCGTCCAGAAGAAGTAGACGTATCTAGCGACCGTATCGATTACAACAAACTGCCAGATCACGAGAAGCACATCTTCATCTCTAACTTGAAGTACCAAACGCTTCTTGACTCTATCCAAGGCCGCAGCCCTAACGTGGCACTGCTGCCGCTTGTGTCTCTGCCAGAACTAGAGACTTGGATTGAGACTTGGTCTTTCTCTGAAACGATTCACTCTCGTTCTTACACACACATTATTCGTAACATCGTGAACGACCCTGCGGTGGTGTTTGATGATATCGTTGAGAACGAGCACATTCTGAAGCGTGCAAAAGACATCGCGCACTACTACGACGATTTGATTCAAGCGACGAATGATTACCATCGCTACGGTGAAGGTGAGCATGTCCTTAACGGTGAAACGGTTAAGGTTAGTCTGTACGATCTTAAGAAGAAGCTGTACATCTGTCTGATGTCTGTTAACGCATTAGAAGCTATTCGTTTTTACGTAAGTTTCGCATGCTCTTTCGCTTTCGCAGAACGCGAACTAATGGAAGGTAACGCGAAAATCATCAAGCTGATCGCTCGTGACGAAGCACTTCACTTAAACGGCACGCAGCACATGATCAACCTGCTACGTAACGGTCAAGATGACTTCACTTTCATGCAAATCGCAGAAGAGGCAAAACAGGACTGTTTTGACCTATTCAAAGAAGCGGCTGAGCAAGAAAAAGAGTGGGCAGAGTATCTATTCAAAGATGGCTCTATGATCGGTCTAAACAAAGACATCCTAAGCCAATACGTTGAATACATCACAAATATTCGTATGCAAGCGGTAGGTCTACCAGCAGCGTATCCAGAAGCAACAACCAACCCAATTCCATGGATTAACGCTTGGTTGTCTTCAGATAACGTTCAAGTTGCGCCTCAAGAAGCAGAAATCTCTTCTTACCTTGTGGGTCAAATTGACAATGAAGTTCGCGCAGATGACTTCGAAGGATTCGAGCTGTAATGGCAACACTCAAAATCAACAAACTGATCAGCATTGAATCCAACCCTTCCAATACGATTTTGGAAACAATGGAGCAAGCTGGCCTATTACCAGAATACAACTGCCGTGATGGGCACTGCGGCGCCTGTCGCTGCAAATTGGAGTCTGGTGAAGTGGAGTATGTTGGTTTTGCCATGGCTTACACACAAAGTGATGAAATATTACCTTGTATCTGTAAAGCAAAATCAGATTTGTCACTTAGCGGCGTTAACTACGCGATGAAAGAAAAGCAGCGCGCATAACGTTGACTCGACGGTATAAAATGCAAAAGCCAAGGCAATCACCTTGGCTTTTTTGTCTCTGTGTTTTGTCTCTCAGACTACTGTAGAGAGCTTTGGTTATAAAGCACTGCTCGGGAGGTGCATCTCTTTAACTTTCTCCAAAAATGCATAATGCGCAAACATCGGTTTACGTTCTAGGTAGCGACGCAACAAGTCTAGTGCTGCCGTGCTGATCACTTTAACTTGATCACTGCGCTGATACTTTTTCGAGAGTTTATATAACGCTCCCCACTCGCCTGACGGTGTCGATAAAGCGACGGAAAAAACACCCTCTTCAATATGGCCAGTAACGAGTGATAAATCCGTCCCACACTTCTCTCGCGTAGCACCAGCCAGAGCAAACGTTTCCGCTAATGGATCTCCGCTGTTGGCCATCGCTTGAGTCAGGCTCGGTAGTATCCAACCATGCCCTAGTTGCTTTTCAGCGTTTTCATCACCGTTTAGCCAGTACGTTAAGTATCCTCCGCTACTTTTTTCGGAGGTCGACACTGTTAGTCCTTTATCGACCAACAACTGGCCGACATTTTCAACCATAGGTAAATCAATACTAACGGTATTACTCTCAAGGTGTTTATTAATTATCTGTACGAGTTTCAAACGCTGTTCAAGCTGATCTGAAAGACCAAAAAGTTTCACTTCAATAAAAGGCAAGTAAGAGCGATACCCTAGCTCATAGCCTTGAGGAAGTTTTAGCTGATCTAGCTTATCTGAAATACCGGATTCAGACAGACCAAACGTGTAGATTCGACTACAACATGAACCTTGAACATCGGGAAACACTCTTCTCAGATCGGGAAGAATTTGCGTCTCTGCCATGAGCTTAAATTCACTTGGTACACCCGGTGTGAAATAAAAAATGGCATCATTAATCAGCATTTTGAAACCGCAAGCAGTGCCTATCGGGTTGTCCAATATCTCTGCCGTTTCTGGCAGCATTGCTTGCTTTAAATTACTGTCCGGCATAGGGATGCCACGTCGAGCATACAAACTTTCTAGATGCTGCAACCACTCTTTGAATAGCACCAGTTTACAATCGGCGGCTCTCGCGGCGGCGGCAGCACTCATGTCATCCGTTGTAGGGCCTAAACCACCATTAACAATAACCACATCGTTGTTAAAGCTGAGCATTAAAAACTCTTCAACCAAACTCGATAGGCTATCACCAACCGTTGAGCGCTTTGTTAAGCCAAATCCATGTTGATAAAACAGGCTAGACAACCATGCCGCATTAGTATCAACAATATCACCGTGGAGGACTTCCTCACCAGTACTAAGCATTGCTATTTTCACAACTGACTCCTGAACGTAAGCACAATCCTATTTTCGTTATAGCGCTTATTTTTCTTTTTATTTGGACAAATCTCGCCGAGGTTTGTTGGGACTAAATAAGGGTCAAGTGTTTAAATGATTGATGTTTTGAGGGATAATTACGAGCCCGAACATACACCATTAACTCGGAGACCTTTGTGTCAAAATCATCCATGTTCAAGACGACTCTAACAGGCCTTTGCTTGGCTTCGTCAGCGCTTGCGCACGCAAGTCGCTATGACCTAAACCGTCATACAGAGTTTTCTTACACACCTGATTGCTTGTCAGGTTACTGCGAAACGACGACTCTGTACACCTTCGAGGCTCAAAATCGCGGTGTTATGTATGAACAGAATAATGATGATTCGCTAAACCTTGACGCAGGGCTTCAGCCTAAACATCTCATCATCCCTCAAGATAAAGACTGGGATTATCTGATGGGTCAAACCTACACCATTCTAGGTCTCAGTATCGCGACCGTAGGCATGATGACTTTTCTTCCAGAAAGTATCACCAAATGGGACGAAGAAGACCGAGACATGAGTAAGTTGGGGCAAAAGTGGAAAGATAATGTCTCTGACGGCCCCGTTTGGGATCGCGATGAACATGTCCTCAACTACATCATGCACCCATATTTTGGCGGCGTTTACTACACGGCAGCACGTCACGCTGGCTATAATGAATTTCAGTCGTTTTTGTACTCCGCAACTATGTCGACGTTCTTTTGGGAGTATGGCGTGGAGGCGTTCGCAGAAGTACCATCTTGGCAGGATATTTTTATCACACCATTCTTTGGTGCTGTTGTTGGTGAAATGATGTTAACGGCTGAGCAAGACATTATTGCAAACGGCGGCGAAGTTATGGGTTCTGAAACCGCAGGTGATGTTTCGCTCTTCTTCTTAAACCCTGTTGGACATATTCATTATTGGGTAACTGATGCATGGGGCGGTAGTGCAGAACTACAATTCAATTCATCACCTTGGTTTGGAAACCAAGATGTTGCAAAATTCGCCATGGACGCAGGCGCAAACTACGACAGTCAATTTTATGGTATCGAGTTAAAAGTAACCTTCTAATCCTAAGTTGATACTCGGTAAAAAGCAGCCTTACGATGGCTGTTTTTTTGTGCTCTGAACATTGTTTTAATTATTTGCATCACGAATTAGTGTTAAAAATTGACTTTCATCAAACATTACCCGCCCTTAGCACCTACACTAAATAAAAGGATTTATTCCAATAACTTAAGTAGCACGTTTATTCGTACTGCGTCCAAACCTTGATTCCAGGAGGGGACATTATGAACACCGTATTTATTGTTAATTTTGTCGGACAAGCGTCACCCGCCACGATTAAAGAGCTCGCTGCAATCACACACGAAAACGGCGGGAAATGGCTGATCAGCAAAGTAAACTTTATCGAAGACCAAGTTGCAGGTGTCATCAAAGTAGAGCTTCCAAGAGAAAATGCCGACATCGTTAAACAGGCGTTCTCTTCTTGTCAGACTCTTGTTGTTAGGTTCGTCGACTCTGAGCCTCACTCATATCGTGAAGACACTATCTTCCAACTTCGTTTAGATGCCAACGATAGAGCGGGTATTGTGAATGAAATTACTCACGTTCTCGATAATCAAGGTATCTCAATTTTAGATATGGATTGTCAGCGTGTATTCATTGCTGGAGGCGGAGGGGTAAGCTCTAGCTTATTCAGCGCTAAAATGGCGATAAAACTACCTAGCGAGCTAGAAATTGAAGACATAGCCAATGAGTTAGAATCTCTGAGTGAAGACACTCGTGTAATTGTAGAAAGCTAACTGCATACCTTTAACGCTTCCCCAATAAAAAGAGCAGCAATTCAGCTGCTCTTTGTCGTTCTAATACTCAATACGTTTTATTTCACTGACCACTGAGACAGTGAACGTTTGAAATCAGAGTAGTCAAATTCATTCAGTTTTTGAATGTCACCATTCGAGCGTTGACAGTAGACCGACGGCATACGTAGACCGTTAAACCAGTTCAGTTTCACCATGGTGTAACCGGCACTATCTAGAATATGCAGACGCTGTCCTATCTCTAGAGGCTGTTCGAAGTTCGCCACGCAGAACTGGTCACCAGCCAAACAAGAGCACGAGCCGATCACATACTCATGTTCACCATTTTCAGATGCTTCAAGAATTGACGCTGGCTCATTGTAGATCAACGTATCTAAGCGGTGAGCTTCTGTGGCTGAATCGACAATCGCCGTCTTCTTTACGTTCTCTACGATATCAACCACTGTTACAACGAGATCAGTGGTCTTAGTAATTATCGCTTCACCCGGCTCTAAATACATTTGTACGCCGTGTTTCTCTGAGAACGCTTTAAGTGCTAACCCCAACTTCTCGATATCGTACCCCGGCCATGTGAAGAACACGCCGCCACCCATGCTTACCCAGTCCAGCTTATCTAGGTACTCGCCAAACTGATCTGAAATAGCATCGAGTAAGCCGATAAACGCATCCACGTCTTTGTTCTCACAGTTCATGTGGAACATTACGCCATCAATACCATCAAAAATTTCCGGTTTGATGTGATCAGCCTGAACACCAAGACGAGAGAATTGACGCGCTGGGTTTGCTAAGTCTTGCCCTGCATAGCTCACACCTGGGTTTAGGCGCAAGCCAATCGATGCTTTGCCTTCGACAATATGACGATAAGCCGCTAGCTGTGACTGAGAGTTAAAGATCATCTTGTCACAGATGTCCGCCACATCGCGAACGTCATCTTCGCTGTAACCCACACTGTATGCGTGTGTCTCACCACCGAACGTTTCGTAGCCAAGCTTCACTTCAAACGGGCCAGAACTTGTTGTTCCGTCTAGGTAAGGCTTGATGATGTCGAATACACCCCATGTTGAGAAGCACTTCAGTGCTAATACAAGCTTCACACCAGAGATGTCTTTTAGCTGTTTTGCTTTCTCTAGGTTCTCAATCAGCTTGTCTTCATTGATCATGAAGTATGGCGTTTTTAGTTCGTTTTGTTGCATTTTGATACCTTACGTCTCTTCGCCTTAGCAAAGACACTATAAAATCGAACAAAGCCGACGCAAGTGCATCGGCTTAAACGTACAAATAAGAGTCGCTAAATTCTTACTTCAATTTATGGATAACAGGTTGTCCTGGCTCCAGTTCTTGAACATGCCAATCTAGACCAATAGATGGCATGGTTTCTAGGAATGGGTCTGGATCTAGCTGCTCCATGTTGAACACGCCTTTGTCTGCCCATTTGCCACGGAAGAACTGCAAAGCCGCAGTGATCGCTGGTACGCCAGTGGTGTATGAGATAGCTTGGTGTTCAACATCTTCGTATGCGACTTCGTGATCAGCGTTGTTGTAAATAAATACACTGCGCTCTTTACCATCTTTCTTACCTTGAACCCAAGTACCGATACACGTTAGGCCAGTGTAGCCTGGCGCGAGTGATGTTGGATCTGGTAGTAGTGCTTTTAGCACGTGCAAAGGTTGAACAACCGTACCGTCATGAAGCGTTAGTGGATCTGGGCTGAGTAGACCGATGTCGCGCATCACATTGAAGTAGTTTAGGTAACGGTCACCAAAGCCCATCCAGAATTCGATGCGTTTCGCCGGGATGAACTCTTGCATAGATCGAACTTCGTCATGCGCCATTGAGTACACTTTGTGAGAACCACAATTCGGGAATTCAAACTCAAGCATACGTGAGTGACAAGGTACTTGTTTCCACTCGCCGCTTTCCCAGTAGAACGAATCGCCTTGAATCTCAAGCATGTTCGTTTCTGGATCAAAGTTAGTTGCGAACTTCTTACCGTGGTCGCCTGCGTTTACATCCATTACGTCGATAGTATCGATTTCATCGAACAGATGCTTCACTGCGTATGCGGCAAACACCGATACTACGCCCGGATCGAAACCAGCACCAAGAATACCTGTAATGCCCGCTTCTTCAAACTTCTCACGGTAACCCCACTGCCAATCGTAAGCTTGAGGTACTTGTTGGCCTTCAGAGCACAAATCAACCGCAACAGATGTATCAAGGTATGACACTTTAGCTTGGTAACATGCTTCCATAATAGACATGTTCACCCAAGGAGGACCTGCGTTGATCACTAAGTCAGGTTGTACTTCTTTAATTAAAGCAACTAAAGAATCTACGTCGTCCGCGTTTACCGCTCGCGCTTCTAATTTCTTAGTTGAATCTTTCAGATTGTTTTTCTTCTGAATCGATTCGATGATTTTCTCACACTTACCTACGGTACGTGATGCGATTGTGATATCACCCAGAACGTCGTTGTTTTGTGCTGCTTTATGTGCAACTACCCAGCCAACGCCGCCTGCACCAATCTGTAGAATTGCCATAGTTTTCCGTTACCTTTGTTAAACTAGCTCTGCCGCTAGCGTATTGATTTTTGAGAGCAAAGATTCAAAGTCCGCCGTCGTCAGACACGGGTTCAAAATCGTAAATTTCAATGCAGTTTTATCGTCGACAATGGTTTCACCCAATACCGCGATACCGCGTGTTAACGCTTCTAAGCGCAACGTTTTGTTCAGTTCATCAAGATCCGCTGATTCATGTGTCGCGCGGAACAGAACCGTAGATAGTGATGGTTCAGCCAACAACTCAAAGTGTTTGTTATCTCGAATCATGTCCGCCACTTCAAGCGTCTGTTCAAGCAAATGATCATACATATCGCCTAGGGCTTTTGGCCCTACGCTTTGCATCGTCATAAACACTTTGAGCGCATCAAAACGCTTAGTTGTCGCAATAGACTTATCCACCAAGTTCGGTAGTTCGTCGTGTTCGCGGTTCAAGTAGTCTGCATGGTGAAGCAGGAATTTAAAGTTAGACTTGTCATTTACCAATAGCGCACCACAACTGATGGTTTGGTAAAACAGCTTATGGAAGTCTACGCTGATGGAATGTGCACGCTCACAACCTTTCAGACGTGTTTTTTGGCTACTTAGAATCAGAGCTCCACCGTATGCACCGTCAACGTGCATCCACATGTCATGTTTCGCTGCGATATCGGCGATAAAGTCTAAGTCATCAATAGCACCGTGGTCCGTTGTACCCGCTGTACCAACAATGGCAAATGGGATCAAACCTTCTGCTTTGGCCTGATTGAGAACTTCGTCTAATTTAGTGACATCCATCGTTCCATCGGCATTAGCATCGACGGTCATGACCGCTTTTTCACCCAATCCCATCCAAGAGGCTGATTTTTGAACCGTGAAGTGGGATTTTTTCGAACATACAATACGTAGCTTGTCTGCGTATTCAGGAAGGCCAAGCTTTTGAATTGAGTGTGCACTGAGTTTGTCAGCAATCCAATCTCGCGCAAGCATCAAACCCATTTGGTTACTTTGCGTACCGCCGCTCGTGAAGATACCGTCCGCTTTTTCACCTAACTCATATTTATCGCATAGCCAGTTCACAACTTTCTGTTCAACATAAGTCGCTGATGAAGCTTGATCCCATGAGTCCATCGACTGGTTCAAAGCCGCAATCATTGCCTCTGCCGCAATCGCTGGCATCAACGGTGGAGTATGTAGGTGAGCAATACAATCTGGATGTTGAGTAAAAATTGCGTTTTTCGCGACCAGCTCAGCAGCATCGTCGATAACGGTTTTAAGAGGCGCATTTCCATTATCAAGATCAACGTCGTGAATCGCTGCTTCCAATGCTTTTGGATCCATACCTGAATACGGTGCAGTCACTTGTTCAAACACTGACTTCATTACCGTAGTAGTGTGATTCATCACCGAAGCAAATTCATTGCTGCCCATCTCTCCAGTGTGGATGAAATGCTTCTTCCATTCATCTTGTGGCTGAGTTTCGATGTGACTACCGCCTGCGGCTAAAATCGCGTCTTCAAATACACGTAAAGCAAAGTCGATTTGTTCAAACGAGATGATAAGAGGAGGAAGGAAACGAATTACTGCGCCTTCGCGTCCACCTTTCTCAACGATCAAGCCACGCTCAAGTGCTGCACGTTGAATAGAAAGTGTGAGTTCACTATCCGCTTGAGGTTCACCAAATTTATTGAGCTCACCGTCTGGATTTTTAATCTCCACGCCTAGCATCAAACCTTTGCCACGAACCTCTGCGATACAGTTCACACGCTTTTGAATACTTTCAAGGCCGTAGCGCAAGTACTGACCCGCAATATTGGCATGCTCAACAAGATTATCACGCTGGATAATTTCTAATGCTTTCGCACCAGAGACCATAGCTAGCTGGTTACCACGAAATGTACCTGTGTGC
This sequence comes from Vibrio sp. 1557, assembly GCF_033340175.1. Classification (NCBI taxonomy): domain Bacteria; kingdom Pseudomonadati; phylum Pseudomonadota; class Gammaproteobacteria; order Vibrionales; family Vibrionaceae; genus Vibrio; species Vibrio sp. 1557. The sequence goes on along the minus strand of NZ_JAWOVZ010000002.1, from coordinate 206,107 downwards.
TCGCCCGGCTTCCATGTATCATGTTGCTTGTTGATAACCAATAGCGACATTGGTAAGCCACCACCAATTGCTTTTGATAAACACAGAATATCTGGAACAATGCCCGACTCTTCGAACGCGAAATTGTAGCCAGTTTTACCAACACCACACTGGATCTCATCGAAGATCAGTAAGATACCGTGTTCATCACAAATACGACGTAACTCTCGTAGCCAGAATGCTGGCGCAGGAACAACACCACCCTCACCTTGCACTGGCTCCACGATAATCGCGGCAGGCTTCATAATGCCTGACTCATCATCGTTTAAAAGACGATCGATATAGCGAATACTTGCTTTCGCACCTTCATCACCGCCAAGCCCAAAAGGACAACGCAGGTTGTATGGGAAAGGCATAAAGTGCACATCCGACATCAAACCAGTTCGACGAGCTTTCGTGCCTAAGTTACCCATCATCCCCATCGTACCATTAGTCATACCATGGTATGCGCCACGGAAGGCAAACATAGTGTTGCGACCGGTAGTCTGTTTCGCGAGCTTGATAGCAGCTTCAACCGCATCAGCTCCAGACGGGCCACAAAATTGGATAACGCTGTTCTCGCTTAACTCTTGAGGAAGAAAAGACTTAACGGATTGAATAAACGTCGTTTTTGCTGATGTTGCAATATCTAGCGTCTGATATGGCAGTCCTGAATCTAATTGTTCTTTCAGCGCTTGGTTTATTTCAGGATGGTTATACCCCAAAGCTAGAGTGCCTGCCCCCGCAAGGCAGTCTAGAAAGATCTGTCCACGCGTGTCTTCAACCAAGCACCCAAAGGCTTGTTTAATTGCGATCGGCAAACGACGTGGATAAGAACGTACTTCAGATTCATGCTCAGCCTGATCAATCAATACTTGATCTGGCGTTAAGTCATACGTTCCCTCAACGATAGGAACCTGAGACGAAAAAATGTTTGCGATATTGCTATCGACTTCAAAGGCAGTGCTCATACTACATAATCCCTTGAATTATAATAATTCTGTATCCTGTATTAATAATCATTAGAATGAAATTACAGGAGGTGTGAATACCCCTCCGCATTTGTCAGTGCATAAATGACAAATACAGATCATCCGCCACGATACTCGCGACTTTACATGTAAAAGGGATTAATCAAGGTTCTGTAATGCACCCGTTTTGTAAAACAGGACATTTCGGCAGTATGAAGCTGATTAGTGTGTGTTTATTCAAAGGTTTCAATGTTGGGTTTCCCATTAATATGCCGCGTTTACAGCATTAGTACCCCGTCTATCGACAAAAGGCTTTGCCGATACCTACCCTACGCAGTGTCACAATCAGCTTGAATGGTCACTACGCGTATCCCCCAGAGATCAAACGTTGTTAATTACGCTCCGAGATTGCGCGCGAATTTATCACAAAATAAAATCTTCTGGCAACGATTTTTCATATTAGTAACAGTGATGTAAATCACAACAAAACATACCCCATTGCAACTCACATGTTCATATTCATGAGCTATGCTTTTCTGCTTCTCTCAAATAGCTGTTATTTAAACAAATATTCTTGAGATATCATCACCTCATCTAAACAGAGGTTTAAGGTTGTGCTGCTTAATCGTAAAACATTCCTTTCTATATCCGGAACATTTAAAAAGATAGCATTCTCGTCACAGCTTTGCCTGGAGTAAGAGTGGTTATTCACCACAAGTGATGGTTTAAACATAGACTAGTAGGAATAGCTAAGATGTTTTGCAATGGCAGAATTAACAATCACTTGAGTCAATGAGACAAAGGGTTCGCTACTTAACGAAGTCTGTGACAGAAAAGAAGTTTGAGATTTTCAAAAAAATACGAAAAAGGCCTAACATTTTCATGTTAGGCCTTAAATCTGGAGCGACACACGAGGTTCGAACTCGTGACCTCAACCTTGGCAAGGTTGCGCTCTACCAACTGAGCTAGTGTCGCATTTAATATGAGATGGTGCCCCGGGCCGGACTTGAACCGGCACAACGCGAACGTCGAGGGATTTTAAATCCCTTGTGTCTACCAATTCCACCACCAGGGCACACAAATATTCTTTGTGATGCCTTTACAGAAAAGTAAAACACCATCTGATATCGCCAATGCCATATCAATAAAATTTGGAGCGACACACGAGGTTCGAACTCGTGACCTCAACCTTGGCAAGGTTGCGCTCTACCAACTGAGCTAGTGTCGCATTTTTCTCGAAAGCCATTCGCTCTCAAAAGAATAATGGAGGCGCCTCCCGGAGTCGAACCGAGGTCCACGGATTTGCAATCCGCTGCATAGCCACTCTGCCAAGGCGCCTCATTTGTGAATAAAGCTAAGCTTTTTCACCACCCTTTCGAGCCGTGCTCTCTTGGGTACGGGATGCATTCTACGGATTCGAGCGATCGAGTCAACACTATTTTTATTTTTTTAAATCGTTTGACTAGAATTTGTGCGAAAGACGATGGATTGCTTAGTTTTAATACTAAAAATCGCTTAAATACACTTGTTTATCATAAAACTTTGGCTACGCCTTACACTGTTGGCCGTGCGTTGCGTGCATTGAAGTATTAATAATCAGAAGACTCGCCTCTCTAAGACTCTCCAAGGACAAAAACAAGACTTAGATCACAAATAGAACTCTATCGAAGCAAAAGCCCCAGATACAAATTGCAAACATGGCCATTAGCAAGCATTGAAAAGCGAGAGAAGCCAAAAAATGCTGTAGATTGTCTTAGATACAAAAAAGCAGGCTATTAAGCCTGCTTTCTAACATCAGAATTTAATGGTGCTCTTCATTCAACAGATCGTCTTTCGCAGCAGCCAAATATTGAATCATTGACCAATATGTCAAGAAAGTTGCCACATACAAGGCCGCAAAGCCTAGCCAAACCATCCATTCATCGTAACGCCATATCAACACCCATAAGGCGAACATTTGCGAAACAGTTTTTACTTTGCCAACCCAAGATACCGCAACACTCGCTCGCTTACCGATTTCAGCCATCCATTCTCGCAATGCTGAGATAATGATTTCTCGCGCAATCATCGTTACCGCAGGAATGGTCACCCAAATTGAATGATAATGTTCCGTGATTAGAATCAATGCCGTTGCCACTAGCACTTTATCAGCGACAGGATCAATAAACGCGCCAAAACGAGAAGTTTGGCCAAGTTTACGGGCCAACATGCCGTCAAGCCAGTCAGTAAAACCCGCTACCCAAAACACCATTGCTGCTGCAAACGGTGCCCATGAATAAGGTAGATAAAAGACAACCACAAAAACAGGGATTAGGAACAGTCTAAGAAGAGACAGAATGTTCGGGATATTCAAACGCATTTTATTATTCTCTTACACATTGCGGCTTAATGTTGCGCGATTTTCCTTATTGTTTCAATGCTTGGAAAATAATTTCTGCTAAAGAGTGACTTATTCCCGGTACTTTGGCGATTTCTTCGACACTTGCACGTTTAAGTTCTTGTAACCCACCCATGTACTTGAGTAACGCCTGACGTCGTTTAGGGCCGATTCCCTCAATCCCTTCGAGTGCACTCGTACGTCTGGTTTTACCTCGCTTAGCACGGTGCCCCGCTATAGCATGGTTATGGCTTTCATCACGAATATGTTGGATAAGATGCAGCGCAGGAGCATCGCTTGGTAAATGAAACTCGTCCCCATCGACTGTAATCAGCGTTTCTAAACCTGGTTTGCGAGTAACGCCTTTTGCAATACCAATCATGATAGGACGCTTTGGCCAATCCCCCCAGTACTGCGAAATGATGTCATGCGCACGATTTAACTGACCTTTACCGCCATCGATAAAGATGATGTCGGGAATTTTCTCTACGTCCAATTGCTTCGAATAACGGCGCTCCAACGCTTGTCCCATTGCTGCGTAATCATCACCACCGGTAATCCCAGTAATGTTGTAGCGACGATACTCTTGCTTTACGGGGCCTTCGTTGTTGAACACCACACATGACGCAATCGTGCTTTCCCCCATCGTATGGGAGATATCAAAACATTCCATTCGAGCTATAGACTCCAACTTCAATGTTTCGCGAAGCGCATGAAAACGCTGATTAATCGTCATCTTGTGATTGATTTTGGTGGTAATCGCCGTTAGTGCATTCGTGTTCGAAAGCTTGAGATACCTTGCTCGAGAGCCAGTTGGCGACGTATGAAAATGAACCTTACGGCCTGCCACTTCACTTAACGCTTTCTGTATTGGCGCAATATCTTCTGCCAACTCTTGATTCAAAATAATACGAGAAGGAATTGTACGTGCTTCGTTATGGCTCAAATAGTATTGAGTCAGAAAACTATCGAACACTTCCTGCTGGCTTGTATTTTGTGGGATTTTCGGAAAATGGCTACGGCTACCAAGCACTTTGCCTTGGCGTATCATCAGGATATGGATACACGCGATACCATTCTCCTGAGCAAACCCGAGTACATCCATATCATCCATGCTGTCTTCTGAGACGTACTGCTGCTCTTGAACACGCCTAATCGCTTGGATTTGATCGCGAAATTTAGCGGCATCTTCAAAGCGCAATTGCTGACTGGCAACTTCCATTTTCTCAATCAACTGTTTGAGTACTTGCTGATCTTTGCCTTGCAAAAACATGCGCACAAAGCCAACCAACTCTGCATATTCTTCATCAGAAATGATGGTATTAACGCATGGTCCTGCACAACGACCAATTTGGTACATCAAACATGGGCGCGTTCGGTTGGAATAGACAGTGTCTTCACACTGGCGCACAGGAAATATCTTTTGCAGCAAATGCAATGTTTCTCTTACTGCACCAGAATCTGGGTAGGGGCCAAAATATTCACCTTTGCGCTTCTTGGCGCCACGGTGGATAGAAAGCCGTGGGTGCTTATGACCGCTAATAAAGATATAAGGGTAAGACTTATCATCTCGCAGCAACACATTGTATTTCGGCAAATACTGCTTGATGTAGTTATGCTCTAAGATCAGCGCCTCTGTCTCAGTGTGAGTCACCGTGACGTCTATTTTGGCGATATTACTGACAAGCGCGCGAGTTTTCTCACTGTCTACTTTTTTTCGAAAGTAGCTTGAAAGGCGCTTTTTAAGGTCTTTGGCTTTACCTACGTAGATTACAACAGCTTCGGCGTTGTACATTCTGTAAACGCCGGGCTGATGAGTTACTGTTTTGAGAAAGGAAGCCGAATCGAAGGGAGGATTCACGCTAAAGGGTCTCGGTGTCCAGCATTCCGTGGCGAATCGCTAAGTGAGTTAACTCAACGTCACCATTAATGTCCAATTTACTAAAGAGTCGGTAGCGATAGCTGTTGACTGTCTTTGGACTTAAATTAAGTTGCTCAGAAATATCCGTTACCTTTTGGCCTTTGGTGATCATAAGCATGATCTGCAATTCACGCTCGGATAAGTCTTTAAAAGGGTTCTCAGAGGCTGGAGAAAATTGACTCAATGCCATCTGCTGCGCAATCTCTGGCGAGATGTAACGCTGCCCACTATTAACTACACGAATCGCATTCACCATTTCGTCAGGGCCAGCACCTTTGGTTAAATAACCAGACGCACCTGCCTGCATCACCTTGGTTGGAAACGGGTTTTCTGTATGAACGGTAAGTACGATGATTTTCACATCAGGATTCACGCGAAGAATTTTTTTAGTGGCTTCCAAGCCGCCAATTCCTGGCATGTTCATGTCCATTAAAACGACGTCAGCATGATTACTGCGACACCATTTTACTGCATCTTCACCGCTGTCAGCTTCTCCTGCTACGTTCATTCCACGGACGTCTTCAATAATACGTCGTATCCCTGTGCGAACCAGCTCGTGATCATCTACAAGGAAAACATTTATCAAACTTGTATCTCCACACTTTGTATTGGTTCTGCACCCACATAACCATTATTTGTTAAATGTGGATATCAGTATGACTGCCTATATACTAACGTAATCGACAAAAAATTGCTTTCTATGAATATGTGCTGAAACGCAAACTTTAGCAAGAACTTATTCATAAACCACTCTATTATTTTAGAGCGTGATGAGCAGAACCGAAATCTAAGAAAAGACAATTAACAACATTAAGTACAATAAATCAAGTAACTAGGTTTCATATTGCCCAGAGAAACACGCTATAACTTAAAATGACACTGTCCCTCTTGCACCAAAGACTAACTTGTAATCACTAATTCCAGCAAAAATTTGAGACGCTTTCTTTACTGGTTATTTTTACAGTTCTTAGTGTTAAACTAACGTTCTTCAAGTTTTCTAAGGTTTCTCACATTTGAATATTCAACAAGGCTTCCTGCTAACTCGACAGGCACGAGACATCAAAGGTCAAACTCAAATCGAGCTGTGGCTTTCGACAGAAGCAGGTCCTACTCAGTTACTTATTAATGGTGAGAAGCCAGTATTTTTCATCGCTCAGAAACACTCAGAACAAGCAAAGACACTCGCACGAGAAAAAAACATATTCGTCGACATCCGCCTTTTGGATCTCAAAACGTTTGAACATACGCCTCTTGCTGCCTGCTATACCAATGTAACCAGAGACGCTCTCGCACTCAAAGACACATTCGCTCAAAAAGATATCACTACGTATGAAAGTGATATTCGCCTCGCCGAACGCTACCTAATGGAGCGTTTTATCAAAGGCAGTATCGAGTTTACAGGCAATGTGACTCGCACCAATGGCTACCAACGCGTCCAGAACGCAAAATGCCGTACGGGGCAATATGAGCCGAAGTTAAACGTTGTCTCGTTAGATCTAGAATGCTCTGAGAAAGGCATTCTTTACTCCATCGGATTAGACAGCGTCATGGATTCCCGCGTTATCATGATCGGAGAACCAGAACCTTCGGATACACCGATACAATGGGTCCAGGATGAAAAGGCGCTTCTAGAAGCACTCATCGATTGGTTTAAACAATTCGACCCCGATGTCATTGTCGGTTGGAACGTCATTGATTTTGACTTTCGCCTGCTACACAAACGAGTAGAATGGCACAACATGAAGCTAATGCTTGGCAGAGCAGACCAAGCCAGCTTTTTCAGAAGTTCATCTCAAAGCCAACAAGGGTTTATTTCCATTCCCGGGCGAGTTGTAATGGACGGTATCGATACGTTAAAAACGGCGACTTATCACTTTCGGTCTTGGTCATTAGAGTCTGTATCTCAAGAACTCTTGGGGGAAGGGAAAGAAATCCACAACGTTCATGACCGTATGGATGAAATCAATCGTATGTACCGCTCCGACAAACCATCGCTGGCTAAATATAACTTACAAGACTGCGTGTTGGTGAACAAGATTTTCAATCACACTCACCTGCTCGACTTTGCAATTGAACGCTCTCGCCTCACTGGTGTAGAACTGGATCGTGTCGGTGGCTCGGTAGCGGCATTCACTAACTTATACATGCCGCAAATACACCGCGCAGGCTATGTTGCCCCGAACCTACACCCAGAAAATTGGATTGCGAGCCCCGGCGGTTACGTGATGGACTCCATCCCTAACCTATATGATTCTGTTTTAGTATTGGATTTTAAGAGTCTATATCCATCGATTATTCGCTCTTTCTTGATTGATCCTATGGGTTTAGTTGAGGGGTTATTGCTCGATATTGGAAAAGAAGAAAATCAGGCTGTACCTGGCTTTCGCGGTGGGCAGTTCCATCGTACGAAACACTTTTTACCAGAAATGATTGAAAAGCTTTGGGCAGCACGTGATGTTGCAAAGAAGAACAATGAAAAAGCTTTTTCTCAGGCAATCAAAATCATCATGAACTCCTTTTATGGCGTACTGGGCTCATCGGGATGTCGTTTCTTTGATACTCGGTTAGCTTCTAGTATTACCATGCGCGGACATGAAATCATGAAGCAAACTAAGGTGCTGATTGAAGAGCAAGGATATCAAGTGATTTACGGCGATACGGATTCCACATTCGTGTCGTTGAATCGACCATACAGTCAAGTAGAAGCTGACGCTGTTGGAAATCAATTAGTTGATTACATCAACTCTTGGTGGCAAGAACACCTGCGTTCTGAGTACAACCTAACATCTATGTTGGAAATCGAGTATGAAACCCATTATCGCAGATTCCTTATGCCAACGATTCGTGGCGCAGAAACTGGCTCGAAAAAGCGCTATGCGGGTTTAATCGGTGAAGGAGAGCAAGAACGGATTGTATTTAAAGGGTTAGAAAGTGCCCGTACTGACTGGACCTCGTTAGCACAGAAATTTCAAAATACACTCTATAGCATGATTTTCCATGGTGAAGATCCAAGCGACTATGTCCGAGAGATGGTTGAGAAAACTAACAACGGTGAATTTGATGAACAGTTGGTGTATCAAAAGCGACTGCGCAGAAAACTGCATGAGTATCAGAAGAACGTCCCGCCACAAGTGCGTGCAGCTCGTTTAGCGGATGAGATAAATGCCAAGCTTGGCCGCCCATTACAGTATCAAAACAAAGGGCGAATTGAATACATTATTACCGTGAGCGGTCCTGAACCTTATGAGTACCTCAATAGCCCTATTGATTATCAACATTACATTGATAAACAACTCAAACCCGTTGCGGATGCGATTCTCCCTTTCATTGGGACGGACTTTGACAGGCTTTCAGCGCCACAAATGGGGTTGTTTTAGCCGATACGAAACTCTGTTTTCTGGTACTGTTTGACTAACCAATCACCAAACGCATCAATTAGCCCGATAACAGAACGCTTGGGAATCCCCCGGCCAGAAAGTAAAATTTCTAGCCGCTCGATCTCAAGCTGCTTTTCAGGATGATAAGTTAAGAATACCTTGCCACATTGTATAGGGTCATCAAACCAACGTTTATCTCGATACATCACCAAAGAGTATGACGCTCTTAGTAACTTTTTAGCAATCACTCGCTGGGCGGCCACCTGCTCTTCTATCGTCTTCGCTTGTACGATTTTTTTGCGATACACCGTAATCCAATCTTCCACATCCATATTCCAGTGCTTAGCAATTTCCCAACTTGGGACGTAATCACCAAAACAGTCTGCTAGATCATCACCATAAACACAGACACAGCAATGCTTAAGCATAAAACCCCAAGTGAAAATACTGTCTAAATTAGCTACTTCGCTCACTAAGGCTGTACGGACCGATACACCATTCACGTGAGGGTAACTCTGCTGCGCACGCCACTTAATTGTGTTGAGCAAAGTCGCGCGATTGTGCTCAAAGGATGATTGAGTAACGACAACCAGGTCTAAGTTCGACCTCCCAACGATCGCTGTTTTACGAGCAACACTACCGTATACATAAACGCTGTGTAAGTTTTGCCCCAGTCCACCTTTGAGACAAGCGATGACTTCCCTAATTAAAGGCGCAAACTCTGGTTGAAATGGTTGTTTAGGATCGATAACAGGCAGAGACATGACTTAAAACGTGTTCTCAGATGGTTCAAGAAGTTGGACTATATGTTCTCTTAGCCGACTCACTGAATCAAGTCCATTCAGGTGTTTAGTCATGGGAGTAACAACAAATTTCTGCAATGAATTTTAATGCTAGGCGGCTAACTTAGCGCTATAATCACCGAGTTTTGCTTAATAAGTATGAATAGGAATATACAATGCCAAAGGCAAGTGAAATCAAAAAAGGCTTCGCAATCGAGTCTAATGGTAAAACTCTTCTAGTTAAAGACATCGAAGTAACGACTCCAGGCGGTCGTGGCGGCGCTAAAATCTACAAAATGCGTTGTACAGATCTAAACACGGGCGCACGTGTAGATGAGCGTTACAAGTCTGATGACGTTGTTGAAACGGTAGAAATGAACAAACGTGCAGTTGTGTACTCATACGCTGACGGCGATGAGCACATCTTCATGGATAACGAAGACTACTCACAATACACATTCAAGCACAATGAAGTTGAAGACGACATGCTGTTCATCAACGAAGATACACAAGGTATCCACATTATCCTTGTTAACGGTGCTGCAGTGGGTATTGAACTACCATCTTCTGTTGAACTAGTGATTGAAGAAACTGACCCTTCAATCAAAGGTGCTTCTGCATCTGCTCGCACTAAGCCAGCACGCTTCGCTTCAGGTCTTGTCATCCAGGTTCCTGAGTACATTGCAACTGGTGACCGTGTTATCATTAACACAGCTGAACGTAAATACATGAGCCGAGCATAAGCATGTCTGATTTGATTTCTTACGACGACGTCATCGACGCAGCGTACGACATTTTCCTTGAGATGGCTCCAGATAACCTAGAGCCTGCTGACGTGATTCTGTTTACTGCGCAATTTGAAGATCGTGGTGCCGCAGAACTTGTTGAAACCGGTGATGACTGGGTTGAACATGTTGGCTTCGAGATCGATAAAGAAGTATATGCAGAGGTTCGTATCGGCCTAGTAAATGAGGAAAATGACGTTCTTGATGACGTATTTGCTCGTATGCTAATCAGCCGAGACCCTGAACATAAGTTCTGCCATATGCTTTGGAAACGCGATTAACGTTTCTTCATCATGAACAAAGATACCAGCCTAGTGCTGGTATTTTTTTATCTGCTGTTTTTGTTTAGCTGAGATATTTGTTTATCCAAAACACCCTGCTCTATATCGGCTTTAGATCCTTTTGTTATGTAACAGATAAGAAAAAGGCTTGCCGAATTGGCAAGCCTTTCTGATGTTTTGCTATCGATTAACGATGCTTGTTGCGTGCGCCTTGGTCACCAGCAGTCTTCTTCGGCTTACGACGAGAAGGGTTGTTGCTGCGACCTTTTGGTGTGTTAACACGCTCTTCATGGCGCTTAACTGCGCGACGAATTTTTTGGCTGCGTGCACGCTCACGTTTGCGTGACGTGTTGTCTTTGTTCAGATCAAGCATGGTTTCTTTCTCTGGACGAAGCTCTACAAGCTCACGCAAGTAGTTTACTTCTTTCAGGTCAAGCTCCATCCAACCGCCACGAGGCAGTTTCTTGTCTAAGAAGATGTCGCCGTAACGAACACGTTTCAGACGGCTAACGGTACACTCTTGCGATTCCCATAGTCGACGAACTTCGCGGTTACGACCTTCGTTGATAACAACGTAAAACGTGTGGTTCATGCCTTCACCACCCGCGTAAACAACATCTTCAAAGCGAGCTAAACCGTCTTCCAGTTCAACACCTTTTACTAGATTACGAACTTTCTGTTCAGTTACTTCACCGAACACACGTACTAGGTATTCACGTTCAACTTGGCGGCTTGGGTGCATTAAGCGGTTCGCCAGTTCACCATCCGTTGTGAAAAGTAGAAGACCAGAAGTGTTCGCATCCAGACGACCAACTGAAATCCAACGAGAGCCACGAATTTTTGGCAGACGATCAAAAACAGTACGACGACCTTCTGGATCGTGACGAGTACACAGTTCACCCTCAGGTTTGTAGTACGCAAGTACACGACAAATCACTTCTTCTTGAATCTTTGCAGAGACAATGTGACCATCGATACGAACTACGCTGCTCTCGTCTTCAAGTCTTTCACCAAGCTTAGCGACTACACCGTTCACGCTAACGCGACCAGATTTAATTAACGATTCAATCTCACGACGAGAACCGTGACCAGCACGTGCTAATACTTTTTGTAACTTTTCGCTCATTTATCTACCTATGTGTCGTCTTCACAGACGTCTAGACCAGGATTGGTCTGTATTTTGCTATTTACCCATTTCAGTGGGATTTTTCGGTCGGACATTATACGTAACTTTCTTAGTTAATGTAAGCTAAATCGGCGCCATTCTCCACACCAAAATTCACTTCAAAAATGACCGAAATATTTGTCCTATTCTGCAACTTTTTTACTACTTAAAGCAGGCATTGCTCAACGAGAATCCCACTAATATCGGTCTTCCTGAACCACTTTAACCACGCGGTACCTGATAAAATTGTCAGGGTTACAACAATAACCACTTGGGGTGTGTTTACTGTTCGTATTGCTAGAAAGCAACGAAAAATAAGCCGTCCCTGTTTGCTGCTAAGTAATACCAATCACCGCAGACAATGAGCGCTCATAGCAAAGCAAGGTCGTGGGTAACAAGACAAAAATTGTCTTTAAGTCATTAGTTCACATCAAAAATAACACTAATGCTATCGTGTACTCTGACTCTCTAGGTTCGCTCTGCACTCTCGGCGATTGGCATAAATCAGACAAAAAGGAATAGAACAATGTCTATGCTAAATCTCGACCTAAATTGGATTTTTGGGACATCTCAAGATGACGATATGACAGGCACAAAAGGCTCTGAAACAACCGATATTTTCTTCGGCTTCTGTGGTGATGATAAGTTTGTAGGATACGGAGGTAATGATATTGTCTTCGGTGGCTGGGGAGATGATACCTTGCTTGGTGGCCGAGGTAACGACTTTGTTTCTGGCGGCTTTGGAAACGATTTCCTATCCGGCGGATTAGGAAACGACAAACTCTTTGGTGGCTGCGGCGACGACACAATTTTTGATTATTCAGGCAACAACTACTTGAGTGGTGGCTGGGGTAACGACACGCTCGTTGTTGGTGATGGTGAATCAGTACTGAGCGGTGGCTGTGGAGACGACACCTTCGTGCTTACAAACCGCCTGGCTATTGGTGTACCTGATCAGCCAGTGTCTTCCAACGATATTGATGTTAAAGCCGACATTGTCGATTTTAATATTTTCCATGACAAACTTGTCTTTGATATGGGCCGAGACACTGATAACGATGGCATTCGAGATACGTTCTTGGATTCAGCGGATGATCTGACTTTATCTTACAATGAATGTGGCTGGGCAGTATTCTCAAGTGATGAATACAATGTTGAAGTGACACTAAACGGTGTGAGCTCTGCATACATCAACTATGCAGAACAAAATGGTATCGACATTTTCGATTTCGCTTAACCTCAATCAGTTAAGTTCAATGAGATATTCGATATGATAACAAAAATAGGAGGCGCGATGCCTCCTATTTTGTTTGACGGTGGTGTGCGTCTACTATTCGAATGGTGCAGGGTCACCAGATCCCAAACGAACCACAACAGGTTCACCTTCGCTAAAGTCAATTACAGTCGTAGGTTGTTCACCTAGGTAACCGCCATTAAGAATCACATCAACCGCATGTTCTAGTTTATCGCGAATATCCTCTGGATCAGATTCTGTTACGTCACTGCCAGGTAGAATCAACGACGTAGACATCATCGGCTCACCTAATGCTTCCAACAAGTCCAAGGCAATTTGATTGTCTGGAACACGGATACCGATGGTCTTACGTTTTGCATTCATCAAACGACGCGGCACCTCTTTTGTGCCTTTGAAGATGAAGGTGTAAGGACCTGGTGTGTTATTTTTCAGCAGTCGGAATGCAGAGTTATCCACTCGCGCATAGAGAGAAAGCTCCGACAAATCACGACACAGTAAAGTAAAGTTATGCTTATCATCCAGACGACGAATCTGACAGATTCGTTCCAGTGCCTGTTTGTTCTCCAACTGACAGCCAAGTGCGTACCCTGAATCAGTAGGGTAAACCACAACGCCGCCGTTACGAATGATTGCTACTGCTTGATTAATCAAGCGAGCCTGTGGGTTTTCTGGGTGAACGTAAAAAAACTGGCTCATTGTAATTCCTCATTATCGAGCCTCTCGGCTCTATATTTTTATGGGTTCTCGACTTCGTACTACTGAGTATTATTCAACGAAGGATCTATTCCCCAATCTTTCCAAACTGGTTCGACGCCAGCAGGCAACCATAGGTTCCTTCCTAGCTCCATCCACGGTGATGGGTAGTGAAAATCACTGCCTTGAGAGGCTAATAGTTTGTATTGTATAGCATAATCAGCCAAGTTGCGCCTTTCTTGTTGCGCTTGCTGTGGCTGTGCAACTTCCATCGCATCACCACCCGCTTCGACAAACGCTGCTAGAAGACGCTTAATCCACTTCGCTGTCAACTTATATCTACCAGGATGCGCTAATACCGCCATTCCACCAGCCGCATGGATAGCATCAACCGCATCCTTCATCGAACACCAATTCGGTGGTACATAACCTGGATTATTACGCGTTAGGTATTTTTTAAACACCATTTGCATGGTTTTTGCGTAACCATTATCTACCAACCATTTCGCGAAATGCGCTCTTGTCACTGGAGCATCACCGGCGATTTGCCTTACCTCTTCAAGCACACCTACTCGAGTTGCTTTTTGTAGTCGCTCTGCAATTAACTCAGATCGTGTTATGCGATGCTGCTTCTGCTGTTCTATGAGGGCAGATAATTGTTCATTTTCCGGATCGATATTCAGGCCGACAATATGAATGTCTTTGTTTTGCCAGACGGTCGATATCTCAATGCCATTGATGATTTTTATCGGCAAATTATTATCTTGAACGTATTGCTTAGCTAACGCCAAACCGTCAACCGTATCGTGATCAGTGATCGCCAAAACCTCGATATCAAAACTCAGCGCCCTTTCCACTAAATCTTTAGGTTCTAACCGACCGTCCGATGCAGTGGTGTGACTATGTAAATCAATTCTCATATTTTTATCGTTTTAATGCCGTTTTGGGGTTGACTTTTTACTCTCGCACTAGTTAACTAGTACACAAATACAAAGTACGTAATTTAAGGTTCACCATGTTACAAGAATTTAACCAAAACCAAAAAGCGAAAGTTGCGGTTTGTCTTAATAAGGCAAACTCATCAGATCTTGCTTGGTGGCGCACTTGGACTAGTTCTTGGTGGGCAAACGTATACTTCTAGTTTATAGAACCAAACGTTGTAAAGCCCGCTACTTAAGCGGGCTTTTTTGTTTTGTTGCTCATTTCACATTCAACTGCCTAAACATTAATCGAATATAGCCAACTCTAGATTGGGAGAACGTTTGCTTTATGCGACTATGTACGGCAGGAAGATTTAAACAGCTACAAGGAGGTCTTGTGAACAAGGCCATTGAAATTAAGAAACTTGGACAGCTTGAAGTGCTAACGGCTTCCGTCCCTTATACTCAAGACCCGACTCGCTTGTTCCACACACTATGTGAGAACAAAACTGACAGCCTATTGCTGGAATCTGCTGAGATCGATTCAAAGCAAAATTTAAAATCCCTGCTGATCGTAGATTCAGCGGTTCGCATTGTTTGCTTCGGCCATACCGTTAGCATGCACGCCTTGACCAATAACGGTAAAAACCTACTGTCTCACCTAAACCAGAACATCCGTGGTGACGTTGAGAGCAAGTTCGATGGCGAAACGCTAACTTTGCAGTTTAACCAGCCATGCGACACGTTAGATGAAGACTCTCGCCTACGTGAAGCCTCTTCTTTCGATGCGCTGCGTTTGGTTCAGCATAGTTTTGATATTTCACAGCAAGACAAACACGCAATTTTCCTTGGTGGTCTGTTTGCCTACGACTTAGTCGCAAACTTTGAGCCGCTTGGTAATGCCGAAGCAACAAATCAGTGTCCAGATTACGTTTTCTACGTCGCGGAAACATTGCTTGTTGTCGACCATCAAACGGAATCTTGCCAGCTTCAAGCGACGTTGTTTGTTGATGGTTCAGAGAAAACAGCGTTAGAGACTCGTATTGCAGAAATTAGCGCCCAATGTGCAGCGCCAAAACTGTTGCCGAGTGCAGAGCAAATAACAGATGTAACGGTAGAACCTAGCGTGTCTGATGCAGACTTCTGCCAAACCGTTCGCGACTTAAAAGAGTTCGTAGTGAAAGGCGATGTATTCCAAGTTGTACCGTCTCGTAGATTCACTCTACCTTGTCCTTCTCCACTGGCTGCTTATAAAGAACTGAAACAAAGTAACCCAAGCCCTTACATGTTCTACATGCAAGATGAGCTGTTCACTCTGTTTGGCGCATCACCAGAAAGCGCGCTTAAGTATGAAACCGATACCAACCAAATTGAAATCTACCCAATTGCAGGCACACGTCGCCGTGGTAAGCGCCCTAACGGCGAGATTGATTTCGACCTAGATAGCCGCATCGAACTTGAACTGCGCACAGACATGAAAGAAAACGCAGAACACATGATGTTGGTTGACTTGGCACGTAACGACGTCGCTCGTATTGCTCAAGCTGGTACTCGCCACGTAGCAGACCTTCTAAAAGTCGACCGCTACAGCCACGTAATGCACTTGGTGTCTCGTGTGGTTGGTCAACTGCGTGAAGACCTAGACGCCCTGCACGCATACCAAGCATGTATGAACATGGGTACGCTCACCGGCGCACCTAAGATTCGTGCCATGCAGTTGATTCGCGATGTAGAAGGCGCACGACGCGGTAGCTACGGCGGCGCTGTTGGCTACCTCACTGGTGAAGGCACACTCGACACCTGTATCGTGATCCGCTCAGCGTACGTTGAGAACGGCATTGCTCAAGTTCAAGCTGGTGCTGGCGTGGTGTTCGACTCTGATCCACAAGCGGAAGCAGACGAAACGCGCGGCAAAGCACAAGCGGTAATCTCTGCTATCCAAGCAGCGCATAAGTCACAATAAGGAATAGGGTTCAGAGATGGCTAATATCATTTTTATCGATAACTTTGACTCGTTCACCTACAACCTTGTGGATCAGTTCCGCTCGCTAGGTTACTCAGTCAAGATTTACCGAAACAACATCCCAGCAGAAACCATCGAACAAGCGGTAAACGAGCTTGAAAACCCAGTGGTTCTGCTATCACCAGGTCCTGGCGCACCGTCAGAGGCAGGCTCAATGCCAGAGCTTATCCAACGTATGAAAGGCAAAGTGCCAATGATTGGTATTTGTCTTGGTCACCAAGCGATTGTTGAAGCATACGGCGGCACCGTTGCTGGCGCGGGCGAAATCATTCACGGTAAGGTCTCTATGATGGAGCACCAAAACCATGCGATTTACCAAAACCTACCATCACCACTTGCAATTGCACGTTACCACTCGCTGGTTGCGACCAAGGTTCCTGAGAGCCTAACCATCACAGCAGAAGTGGATAACTTGGTAATGTCTGTTGTACATGAAGAAGATAAAGTTTGCGGGTTCCAGTTCCACCCGGAATCTATTATGACGACCTACGGAGCAACACTGTTGGCCAATGCCATTGAATGGGCACTTGAAGAACAAACTTCAGCGACCCCACTCACTGCTTAAAAAGCACTTGGCACATAAGAAATTTAGGAGAGGAAATATGGAAGCAATCATCAACCCTATTATTACCAAACTGTACGAGCAAGAATCGCTTACTCAGGAAGAGAGCCAACAGCTATTCGACATTATTATCCGTGGTGAACTAGATCCAATTTTGATGGCGTCAGCGCTGACTTCACTAAAAATCAAAGGCGAAACGCCAGACGAAATTGCAGGCGCTGCAAAAGCACTGCTGGCAAACGCAAACCCATTCCCTCGTCCAGATTATGATTTCGCGGATATCGTAGGTACTGGCGGCGACGGTCACAACACCATCAACATTTCAACCACTGCGGCGTTTGTTGCTGCAGCATGTGGTCTAAAAGTAGCGAAACACGGTAACCGCAGCGTTTCAAGCAAATCGGGTTCTTCTGACCTTCTTGATTCATTTGGTATCAACCTAGCTATGAGCGCAGAAGATACGCGCAAAGCGGTAGACGATATCGGTGTTGCTTTCCTATTTGCACCTCAATACCACGGTGGTGTGCGCCATGCGATGCCAGTGCGTCAAACCATGAAAACACGCACCATCTTTAACATTCTTGGCCCACTGATTAACCCTGCTCGTCCTAACATCGAATTGATGGGCGTTTACAGTGAAGAACTGGTTCGTCCTATCGCAGAAACCATGCTACAAATGGGTATGAAGCGCGCCGCTGTAGTACACGGCAGTGGTTTGGACGAAGTAGCAATTCACGGTGAAACAACCGTTGCCGAAATCAAAGACGGTAAGATCACAGAATACAAATTAACGCCTGCAGACTTCGGTCTAGAAGCGCACCCACTAGAAGCAATCAAAGGTGGCGATCCTGAAGAAAACAAAGCGATCATTACCAATATTCTGACGGGTAAAGGTACAGACGCACAGTTGGGTGCAGTGGCAGTAAACGTTGCTCTGCTAATGCGTCTATTCGGCCACGAAGATTTAAAAGCCAACACGCAACAAGCGATTGAGGCAATGAATTCAGGCAAGGCGTACCAATTGGTACAACAACTTGCCGCACACGCTTAAGGAATTGAAGAAGATGACTGACTTCAACACTCAGCAAGCTGACAACCTGTCTGAACACGTTTCTAAGAAAGAAGCAGAAATGGCAGAAGTACTGGCGAAAATTGTCCGCGACAAATATCAGTGGGTAGCAGACCGTAAGGTGTCTCAACCGCTAAGCACATTTCAGTCTGATTTGCAGCCATCGGACCGCAGCTTCTATGATGCTCTGAGTGGCGAAAAGACGGCCTTCATCACCGAATGTAAGAAGGCATCTCCTTCTAAAGGTTTGATTCGTGATCACTTCGACTTGGATTACATTGCATCGGTTTACAACAACCACGCAGATGCAATTTCAGTCCTAACAGACGAGAAGTACTTCCAAGGTAACTTTGATTTTCTTCCTCAAGTACGTGGTCAAGTCAAACAACCCGTTCTGTGCAAAGACTTCATGGTAGATAGCTACCAAGTTTACCTAGCACGTCATTACAGTGCTGATGCCGTGCTACTGATGCTTTCTGTCCTGAATGACGAAGAGTACAAAGCGCTAGAGGAAGCAGCACACAGCCTGAACATGGGTATCTTGACCGAAGTCAGCAACGAAGAAGAGCTTCATCGTGCCGTTAAGCTGGGCGCACGCGTTATCGGCATCAATAACCGTAACCTTCGCGACCTAAGTACTGATTTGAATCGTACAAAAGAACTGGCACCGACTATTCGCGAACTGGCTCCTAACGCAACAGTAATCTCAGAATCTGGCATTTATACCCATCAACAAGTTCGTGATTTAGCAGAATTCGCAGACGGCTTCTTGATTGGTAGTTCGCTGATGGCGGAAGACAACCTTGAACTTGCAGTACGTAAAGTGACGCTGGGTGAAAACAAAGTCTGTGGTCTTACTCATCCAGATGACGCAGCGAAAGCGTATCAAGCTGGTGCGGTATTTGGTGGCCTGATTTTTGTCGAGAAGTCGAAGCGTGCGGTTGACCTTGAAGGTGCTCGCTTAACCATGAGCGGTGCTCCTCTGAATTATGTAGGCGTTTTCCAAAATCACGATATCGATTTTGTTGCTTCTGTCGTGACCTCTTTGGGTTTAAAAGCGGTGCAACTGCACGGTCAAGAAGACCAAGCTTACGTAAACCAACTCAAAGCCGAACTGCCAGCAGCAGTAGAAATTTGGAAAGCTTACGGCGTGACTGATGCCAAGCCAGAACTGCTAGCAGACAACATTGACCGCCATCTATTAGATGCGCAAGTTGGCACTCAAACCGGCGGTACCGGCCAAGTGTTCGACTGGTCACTGATCGGCGACCCAAGTCAAATTATGCTAGCGGGCGGACTGTCGCCAGAAAATGCTCAACAAGCAGCGACACTAGGTTGCTTGGGATTAGATTTAAACTCTGGTGTAGAAAGCGCACCAGGCAAAAAAGATTCACAGAAGTTGCTCGCGGCATTCACCGCTATTCGCAACTACTAAAGCTGGATATCAGCTAAAAAATTTAAAGCTATTCGTAGCGAAAAATACGAGAAGGAATATAACGATGGCAAAACTGAATGCCTACTTTGGCGAATACGGCGGTCAGTACGTTCCGCAAATTCTAGTTCCAGCACTGGAGCAACTAGAGCAAGCGTTTATCGACGCGCAAGAAGATCCAGAATTCCGCAGTGAGTTCATGACGCTTCTTCAAGAGTATGCGGGCCGTCCAACGGCTTTGACTCTAACTCGTAACCTAACCAAAGGTACGAAAACCAAACTGTACCTAAAACGTGAAGACCTACTTCACGGTGGCGCGCACAAGACCAACCAAGTGTTAGGTCAAGCTCTGCTTGCGAAACGCATGGGTAAAAACGAAATCATCGCAGAAACAGGCGCAGGCCAACACGGTGTTGCAACCGCACTAGCGTGTGCACTACTTGGCCTTAAGTGTCGCGTTTACATGGGTGCAAAAGACGTTGAGCGTCAAAGCCCGAACGTATTCCGTATGAAGCTAATGGGCGCAGAAGTTATTCCTGTCCACTCGGGTTCAGCGACACTTAAAGATGCATGTAACGAAGCGCTGCGCGACTGGTCTGCAACTTATGAAGACGCGCACTACCTACTAGGTACAGCGGCAGGTCCTCACCCATTCCCAACGATCGTGCGTGACTTCCAACGCATGATCGGTGAAGAAACGAAGAATCAGATTTTGGCACGTGAAGGTCGTCTTCCTGATGCGGTTATCGCATGTGTGGGCGGTGGCTCAAACGCGATTGGTATGTTTGCTGACTTCATCGAAGAAGAAAGTGTTCGCCTAATTGGTGTTGAGCCAGCAGGTAAAGGTATCGATACTGACCAGCACGGTGCACCACTTAAGCATGGTAAAACAGGCATCTTCTTCGGTATGAAAGCGCCATTGATGCAAGATCCAAACGGTCAAGTAGAAGAGTCTTACTCGGTATCTGCTGGCCTTGATTTCCCTTCAGTTGGTCCACAACACGCCCATCTAAACGCAATTGGCCGTGCTGAATACGACAACGTGACAGACGATGAAGCGCTAGAAGCATTCCAAGAGATTGCACGTCATGAAGGCATCATCCCTGCACTTGAATCTTCTCACGCCGTGGCACACGCACTACGTATGGCACGTGAGAATCCAGAAAAAGAGCAATTGCTGGTTGTTAACCTATCTGGTCGTGGTGATAAAGATATCTTCACTGTACATGCCATCCTAGAAGAAAAAGGAGCGATCTAATGAGCCGTTATGAGAAGATGTTTGCGCGCCTAAACGAAACGAACCAAGGCGCATTTGTACCGTTCGTAACGGTTTGCGATCCAAACGCAGAGCAGTCTTACAAAATCATGGAAACACTGGTTGAGTCTGGCGCAGATGCCCTTGAACTTGGTATTCCATTCTCAGATCCGCTAGCCGATGGCCCAACCATCCAAGGCGCTAACATTCGCGCGTTAGACTCAGGTGCAACACCAGATATCTGCTTTGAGCAAATTGGTAAGATCCGAGCTAAATACCCAGAGTTACCTATTGGTCTTCTGATGTACGCGAACCTTGTTTACTCTCGTGGTATCGAGAACTTCTATGAGCGTTGTGCAAAAGCAGGTATCGATTCTGTTTTGATTGCAGATGTACCAACTAATGAAAGTGCCGAATTTGTTGCTGCTGCAGAAAAGTTTGGTATTCACCCAATCTTCATCGCACCACCAACGGCAAGTGATGAAACACTGAAGCAAGTATCAGAGTTAGGTGGCGGCTACACTTACCTACTCTCTCGTGCAGGTGTTACTGGCGCAGAAACCAAAGCAAACATGCCTGTAGGTCATATGCTCGATAGACTGAACCAATTTGATGCACCACCAGCGCTACTTGGTTTTGGCATCTCTGAGCCTGCACAGGTGAAACAAGCACTAGAATCTGGTGCCGCTGGTGCAATTTCTGGTTCAGCCGTGGTAAAAATCATTGAAGCGAACGTTGAGCAGCCACAAATTATGCTCGACAAGCTAAGTGAATTCGTTTCTGCAATGAAAGCTGCCACTCAAAAATAATTTCAGTTTGATATGACACAACAACGTCCGCTTAACATTATGTTTAGTGGGCGTTTTCTTACTATCGTGTTTATACCACGTCATTTTTTGTTCAACGCCCGCACTTTCCAAATCTATCTCAAGCAGAGCACTCAAAGAGTGTTAAGCTTGGGTAACTTAACTAACTCAATAAAGCAATGTGCAGTAAGGTTGCTACATGGAAGAAGTCAAAACACTGCTAGCCAAATGTCCTGTACTATCAGGGCTGCCAGATAAAGGGCTTAGTGAAGCAGCGCAAATGACTAAGGTTCGCTGCTTCGACGAAAAAGCACTGATTTGCAATAAAGGTGCGCTTCAATCTTCTCTTATGGTCATAGCTCAAGGTGCAGTGAGAGTGAACTCAATTAGTTCAAAAGGCAAAGAAGTCACACTGATGATTTTCGAAGCTGGTGGCTGGTTTGGAGACAATGTTTTTTCTCCCGGTATGCCTCGTATTTTTGGTGCGACCGCGCATTCTGACGTGACTGTAATGGAGCTTCCTGGAGATAAATTTCGCCAATTACTCGCCAAATACCCTCAAAGTTACCCCACTATACTCGACTTACTTAGCCGCCGCTTGTGGTCTGCTATTTCTGTTATCGAAGATGACGCGATTAGAGGAATTGAAGAACGAGTCGCCAAAAGGTTACTGCTGCTTGCAGAATACCAACTTAATCAAGCGATCGATACTCGACCATGCGTTGTCAGGGTAACAAGAGAACATATCGCTAACATGATGGGGCTAACTCGTCAGAGCGTACACAAGATACTAAAACGATTAGAAAGTATCGGGATGCTAGAGCTAAACTATGGCTCAGTAACCATTACCAATCCGAAACGCTTAGAAGAATACTTTAAAGAACTCGAGCAATAGATCCATTCAACAAACGGTAAGTATTGTCTAACGACAGCTAAAAAGCTTATGCATCTAATTGGTTAAGAGCACAACACCATTTGCGCTTAGGCAAGTGGCGCTGTGACACAAAAACCATTGAATTGACTAAGCTATATTCAATTCAGATTTCAACTCACGTTTCAAAATCTTTCTTGTCGCACTCATCGGGAGGTGTTCACGAATTTCGACATAACGAGGATATTTAAACGAGGCTAATTGCTCTTTACCCCACTTTTGTAATGAATCGGCGTCAATATATTCTTTTGGTTTAAGTACAACGTAAGCTTTTATCTCTTCGCCATACTCTTCATTTGGAATCCCTATCACCGCTACCATTGAAACTGCAGGATGAGTCATGAAAACTTCTTCAATTTCTCTGGGATAAACATTAAATCCACCTCGAATGATCAGATCTTTCATTCTATCGACAATAAATAAATTACCTGAACTGTCAAAGCGGCCCACATCACCAGTATGGAACCAACCATTTTGTAGCGCAGATTCAGTAACTTCTGGGCGGTCAAGATATCCCTTCATAACATTATGACCACGCACAACAATCTCTCCTTCTTCGCCTATCGGTAGTGCATTACCTTCAATATCGATAACTTTTACTTCGACACCTTGAACCGGTTGACCTACCGAGCCTGGTATGCGCTCCTGATCCAAATGATTAAAACATGCAATAGGACTTGTCTCCGACAACCCGTATCCTTCTAAGATCGGCACATTAAATGTTTCTTCAAAGGTTCGAAAGATTTCGGTTGGCAATGACGCACCACCGCTTACTGCAACACGCAATGACGAGGTATCAAATTGATGCTGCACATGAAGCAGACCGATGTACATCGTTGGCACACCAGCAAATATCGTCACCCTATGTTTTTCCACCAGCTCAAGAACATGTTTAGGCTCAAACCTAGGCACTAACACCAATGTTGCCCCGCCCAAAACACTAGCATTTAAGTGGACGGTTTGACCAAATGTATGAAATAAAGGCAAAGTTACTAAGTGAATATCATCGGCTTGGCTGCCCATAATGTTTTGTGCCACCAGAGCGTTCATTATGATGTTCTGCTGAGTCAGCTCAGCGCCTTTTGGTAAGCCTGTCGTCCCTGATGTATACAAAATCACACAAGTATCATCCGCATTACGCGGTATATAATCCGGCAACGGTTGGACATCGGCTATAAACGCATTGAGAGTTATTACACCATTCCAATAGCTTTGATCTTGAGATTGAGTCAGTACGACTATGCCTTCGCATGTATCGACTTGTTCAAAGGCTTTGACACCCTCTTTTGCCATTGGCAGTTCTTTCGTCCCTTCAAAGCAGAAATAAAACTTCGCTTTTGAATCTTCTAAGTGATACTTAATTTCTCGCGCTTTCAAAAGCACATTTAATGGGACTGCAACCGCGCCAGCTTTTTGTATTGCATAATAAACAAACGCGAAAAAAGGAATGTTTGGGCATGAAATCGCAACGCGGTCACCTGGCTTTACGCCTTTATTGATTAAAGACGCTGCGATCTTGCCGGCGATCGCATTAAACTGCGCATAATTTATCTTTTCAGTGCCACATATCAACGCCGTTTTATCTGGTTTACTCGCAGCATTTCTTTGTAACGCAGCAGCAAGATTCATCATAGTCTCTTCACCTCTTACTTGTCTTTCTCGTCTAATCAGCTCAGGAGCATTAACTAAGCAAGTTATCTCTAACACTGGATCGTCAGCATTTGAGTCTCACCAGTCATTACAATTTAACATTATGTTTACAACGCAATTAGAGCCAAGAATGTAAAGCAATTAACATTTCAGAAGGCAAATTAATAAAAGTGTGAGCTTGAAAGAGATGAATTGTTATAAATATCAACCCAAGTCACTAAAAACTCTGACTGCAATAGCAAATACAAAAGCGGTTAAAATTAACAAAAAGAAAACAAATAAAGAAAAATAAACTTGAACAATCCTAAGCGCGACCCTTATAAGAAAAATCAATAGCAAACGTTTGCTATTGAACAAAACTTTATCGTTCGTCAATAAAATATCGATTAATCCATCAATAATACCTTGCTGCATATTGCCAATTGTAAACGATAAGTGTAAAAAGCAAGGCGAGATAATTATCCGTAAATCCATTTATGGTTAGTGGGTAATTTTAGGATTTTACATTTTATTAGCACAGAGGTTATGGAAGTGTTAAAAGAAAAGAGTTTGCTAAACAACATTGGCGTACAAGTCGTAATCGCCATGATCGTGGGCACAGCCGTTGGTGCCATGATGGGTCATGATGCGACAGTGTTCGCTCCTTTAGGTGCTATCTTTATCAACTTAATCAAAATGTTGGTTATTCCTTTGGTCGCTGTAGCCTTGATTTCTGGCGCCGCTGGTCTTGGGAACAGCCAGTCAGCAGGTAAAGTTGGCATCGTCACTCTAGGTTATTTTGGTTTAACATCCGCTCTAGCCGTTGCGCTTGCACTATTTATGGGTGAAGTATTCCAACCAGGCATGGGTATCGACGTCTCTGGCGTTGAAGGCATGTTCTCAGCAGAATACGCTTCAAAAGGTGAACTACCTACTTTCTGGGCAACCATCACTGGTATGATCCCAACCAACGTTTTCCAATCACTAAATGAAGCAAACATCCTACAGATACTCGTTTTCTGTATGTTCTTTGGTATTGCGATTTCTAAGCAAGCAAAAGAACGTCGTGAACCAATCATCAATGGTGTTAACTGCATCGTTGACGCAATGGTTTGGATGATCAATAAAGTAATGATCATTGCACCTATCGGTGTATTTGGTCTGATGGCAGAAGCCGTCGGTACGTTCGGTTTTGGTGCGCTAATGGTGGTGTTTAAACTGTTCGTTGTTTACGTTGCCGCCATCCTAATCTTCGGTTTCGTTGTTTACCCAGCAATGGTGCATGTTTTCACGAAGACATCTGCGAAGAAATTCCTGTCTTCAATGAAGAAACCGCAAGCAGTTGCGCTTTCAACAGCGTCTTCTATGGCAACACTGCCTGTCACAATGGACACCTGTGAAAAAGAGCTGGGCGTAAAAAATTCAACTGCATCATTTGTTCTGCCTCTAGGCGCAACGATCAACATGTCAGGTAATGCGATTTACTATGGCTTGGTTGCTATCTTCTTTGCTCAACTGTTCAATATCGATCTAGGCATGGGCGCTTACATTGCAATTATCGTAACGTCTACATTGGGTGCGGTTGGTCAAGCGGGTGTTCCTGGCCCTTCTTTCCTAGTGGTTGCCGTGCTTCTTGCCGCTGGCATTCCAATTGAAGGTCTACCGCTGCTATTCGCTCTTGACCGTATTTTCGATATGATTCGTACAGCACTGAACATCACAGGTGATGCTGCATGTGCAGTTATCGTTGATGCGCTAATTGAAGAAGAAACGGCAGAAGCTGAGCTAAAAAAGCAAGAAGCCTAACCCTTTCTTGAATAGACCAAAAACCGCTCATAATGAGCGGTTTTTTTGTCTTTTCTTGCATTACGTAACTATACAAATAGAAACCGATGGCATAAATTTTTCAAAATGATATAAACCATTACAAAATATAACAAAACGTTAGAGCTAGGTTATATCATGAGTCTTGAGCAATCTTTGGAATATCTCACCAAAACAAATTTGCCGATCGAATCAAAGCAGCAGGCACTGGTTGACTCAGTTATTCTTACCCTAACGAAACAAAAACGAGATGCTCTTTTTCAACAGGTTGCTCTGTATCGAATAAAACTGCTTAAATCTCTCTTTCCTAAACACGCATCAAAAAGTCTTTCTGCACTATTTGAGTTAATGGATTATCGAGATTTAGTGCAACAGTATCCGACAGGTTTCTCCAAAGAGATTCGTTTACTTGAACAACTTGCCGCAGATTGTTACCCGCATTGGATGGTTTTCTGGTATCAATGCGAGATCGAAGCAATCAAGCAAAAATATCCTTCAAACGAAGCTGCGATTCCTACTCCGCTTCCGTTTGACGACCACAGCTATACTAGCGTGTTAATTGAAGATATCGCAGATTGCGATCTTGAGGTAATGCTGCCAAATCATGCAGCGTTAATGCCGATTTCCGAAGCGATCACACTGAGTAATCTTGAGCTTTTCGTCCAAACTGAACAATGGTTTGAAATCTTGCCTCTTTTATCACTCTCGCAAAAAGGGCAGCACTTTGCGCTCTTGCTCAAATCGTCATCTTCACCAATCTTGGTCTCCTCCGCTTTAGTGCAAAGCTGGCATCAACGAAATAACTGGCTCAGTTACTCACCACAGTTTAGTAACGAACAATGGCAGTTTTGCTTTCCTAATCATGGGTACAGTGTTCTCAATCAACTGGGTATTTTGGAGTGTCGTGCTCTAACTCCTGAGCACACTCTTGTTGGGTTTGATGCTCAGTTTCAATCTCATGTAAAGAACACTGAAGCGGTTTGCGAAGTACTGCGTCTTACGGTGGGAGGCAACATTCAACAAAAGCTGTATTTTTTGTATCTGGCGCAAAAAACTATGATGAGCGAGCTCTATAAAGCAGGCTATAAGCTCGGCTTTACCATTATTGAGCAAGTGTTTATGTTAAATTTCTATCAATCTATTGATTTAAGTGCCTACTTTCACTCAGGATACCGCGACATTAACGGTGACGGTACCAAGACATACCGCGGTTTCTGGAATTTAGGTATGATGGTTGAAGCATTTCAAGACATACAATTTCGCGACTACAAACATTGCGTACGAACAAAAAGAATGGATAAAAAGGTGAATGAGCATGCTTGATGTTCATTTGCACGGTCTCTTTTACCCAAAAGCAATGGCATTGTACGCGACTGTACTAATAGTATTCGCTTGGCTACTGTATTACTGCTATCGCCTAAAACAGAAGAGTGAATCAATCTTAGGCTCGCATCACGCGCCTTACATCGCTTATTCCAGCTGTATCATTGTTTGGATAAGCAGCAACGCCTATTTCCATACCGATTTATTGCCAGAATTAGGCTCTGTTGGTGGCATTTTTATGGCTAAGTTAGCGAACTTAGCGTCTTTTTTCGCCTTTGCGTTTGCATTCTATTTTTCTTGCCAGTTAACCGCAGATGTTAAAAAAACAGCGGTCAAAGTCTGGCAAAAAGTCGTCTTTGTCACACTAGCAACGTATTCACTGTACATCAACTTAGTGCCGAATCTTACTGTCGAAAATGTCACCATTAGTGGTCCAAGCCAGTTCGTCATTGAATTTGGCCCACATACCTCATATTTTTTCATTAGTTTGCTAGCTTTCGTGGTACTAACGCTGCTTAACTTGATTGCCATGCGCGCGAACAGCAGCAAACTCACGCTAGCAAAAAGCAACTATATGATCGCTGGCATTTTGGTATTCATGTTATCTACGGCAGTGATACACCTTGGAATGACGTATTTCCTTGGCGACTTCTCCCTAACTTGGTTACCACCAGCACTTTCAATCAGCGAAATGTTGTTTGTGGGCTATGCCCTACTTACCTCTCGCTTCTACAGCGCTAAATATCTCACGTACTTAACGGTAAGCGCGCTCTTAGTCTGCGCCATTTTTGTTCTGCCGCTAGGGGCGATATTTATTCCTATCTCTGAAGATAACCAATGGCTTGTTGCGGTACCTTTATGTGCGCTTATCGGTATCACTTGGCACTTGCTTTTTAAGCGAGTCAGTCGTTACGCTTCGTATTTTATTTATGGGAAACGACACACTCCCGTTCAGCAAATCCTTGGGTTAGAGGAAGAGTTTAAACGCTCAATAGATGATGCTATGCATCAGTTGGCATCGTTACTTAACATACCAAACAACAAGCTGCAGCTAGTCACTAGCAATTACACAGAAACGTTTTACGAAGAGTACCTGCCGTCAAGCAAGTCAGTTCTCGTGCTTGATGAGTTGTCTGAAGAAATTGATTATGCCTCCTCTTCTAAAGGGTCGATGAGAAAGCTCTACGAGCGCATGCGCTCAAGCAATACTGCGCTCGTTATGCCTCTCTTCGGTCGTGGAAAGTCTGTTACTCACTTACTAATTTCTTCACATAAAATAGATAATAAGCTGTTTTCTAATGAAGAAATCTCAGCTCTGCAAACGTTATTAGTTCGCATCCAGAGCACCATTGAAGCCGATAGAAAGGTACGCCAAAGCCGTGCGCTGGCTAACTCCATTGCACATGAAATGCGTAACCCTCTCGCTCAAGTACAATTACAATTTGAAGCTTTAAAACAACATATAGAGTCAAACGCCTCACTGGATACGCTAAAAAGAGAAATTGATAAAGGTGAAGCCGCTATACAACGCGGTCGACAACTTATCGATATTATTTTACGAGAAGTTAGCGACAGTTCACCAGAGCATGAGCCTTTAGCTCTCACTTCCATACATAAAGCCATCGACCAAGCAGTAAGCCGTTATGGTTTTGAAAACGATCAAATAATAGAGAGAATTAACCTGCCACAGGCACACGATTTTGTCGCGAAGTTAAATGAGACCCTGTTTAACTTTGTCATTTTCAATTTGATTCGTAACGCTATCTACTATTTTGATTCTTATCCCGACAGTCAAATTGAGATTCGTACCCAGACGGGGGCTTACGAAAACATTCTGATCTTCCGAGATAGTGGGCCAGGTATAGATAGCAGTATCTTACACAAGATATTTGATGACTTTTTCTCGTATCAAAAAAGCGGAGGCAGTGGCTTAGGTTTGGGCTATTGCCAACGTGTTATGCGCTCCTTCGGAGGACGAATAGAGTGCCAGTCTGAATTGAACGAGTTCACAGAATTCTACTTGTATTTCCCAGTCGTACCAAACGCACCAAAACCAGAGACATTAAGAGCACCGGACTTTGATAGCTGGAAAGCAACTCCATCACATTCTGAAAATCATTCAGCTCAACACGTACAAGTATGTAAAGATGCACCAACAGTGCTCATTGTTGATGACAAAGAGGTGCAACGCACCTTGGTACAGATGTATTTAAAAAGATTGGGAGTCAACAGCTTACAAGCAAATAATGGAGCCTCTGCGGTAGAACTATTCCACTCTCACAAGATTGATCTCGTTCTTATGGATGTCCAAATGCCGGTAATGAATGGATTTGACGCAAGCCAACGGATTAAGCAAATCACATCCTCCGTTCCAATCATTGCCTTATCTGGTGAGTCTGGAGCTAGAGAGTTGGAGCTAATTTCGAAACTCATGGATGACAGACTCGAAAAGCCCACCACGTTAAATGCACTTCAAGTCGTCATCCAAAGATGGCTACAGAACGAGAATTTTGCACCTTCCAACACTTTTTAATCTGCAAATATAGAATTGGCACTAGATGTGCATTATTGGAGTAAATCGAATTATCCAGAAGGTCAAGCAGGCTACAAAAGAGTAGCGTATGAGCTTGATAAGGAGATCGCCATGTTACTTCATCGACATACATACTACGGCCTGATTCATCATGGAATCAAAACACTGTTACTTGATCGCTTAGGCCACTATACAGAAGAAGAGTATCATCAATATCTGACCCTGATGACTGGTAAATCCACTTGCTTCACGATGTCTCTCGAAAAGCTAGAAGCAACGGTCGATAACTTACTGCGGGAAGGCTATTTAGAAGATGTAAAAACGCTTATTTCCCAATATCAACGTGTGGCTTAAGGTTTAAAACTCTCAACTTTATTGCCGCCTCATCGCGGCAATTTTTATTCCTTCCATTTGCTGTTTCGACGTGGAAGAAGCTTGCGGGCTGTACGATATACTAAGCGTTACTATTCTTACCTTAACTTCCTCAGTATTCACATCTTGTCAGATTCCGTTAGACTGTCTTCAATTCAATAATTAGGTAGATTTTGCCATCATGAAGCAGATCCTAGACTTTATACCACTCATCGTTTTCTTCGCTTTATACAAGCTGTACGACATCTACGTGGCGACAGGTGCACTGATCGTAGCAACAGCCATTCAACTTGTCGTCACCTACGCGCTGTATAAGAAAGTCGAAAAGATGCAACTAATAACATTTGTTATCGTCACTATCTTCGGTGGCATGACCCTTTTCTTCCACGACGACAATTTTATAAAGTGGAAAGTCACCATCATTTACGCGATTCTGGCGATTGGCTTAGCAGTGAGCCACGCATTGGGAAAATCAGCCATCAAAGGTATGCTAGGCAAGGAAATTACGTTACCTGACGCTGTTTGGGCAAAGATTAACTGGGCTTGGGTTGGCTTCTTCTCATTCTTCGCTGGCCTAAATATTTATATTGCTTACGAATTGCCATTGGATGTTTGGGTTAACTTCAAAGTATTTGGAATGTTGATCGCGACATTTGCCTACATGATTGTGACTGGCTTTTACATTTATAAACACATGCCAAAAGAACAAAAAAATAACTCATCCGATGTGTCCACTGATGATTAAAAACTCAGTTTTGCTATAATCCGCGACTTCACAGCGACCTTAGGGTCGCTGTTTTGCTCCATGTATCAGTAAACCGCTCAAACAACGTACCGTTTTCAGACCATTCTTGCTGCTGTAAACCAACTTTCTCTGGTCCGGTATCTGCGGTTTTTTAAGGACCTTTGGTTCTAGGTATTTACTATGTTGGCGCTTAGTTTGAGCGCCTTTAAGATTTAGGATGTCACAATGAGTCAAGAAATTAGCTCTCCGAAAGGTCAAATGCTGCTTCGTACCCTTGCAATGCCTGCAGATACAAACGCCAATGGCGATATTTTTGGCGGTTGGATAATGTCACAGCTCGACTTAGCAGGCGCGATTCTGGCAAAAGAGATCTCTTGTGGTCGCGTTGTCACCGTTTCGGTATCAAGCATTACGTTCAAAAAACCTGTTGGTGTGGGCGATGTCGTATGCTGCTACGGCGAATGCACTAAGATCGGCCGCACATCCATGAGTGTCGATTTGGAAGTATGGGTCAAACCCGTCAAAGCTCACGGTGTTGGCGAACGCTTCATGGTTTGTGATGCGACCTTCAACTACGTAGCCATTGACAGTGAAGGTAAACCGCGTCCGGTTCAGAATTAGTCAACCTACAACGCTAACAGTTAGAAAGGATCTCACATTTTCTGTTGTTCACTTGTGAGAGACACAAAAAAGGCGTTAAATTAACACTTTACCCTACCAATTAAGGAACTATGCTATGTGGTATGTCATCTTTTCACAGGACGTTGAGAACTCGTTGGAAAAACGCATGAGCGTTCGCCCACAACACTTGGATCGCTTACAAAAGCTACAAGACGAAGGCCGCCTTCTTACAGCTGGTCCGATGCCTGCGATAGATT
This sequence comes from Vibrio sp. 1557, assembly GCF_033340175.1. Taxonomy (NCBI): domain Bacteria; kingdom Pseudomonadati; phylum Pseudomonadota; class Gammaproteobacteria; order Vibrionales; family Vibrionaceae; genus Vibrio; species Vibrio sp. 1557. The sequence continues at coordinate 174,180 of NZ_JAWOVZ010000002.1, read as the reverse complement.
CTGACAATCCTGGTGAAGCTGGATTTACGGGCTCAACTGTCATCGCTGAATTCGCTTCTCTAGAGGATGCTAAAGCGTGGGCAGAAGCCGATCCTTATGTAGCGGCTGGTGTTTACGATCATGTAATCGTGAAACCGTTCAAAAAAGTGTTTTAATTTATGAAAAAATTACTGTGTCTTTTCTTGGTATTTGGTGCTCTGGCTGGCTGTTCATCAACCGATGATAATCAGCGCCAACTTGAGCTTATGGCATCAAACCGAGCAGGAGTCTTGTCTGCGGGCCTCCCTTTAGAGTACGGTCCACTGCAAATAATGCGTGTCTCATCCAACAAAAATGTTGTAGAGATGATGATGATTTATAACGATGGCGCACTCGGTGCAAAGCCGTTAAATCAAGTACTGAATACCAGTATCTATACCTACTGCAGCAACCCAGAAGTTCGCAAGCAAATTGATATGGGCTTGATGTATCGTATTAAGGTACGTAATTCTCGCGGTCAGTTGATGGCAGATGAGTTGGTTTCCGCACAGACTTGTACTCAGGTGAAGTAGCTACAGTAATTTTTGTTGCTTTCGGCATGAGACGATGATTCGCTATTATTGGATAATCTGAAAACGAAAGTTAACAATTAAGAATAGAAAAACGGAGACCACAGTCTCCGTTTTTATTTGCTGCAACGATGTGTTACGCCAGCTCAGCACGGAGCTTCTTCGCCGCTGAAACCAGATTTGCCAATGCGGCTTCTGTCTCCTTCCAGTTTCGTGTTTTCAGACCACAATCTGGGTTTACCCACAAACGTTGAGCCGGAATTTTTTCTGCCGCTTTCTTGATTAAACCTTCAATCCATTCTTCCGTAGGAATGTTTGGTGAGTGAATGTCATAAACACCAGGGCCAATTTCGTTCGGGTAATTGAACTCTTCAAATGCTTTCAGCAGCTCCATATTTGAGCGAGATGTTTCAATGGTAATGACGTCCGCATCGAGTGCCGCAACCGAATCAATGATTTCATTGAACTCGCTGTAACACATATGAGTGTGAATCTGAGTTTCTGGTTTTGCACTTGCCGCAGAGACCTTAAACGCATTTACGGCCCATTCTAAGTACGCTTTGTGATCGCGTTTTTTGAGTGGTAAACCTTCTCGAATGGCTGGCTCGTCAATTTGAATGATATTGATGCCTGCATCTTGCAGGTCAGACACCTCATCACGTAGTGCCAAAGCAAGTTGCTGCGCAATTTCTTGACGTGTGATGTCTTCACGTGGGAACGTCCAACATAAAATCGTTACTGGTCCAGTCAACATGCCTTTCATCTGTTTGCTGGTTAGCGATTGTGCGTACGTCGACCATTCAACTGTGATCGGTTTTTCACGTTCAATGTCAGCAACTACAATGGCAGGTTTCACACAGCGAGAACCATAACTCTGTACCCAACCAAATTTGGTCGTTTGAAAACCCGCCAAGTTCTCAGCGAAGTATTCCACCATGTCGTTACGCTCTGCTTCACCATGAACTAGCACATCTAGGTCGAGCGCCTCTTGACGTTTTACTGCGTCAGCAATATGTCCTTTAAGTGCTTGGATATATTCAGACTCAGATAATTGACCTGTACGATAAGCGCTGCGCTGCACCCGGATTTCATCCGTTTGAGGAAAAGAGCCGATTGTCGTTGTTGGCAACAAAGGCAAGCCCAATACTTCAGCTTGATGCGCAGCACGCTCCGCGTAAGGTGCGCTGCGCTCGGCAAGTGACGCAGTAATACTGTTTAAACGTGCTTGAACTTGTGGCTTATTCACATGCGTTGCCGTTTTACGTGCTTTGATTGGCTGGCTGTAGGTATCACAAGCGAGAATCGCATCTTGATCACCATCGAGTGCGCGGCCAAGCAAGGCGACTTCTGTTACTTTTTGTTTTGCGAACGCAAACCAGCTTTTCACTTCCTCACTGAGTTCTGTTTCCTGTTCCAGATCAACCGGGCTATGTAGCAAAGAGCATGAGCTCGCAACCCAAAGGTTGTCGCCCAGTTTTTCTTTTACTGGCTGTAGACGTTCAAGTTGCGCACTCAAATCCGAGCGCCACACGTTACGACCGTTGACCACGCCAGCAGACAGCACCCACCCCTCCGGTAGTTTGGCAACCACGTCGTCAAGCTGCTGAGGCGCGGCAGATAAATCGATATGTAAACCATCCACTGGTAGCTTTACAATTTTGTCTAGCGTATCGCTTATAGAGTCAAAGTACGTCGTTAGCAGCACTTTTACATCGCTTCGAATCACTTGGTACGCTAGCTTGAACGCATCAGCCCATTTGCTTTCTAGCTCCAGTGACAAAATTGGCTCATCAATCTGAACCCACTCAACACCTTGACTTGCGAGCTTTGCCAAAATAGCTTGGTAAGCCGTAAGCAATCGTGGCAGTAGCGTCAGGCGATCGAACCCTTCTTCTACCTCTTTACCTAAGTAAAGATAACTGACTGGACCAAGCAAAACTGGCTTCACTTTATGCCCAGCTTGGGTTGCTTCGTTGACTTCTTCAAACAGTTGCGGCCAGCTCACTTCAAACGTATCGTCCTTGCTGAATTCAGGGACAATGTAATGGTAGTTTGTGTTGAACCATTTGGTCATATCCGATGCCGCAGCGCCCGCACAGCTGCAACCCGCCTGAGATTGACCGCGACCCACTTTAAACAACGTATCCAGGTTAGGGAAACCATCAGCGTGACGCTTTGGCACATGACCCAATAGCAACGTGGTCGTCAGTACATGATCGTACCAAGCGAAGTCGCCAGCGGTGGCAAAACTCAGACCAGCATCCGTTTGTATTTGCCAGTTTTTGGCGCGTAGATCTGCCCCAACCTTTTTAAGCTCAGCTTGATCAATTTCTCCTCGCCAGTATTTCTCCTGAGCGAATTTTAATTCTCTTTTTTCACCAATGCGTGGATAACCTAGTATGTGAGTCGTTGTCGCCATGTCCCTATTCCTTTCTCAATTTTGTTCAATTTGTTTGGGTCAGAGCATCTTTCGGTAAATAATAAGATGTCTGGATGGCTAAACTATCGCTCTCATCTGATATTAGAACAACGTCCATTTATTCAACTTGTTTATTAAAAAAATTCATCATGAAGCGACATGATTCGCAAATAAAAACAACAAATAGACGTCTAGACGTTTACATATCCATTTTTTGTCGTTAAGTTATTTACACGATTGCTATTCTGTTCATAGCGAGCAACAAAGGATGAAAGGAATTCATGATAGAGCTAAAACATTTGCGGACACTCACTTCGCTTCGAGACACTGGCTCTCTAACGGCGACAGCGACCGCTTTGCATCTCACTCAGTCGGCACTGTCTCATCAGATCAAAGATTTGGAGGCGCGAATTGGAGGGCAACTGTTCCTGAGAAAGACTCGTCCGGTGAAGTTCACTTCAGAGGGAGAAATCCTATTGCGTCTTGCAGAAGATATCCTTCCGAAACTCGCAAGAGCAGAAAATGATATAGCGAGCTTGAAAGAAGACGTCAATGGCCGATTACATATGGCCATTGAATGTCACTCTTGCTTCCAATGGCTAATGCCTGCACTTAGGGAGTACCAACTTGCTTGGCCTAGCGTAACATTGGACTTTTCCTCTGGTTTTGGCTTTGAACCACTCCCAGCTCTATTGGCAGGCGAACTTGATCTCGTTATTACTTCCGATATCCAACCTCGATCTGAAGTCCACTACGAGCCTCTATTCGACTTTGAAATGCGTTTAATTACCGCAACCAATCACCCATTGGCGGAAAAAGAAATTATTGATCCGCAAGATCTCGCAGATCAAACCATGCTCTCTTATCCGGTTCAAAAACAAAGGCTGGACGTCGTAAAACACTTTCTTCAGCCAGCAGGAATAGAACCTGCGAAATGGAAGCAAGCCGACAACACTCTCATGTTAGTTCAGATGGTCTCTGCTGGATTAGGGGTGGCGGCACTACCCAATTGGGCGATTTCTGAATTTTCTCGCCAAGGTCTTATTACCAGTAAACCTTTCGGCCAAGGCTTATGGCGTCGCTTGTTTGCTGCAACGCGTCACTCAGAGAAAGAAAAGCGTTACTTACAAGCTTTTTTCGCAACCGCGAGGCTACAATGTAAAAGCCACCTTGACGGAATCAAGGTGGCTTAAAAGATTTGGATTATGAAAGGCTTAGCGTTGATATGCTTTAAATTGGTTAGTCAATGGATCGTACTGATAACCGAGCATATCAAGCTTGCCGACTACAGACTCTACATCCATCTCATACACTGATACTAACTCGTCAAAACTGTCGCACTCTAAACGTAGCTTTTCGTTGACGATACCTAGCAAAATAGTGCTGTCCAGATTACCTACATTGCTTAAATCCATCGCGACTCTCCTCTTCGACAAGGTATATAAACAAGCGTAGTAGCAATTATGCGAATTTAAAGTGAGTGCGATCTAAAACGTGATCACCTTATACCCAAGCACCAAGAAAGCACTTGGATATAAGCTGTCTAGCTTTGTCTTTAGAATAGAGGTTAAGCCGCGAGAGAGAATAAACCTTGCAGGCTCGTCATCGACGCGAGTGCTAGCAACAAGGCAACGCTCAGTTGCACCTTTTCTGGTTTCTTATGCGTAAAAATATGCCAACACCACACAATAATTGAAGAAATTAGCATAGCTAAAGACAGCAAGATCGGCTGTGTCGCAGCGTTTAGTGTGGCTTCATTTAACTGGTAAGAAGCAAACAACGTTGCGATGACTAATAGCATTCCAGACACAATGCCCGTAACTGGTAAAATACGGTGAAATGCCTGTAGTCTGCTGCGAGCTATCGTAAGCAGCAATTGAGAAAATGACGCCCCAAGGAAAAATATCATTAGCGCCATCGCTATCGATGCTGGCCAGCTTGATTGCTCAAATACTTGAATACTCACATACGCAAAGGCCAAACCATTCGCTAAATGCATCGCCCATAGTGGCCCTTTCTCACGCGTTTTCTTGGTTTGAACCTGAGAATAAAAGTAGAAAATAGCAAACACGATCATAAATGCTTCAATGCGAAGTGACGCAACAGCGAGCCACAATACAGCTACTGCTGGCAACATTTTATGAAGACGTCCTCGCTGACCAGGACAAATATCGCCCTTTATTAGAAGCAAAGTCAGTAGCGCTTGTGCGCCAAATAGCATCGGAGGGAAAGTAACCAGCAATTGTTGAATCATGTTGAATGCACGCTCAAAAGTCATTTTGGGGGGCGATAATATCAAATCAACTATCGCCAAACCACCGAAAGTCGGCCCCCAAATGAGCTAAAACGGTAAGACAATTTTATTCACAGAGAGGCAAGATACTTCAACGCGTCTTCCTGCGTTAAAACTCCACGGTACTCTTCTTTGGTATTACACAGTACCCAAGGGAAACGAATGCCGGTTTTAACCAACTCTCGAATAACAGAGACAGGTAAATCCTCATCAACCAACACAAAATCGGTGCTCATTATATGATTAACAGGACGTTTCCAAATTCGGCTTTCTCGTTCAGTTTCTCGCTCTGTGCCCATCGAGGGCGTTAGGTGTAAATTCACCGTCTCTTTCGTAATTAACCCAACACAACGATTTTCATTGAGAACAACTAAAGGCGAGCTTGGATTCAAATTCATGTACTCCACTGCCAAGGAGAGCGGTTCTCCAGGGTCCATAGACCTGACTTGTTCATGGCTCACAGATTGCAACACATCACTTTGCTTAGACTCAATCGCGATGTCAGAGAACAGATGCTCATAACTGTTCGCTTTATCCATCAAATCGACAGGCACGGCAGCAGAAAATAGAAAGCCCTGCATGTAATCGACACCGATTTCTGCCAATACTTGAAGTTCTTGCTTGGATTCCACGCCTTCAGCAACCACTTTTACATTCATTTGCTGTGCAAGCTCGGTGACCATTTTCACAATGTTATAGCTGGTGCTCCCTTTATGAATGTTCTTGATGAATTTTCGGTCTATTTTCAGTAAATCAAACTGCCCTTTTTCTAGATAAGAAAAAGAAGAATACCCAGTACCGAAGTCATCAATCGCGATCTCAATGCCCTCTTTCCGCACTTCCTCTAGAGCTCGAGTATGCTCCTCATCTTGTTCAAAATACGCGGTTTCTGTTAGCTCGATAGTTACTCGCTTAGGGTCTACACCACTGGCTTTAATCAAATCATGCGACCGCTGAAGGATCTGAAGAGAATCCAATTTCGTATTGAGGGAGCGATTGATGGTCACGCCCACTTCCTCGCCATAAATTTCTTGTAAGCGCGGAAAGTGCTTCAACGCAGCTTGGCAGACCACATCATCAAGTGCCGCTATGAGTTCTAGATCTTCAATAATAGCGATCATCTTCTGCGTACAATACGCATCATTTTCATCATAGAAGCGTGCGAGGGCCTCGAACTTAACCACTCTTCCGGTTTGAACGTCGATAATCGGTTGAAAGTAAACGTCCACTAGTCCACTCTCTATTTGCGCCTCCAAAAACGCCTCGAGATGTTGGCGCTTCACTAATTCAGAGTGAAGTTCACTGTCGTAAAAGTTGAAATAGCTGCCTTCACCGGAAATAGAGGACAACATCGCTTGCGCTGCATGTGCTAGCGCTTGTCTTGGTCGGTTCGTATCATAGCCAAGGATTGACACACCAGTTTGGCCTTTAACGATAGTGGCATGCATTTTTGTGCCCATTTCATTTCTAAGCTCATTAAAGAATCCTTTCATGGCAATTTGGATCAAACGAACCGGGCTCAACCATTGACAATGAGGGGTCTGCAAGCATACGACAAACACATCCCGAGATAACTGCCCCGCAATACTGGTGTAGCGACTTCGCATAATAAAATCTGCAAAACCTAATTGCTGTTCAAGCAAGTATCTCTCCGAAAACTTGGGTCTGAGTGTCATAACAATGTTGAGTTCTTTATTTCTGCTTTCATTCGCTAAGTTAGCTAATTGGAGTTCAAATTCTTTCCTCGTTGGTAAAAAGGCAGCCCAATCATGCTGTTGTTCACAACGATTTTTCATCCACAACAACGAAGCAGAAATATCCGTAGAAAATCCGAGATAAAGAATTCGTCCAGAGTGAAACGTAAGTCGGTAAATACAAAGATGATGAGCTTGGTTGCTACCATTTGCTGTTTTGCTCAGCAAGTTACCACACCAACATCCTTCATCATTAATTTGCTGCCACAGCTGCTCATAAAACGCTTGGCTATGGTGAGAGGTACTGAATATATGAGTTTTAAGCCCAACCAGATCTCGGTTTTGATAGCCCATTTGTAACTCAAAGGCACGGTTACAACCTAAGATGCGCGTATCTTCATCGGCAACTAAAACGCCTACATTTGGCAAATCAAAAATCGTTTCGAGGATTTTCGCTAACTCCTCGCAACCAGTGATTGTTAATTGTGGAATGATAGTGCCTTGGATAATGCGCTTATTGAGCCTTTCAAAACTAATAGTAACGTGCACTAAGTTAACGTTTTTTAGCATCATGCAACAAGAAAACCGCCCCCGTCCGCCAAAGAGTTCCACTTCTAGAATTCGTTGTTTTAGAGTTTCTTGTTGCCCCATCAGCATATGATCAAACAAGTTATTTAGGCTGGTTACTGGCGTACTTATCCCAAATGCCTTTGCCATTCCTTGCTGATCACATTCGAACTCGCGAGTATCAATATCGTAAGACCACTCTATAACAGGAGTTAGACTGGAAGTCGTTTGCATTTTTGGATGCACTGTTGTCGTAGATTCACTCATACCCTAGCCCCTTTTTTTGTAATTAGCCCAAGGCTCAAAATTCACAGTCAATTCGCGACATTCCAGTTGGGACCTGCCGATCCTCTTTATAGATGGATTGTGTCAACGATAAGCCTATCGACTTAGAACTATTTCCAGAGCAGCTCAGCCTTTTGCATTTAATATGCACTAATTTGATTATAGGCTTTACCCCATATAAGCACACCATTGCTTATACTTTGTATTAAGATTGCGACATTTTTCATGAACCGATCTATAACCATGAGGCTTTCAAGGTGAAATTAGACAGAAAATCGCCGATAGAGCATTGATATTTTTACAAACCAAATAAAACTCGATGAACTAAGCTGGAATAGATGAGTTTGTTATAGATACCTGATAATCAAATCGCTATAATTCGCGCTCCCTGGAACAGAGAGCAAAATATGACCAATAACATCACTCCTATTCATGAGTACAAAAAATACTGGGCAGAGTGTTTTGGTACGGCACCTTTCTTGCCGACCAGTCGCAAAGAAATGGATGCCCTAGGATGGGATAGCTGTGACATTATCATTGTAACCGGTGACGCTTATGTGGATCACCCAAGCTTTGGTATGGCTATCATTGGCCGCCTGCTAGAAGCACAAGGTTTCCGTGTCGGTATCATTGCTCAACCAGAATGGCAAAATAAAGATGCGTTCATGCAACTTGGTAAGCCAAATCTGTTCTTCGGGATCACTGCGGGTAACATGGACTCCATGATCAACCGTTACACTGCGGATAAAAAACTTCGTCACGATGACGCGTACACACCAAATAACGAAGGTGGCAAACGCCCAGACCGAGCAACGTTGGTTTACTCTCAACGTTGTCGTGAGGCATACAAAGAAGTACCTATTGTTTTAGGTGGTATCGAAGCTAGCCTACGCCGTGTGGCACACTACGATTACTGGTCAGATAAAGTTCGCCGTTCTGTACTGTTTGATGCAAAAGCAGACATCCTACTTTTTGGTAACGCAGAGCGCGCACTTGTCGAAGTAGCACATCGCATCGCAAACGGCGAAGACATCAGCACCATGACCAATATTCGTGGTACTGCCGTGAACTTGCCAGCTGCACCAGAAGGCTACACGGTTATTGATTCTTCTCGCATTGAAAAACCTCGTAAAGAGGCGTTCGTACCAAAGAACCCATACGAAGTAGAAACTCAGTGTGAAACTAAAAAAGACGAGCCAGTTGCACAACCAATCACAATTCGCCCATCACGCCACGATGCTGCGACGACTGCGGTCCGTTTACCTTCGTTTGAAAAGCTAAGAAACGATCGTATTCTTTATGCGCATGCAAGCCGTGTATTGCATCTAGAAACGAACCCGTACTCTGGTCGAGCGTTACTTCAAAGCCATGGTGATCGTGAACTTTGGGTAAACCAAGCCCCAATCCCATTGACGACCGAAGAGATGGACTTTGTGTTTGGCCTGCCTTACGCGCGTGTTCCTCATCCTATGTACGGCAAAGCAAAAATTCCTGCGTACGACATGATCAAGACGTCTGTGAACATCATGCGTGGTTGCTTTGGTGGCTGTTCTTTCTGTTCGATTACCGAGCATGAAGGTCGAATCATTCAAAACCGTTCGAAAGAGTCTATCATCAACGAGATTGAAGAAATTCGCGACAAAGTTCCGGGCTTTACCGGCACAATTTCCGATCTTGGTGGCCCGACTGCAAACATGTACCGCCTGGGCTGTAAAGATCCAAAAGCGGAAGCGAACTGTCGTCGTCCTTCTTGTGTATTCCCGGGCATCTGTAACAAGCTAAACACAGACCACAAACACACAATCGATTTATACCGCGAAGCGCGTAAAGTTGAAGGCGTGAAGAAAGTGATGGTTGCATCTGGCGTACGTTACGACCTTGCGATTGAATCACCAGAATACGTGAAAGAGCTCGTGACTCACCACGTGGGCGGTTACTTGAAGATTGCACCGGAACATACAGAGAAAGGTCCTCTTGATCTAATGATGAAGCCAGGCATGGGTACGTACGATCGCTTTAAAGAGATGTTCGAGAAATACAGTGCAGAAGCAGGCAAGAAGCAGTACTTAATCCCTTATTTTATCTCTGCGCACCCAGGCACAGAGGACGAAGACATGCTGAACCTTGCTCTGTGGCTGAAAAAGAACAACTTCGAATGTGACCAAGTACAAAACTTCTACCCTTCGCCAATGTGTAACGCAACGTCGATGTACTACTCAGAGACAAACCCTCTGAAACGCGTGAAGTACAAAAAACGTGAAGATGTACCTGTAGCAAAAGGTGAACGTCAACGTCGCCTGCATAAAGCGCTGTTGCGTTATCACGATCCAGCAAACTGGCCAATGATCCGTGAAGCCCTAGTCAGTATGGGTAAAAAACATTTGATTGGTGACAAACAAGGCTGTCTCGTTCCTGCAGAAGACATTGAAGCACAAACACCTGCGCAACGTCGTAAATCTGGTCGTCACGGGGCAAACCGCTTTGCAACCAAACATACCAAAAACCAACCAGGCTTCGGTGGTCATTTGAACAAACGCTCTGAAGGCGGTTCAAAAGATGGTAAACCATCTGGCAACCGTAACGGTTCGGGTAAAGCTACAGGTGGTCAACGCCCTGCAAGCAACGGCCAACGTCCTAGCGGCAACGGTGCAAACCGCCCGGCAGGTAGCAAGCCGCAAGGCCAAGGTCGCCCACAAGCACAAGGCAAACCAACTGGTCAACGTAAACCAAAGCGTCGCTAACTCTTTAGCACTTAGATACTAGAAAGGGCTCCAGAGGTAACTCTGGAGCCCTTTTGTTTTGTCGGCTCATTGAGGCGTCACTCACAACTAAAACTTTGATTCAATCAATACAAAAAATGGTAAACACCAACCAACTTATTGGAAAAACAAACAATTATTTGATTGACGCAAAACCATAAAAATCTAACTCATTGATTTTTAATTGCTTTATTTTGGTGCGATATTTGCGTAACAGAGTAAAACTCTTAAACATGGGCTAACGATGAATAATCCACTTCCCCCAAAAACTTCTATGTTCTGGTATGACAACAGCTATACCTATGAGGAGGCCGTTCAGGCATTTGAAAGCGATGGTACACTGAAATCGCTGAATATCGTTCCAACCACGGAATCCGATGATCTTGCTGGCTCACCCCCAGAGCGCAGTATGTTTTGGGAGGGAGAAACAAAAAAAATCGATCCGCCACCGCCGTCTGAACCTGAGCCTCTCAATTTAAAAACTGAGAAAGAAGCAACGGAAGCATCACCTGCGCACTTTATCCCAGTCCGCTATGCCATCGATCAGCTAGAAACAGAAGAGACACAACCTTTTGGTTTGCCTGAAGAATGGAAAGGCCAAGGCCCAGCCAAACTCAATACCGTTGGTTACACCCTGCGTCAACTGCGCGACGGTTGGCTGTATGTCTATGATGCAATCAACAAAAGCTTAGACGAATACGAAATCAAAGGAACGCAATTCACGCTCTATAAGTTGGGAGAATCAGAAAGCCCAAAATCAGAGCAGCGTGGGACACCACAAGATGCAAAGCCCTTCCTTACTTACGTCAACGGAAGCGTACTATCGATTTGCTTCTCTGAGCACCGGTGGACATGGCACACGTTCATGCGCGTACTTAACAATCCGAGTAATCATATCGATCGCATGCAAACCATTGTTCTGTCCTCAAACGAGAATCAGCACAACATTGCACCAATAGATAAGTTAACCCAAGTCGCTGATATTGAATCTTCTGCCGTCGATGATGGTCGCTTTGCGGATTCTGGCATCGCCACCAAAGCAGATGAAGATGGTTCTGTCTTTAAACCTGTCGCAGTCGAAAGCGATTTAACCTCTGCGATTCCAGAAGAAGAATCAGGCTACTTCGTCGCGATAAAAGATTACGCCGCAGACATTCAAGATATGTCACTGCATTTTGTTGGTGCCGCAAGCCCTTACCGCCTTTTCACTGACCAGTTTTCAAACCAGTGGAACTTGATGCAGACCGCCATGCAACTGTGTATGTTTGGTGCAAGTGACGAGATAGACATGCCAGCTAGCGTTAAGCGTAACGGCGAAGAGCTGTCGTTTTATACCGACATGGCTGACTATTATGACTCCTCTCACCAACTTGATTTGGCAGAGCAGAACAAAAGCTCAGTTCAGTCCGGCTATCCTGCTAAATTTTCCGCTGGAGCGATTGAATCACACCAACATACCCAAAGTGACATTGCTAAAGCGATACAGGACAAATATCGAATTTCTGCGAGCCGTTTTGGTAAATACGAACAATGGATAGCGACTGAACGCTGGCGTCAGCAGCTCAACTGGAAGCAAATGCTGAGCGAGATGCAAGAGCTGTCAGAACAAAAAGAAACCATGCTAGCCCAAGTGGTTTCGGTCAAACGCGACTTTATCGCAGTAATGGAGTCCTTAACGCCGCATCATCTCGAAAGAACCTTCGACCTATACAGCGAAGACACACAGTACAGCTTGTATCAACTGCACAAGCAAGCCGTTGAGTCATTTACTCTGGTGATGCAAGAAGAAGACCGACAGTGGGCTGAAAGCCAATGGGAAAAACCAACCAGTTTACTTGCTCTCTATGCCTCAGGGTTTAGTCGTAGTTTATTTAAAGTGATGGAGAAGAATATTACAGAGGCGCTTGATGAACAGTCGATCGCCTCAGAAAATCCTGATCCTGATAATCAGTTGATGGACCAGATATCTGATACCAGCAACCGCGTGAATATGTACTCTAAGATCATGGATTTTGTTTCCAACCCAAACACTGCGGAAACGGACTTTCTCAAGGATATCGCCAAAGGCTTCCAAGAGCTGGACATTATCTTTAAATCTGCAATAGGTGCACTTGCAAAAGGAGTTTTAGAGTTTGGCGTTAGCATGACTTCACAAGCATCGATTTTACTGATGCCTGTTTTCGCTAAACCTCTGAACCGTCAGAGCTATTATTTGTTAGCCGTTATTGCAGAGCATATGGCACACAATATGCCGGTGACTGTAAATGAAAGCTACGCTCGCGATTTTAAAAAATGGAAAACACGCGTAAATGATTACCTAAGTGAGCTCAAGAAAAACGATGCGGTCATTGCTGACTTCCAGAAAAACAACCGCAAAGCCGACTCTAAATACACAACAGCTTTAAAAAATAAAAAGAGAATTAAGAAGGCACTCGCTGTAACTACATTGGAGTACCCACAATATATTGAATTACCCGATGATCTACCGCAAAGAACCGTCGAGCTTAGAACTCGGATCGCTATGAATAAGCTCGATGATTTGAATAAACTGTTCGAGAATGCAGGTGGCCTAGGCTTTTTAGCACTAATATTCAACTGCATCGCGCTTGGTGATGCCATGAGTAGTATCCAAGACACGGGGTTAATGTCCTCAGATGAATTTTTGGATATTCAGCAAAAGCTTTTTTATACAGTAAACGCTTGGACGGGAATTCGCACCGGTAAGCTATGGGATAGCGTGAAAGGTGAAGCCCAACTCAGAGCACACTCACGGATAAGGCTTAAAAAGCTAATTGCAGATCAAGCCGATGGTTTCGAACACCTAATAATAGACGACATAAAAACCTTCAATAAATGGCTTGCAGTTACTGGGATCATAGGTGCACTAGCGTCAGGAATAGAGGCTTATCGTGTTTTAAATAGCATCGATGACCTAGAAAGAGATGCAAGAATCGCTGGGTATTTTAACTTTTCTTCGTTGGTCGGATTAACGGTCGTTGGTGCCTTTCAGGCCATTGGTGGAATAACAGGTATATGGTCGGCAAACGTTCTCTTTGGAGGACCAGTAATGTTTGTCATTATGGGACTCACTGCGGTTTACCTTCTTAGTAATCATATCATGAGTAAACTTAAACAAGACGATTATCAAAAATGGTTAGATAAACTTCCTTGGGGCTATCACCCAGATAAAGCACGTTGGAGTCAATCCTCAAGCTTGGTAAAGAGAGAAAAGCATAATTCTTCTTTAGTACAAGAGGCCCTTTTTGAGTTAAAAACCATAATGGATAAACCTTTAATCTGCCAAACACCAATGATGCGTACCGTTCCGAATTCATCAACACAGTACCCAGCAGCAAAACAAGAATTGTTTGGTATTGAGCTACATATCCAAGTTCCCACCAATAATGCAAGAGATGGCATAAAACTTCGGACAAATACTTCTGTAACAGAGGAGGGACTGATGTCGGGAGCTTGGTACACTGGAGTAAATCTAGAAACGTTGAATAGTTCAACGGATTCCTCAGATTCTCAAAGCGTCTATAAATTAACTTTACCAATGAAAGACTCAGCTAACTATCTAGCATTTGAGATTGAATACATCCTTGATGATAAAAACGAATTAAGCCGTAAGTACTGGTTCCAAAATAATGCAAAACAGCGTGCAACTTATACGGCGATTTCAGACAATACTAAACAAGCAACGATCAGAAGTTCATTAACTTCTGATGCTAGTGAACTTAGCTTACAGGAGTAACCCTTGGCTTATTTACCTTTTTACATCACGCCAGACGAACTTTCGGCCTACCAAGAAGAACAAGAGCAACAAATTCTAAAGGGGAAAGATCTTGCAACCTGGCACAAGCACGATATTGAGGAACCTTTTCGATACTTATATTTATCGATTGCTATAGCCGCAGTTAGCCCATTATTTTTCCTTACCTATTTCCTACATGATAGTAGTGAAATGATCTTAACTTACATTTTATCGGGTCTGACGATAATCATGTCTGGAGTGTCCTATTTGACTTTTGGTTTAGACAATCGCTATGACTACACCTTGTCCGACAACGGCTTAGTGATAAAAAAGCGACGTGATTTACCTAATTGGGTAAACTCAGCAACGCAGGTCATGGGCTGGGTTGGTGCTATAGTTTGTGTAGTAATGGTAGGTATTGCTGGGCCCATGGTTCTTGTCGGTGCTGGAGGGTTTATACTGGTTTCATTTCGTATGCTAAATCGTCAGCCTGACGAACCTACGGAAGTTCGAGTAGCAGAGACAGAAGATTGGCTGTTCGCCTACTACAACAAAAAGCGTAAAGTGATTCGCTTCTACCACAAGTATGACGAGTGTTCTAAATGGAGCCTAGAGAAGCATACCATCTTCAGAGCTCAAACTCGTGGTTATAGCTACATATTCTTTAGGACTGTTCAAGACCTAGATGCAATGCTAGAGACCCTTTCAAACAAATACGACATTGAATGTATTGATTTTCCAGACCATAAAGCGTTTTTTGAAGGCAGACCTGAACCTCGAATTGAAGATATCCCTTCTCGCAGCCTTGAATTTCCGGTAGCCGATACCTTTGACCTGAGAGCTAAAAACGCCCCACTTCCTGAATGGCGACGTATTTACAACGGCAAGTGGCAAACGGAATCTGAAATCGAACAATCAAAACCTGAACTAACGACAGCCAAGGAGTAACCCTTGGCTTATTTACCTTTTTACATCACGCCAGATGAGCTTTCGGCTTATCAAGAAGAACAAGAGCAAGAAATTCTAAAGGGGATGAACCTCACAACCTGGCACAAGCACGATATTGAAGAGCCTTTTCGATACTTATACCTATCGATTGCTATAGCCGCTGTCAGTCCATTATTTTTCCTTACCTATTTCCTACATGATAACAGTGACATGATCTTAACTTACATTTTATCGGGTCTGACGATTATCATGTCTGGTGTATCTTACCTGACATTTGGGTTGGACAATCGTTATGATTACATCTTGTCCGATCGCGGATTGGTTATAAAAAAGCGACGTGATTTACCGAATTGGGTCAACTCTGCGACTCAAGCCATGGGCTGGATTGGAGCAATAGTTTGTGTCGTGATGGTTGGGGTTGCTGGCCCCATGGTTCTTGCCGGAGCTGGTGGGTTTATATTGGTTTCATTTGGTATGCTTAAACGTCAGCCTGATGAACCAACAGAAGTGAGAGTAGGCGAACGAGAAGATTGGCTGTTTGCGGGCTACAACAAGAAAAGGAAAGTGATCCAATTCTATTTTAAGCAGGACATATGCAGATATCGAGATACTGCTCATAAGACTATCTTTCGCTCACAAGATAGATCAGATTGTTATGTTTTCTTTAAAACTGAAGCAGATTTAGAATCCATGATCGCGCAACTGTCAAAGGTCTACAAGCTGGATTGTACAGAGGTAGATGACCACAAAAAGCTGTTTGAATCGAAGCCAGAATCAAGGCTCTTTAGTATTCCAGTTTGTAGTAGAGAATATCAAACCGAAGAGGTATTTGATTTAAGGGCGTCAAATGCCCCACTTCCTGAGCGTGAATACCTTTACAACGGCAAGTGGCAAACCGAGTCTGAAATCGAACAATCAAAGTCTAAACTAACTACAGCTCTGGAGTAACCCTTGGCATATTCACCATTTTACATCACCCCAGAAGAGTTGGCAGTTTATCAAGAGGCGCAAGAGCAAGAAATACTCGCAGGCGATAATGTCAGAACATGGCATAAGTATGATGTAGAGGAACCATTTCGCTATTACTTTAAACTTTTTGCGCTTCCATTTGTGATCGCCCCATTCCTACTAACTTTGTTTATACACACGAGTGACACGGTTGGCGTAACTATTTTTTCTTTTATTTTGTCGGTGATGGTGTCTGGAGCCTTTTACCTTACGATTGGCCTCGACTATCGCTATGACTATATTTTTTCTGACAAAGGCTTTGTGATGAAGAAGCGTCGCAACATGCCTAAGTGGGCGAATACCGCCACACAAGCCGTTGGCTGGATCGGTGCGGTAGTTTGCGTTTTGATGGTAGCGGTAGTTGGCCCGATGGCGTTAGCAGGCGCTGGTGCTTTTATATTAGTCTCCTTTAAAATGCTTAAACGTCAGCCTGATGAACCAACAGAAGTGAGGGTCGGAGAACGTGAAGACTGGCTCTTTGCTGATTACAATAAGAAAAGGAAAGTAATTAAGTTCTTTTTTAAGTATGACAGGTGCGAATACCAAGATACTGCTCAGGAGTTTACTTTTCGCTCACAGGGACGATTTTATTGTTACATTTTCTTTAAAAATGAAGTGGAATTAGAATCCATGGTCACGCAACTGTCAGAGGCCTACAAACTGGATTGTAAAGAGGTCAATGATCATAAAAAGCTGTTTGAAGCGAAGCCTGAACCTAGACTTTTTACGACTCCCGCTTATTATCGTGAATACCCTACCAATGAAGTGTTTGATTTAAGGGATGCGAAAGCGCCACTCCCAGAGTGTAAGTATCTTTACAACGGCAAGTGGCAAACCGAGTCTGAAATCGAACAATCAAAATCTGAACTAACGGCAGCCAAGGTATAAACCTTGGCTTGTTTACCTTTTTACATCCCCCCATGAAAAGCTTTAGGTTTACTCTGATGTACAAAAAGAAAAATTGGTTCAAATAACGAATTTTTAACTCGAGGATAGGATAGTAAGCCCGAACCTTTCTATCCTCAACTAAACACCCATTTTGCACTGAGTAAATAGTTACTCACCATGCCTGCCAATATGCCTAAGATCAAAGCCAAATAGACCATCACCCCTTGCGTTCCTAGCGCGAGCGTTACGCCTTTGAACACAATAAAGTTAGGCAAAGCACTGATAAAGGCACTCGCCATAAATTTTTGCCATTGAGCGAAAGGGTTGGTTTTTTCTGCTTGAGAGAAAGTCAGCCAGCGATTGCCAAGCCACGTTGTGGTAGCTGCAAACAAAAATGCTATCCCACGAGCCAGCATCAGATCCAGACCAAACCTATGGAACAACACAGAAAAGATAAGGGTGTCGACCATAAAGCCGACACCACCTACTAGAGCAAACCTTTCCAGCGAAGTAAATTTTGGTAATTTGCGCATTCCGTTATCCAACCACACAGGTGTAGAGTGAGCGTTTCGATTTTGCTGTGAACTCGTTGGTACAACTCAACGCATTTTCATGAATCATGCTATCCACTTGCTGCGATTTACCAATCAGGTGGAATTTCTTCAGATTGTTTAAGTCATTCTTATCTTCAAGCTTTTTCGCCTGACCATGACTATAGAACTGACCTGAGAACGGGCGCTTACCAATGTAAAAGACCGGAGCGTTGTCATTAATTTGCGCGAAGATTATACGGTCGCTGCGGCTATCTGCTTTGCCCATATTCAAAACCAACATCGCAATCATAAGCAGGGCTGGCAACACCGCTGCCGTTCCGGTCAACCATTTGAAATCGTGTTTATCCACCAGCATTGCAATCAAAATACCCAACGCAGGCACACCCGGTAATACGTAAGCAGGCAGAATATTCCCAGCCATGGTGAACAAGATCATTGGAGAAATCAGCCAACACATCAGGAAGCTAAATAAACCTTGATGATCGGTTTCAATAGCTTTGAGTACCTTACGACGTTTCCAAGCCAAGATAGGCAATACAATTGACCAAGGCGCAGCCGATTGCAGCCAGAATACCCAGATCATCCCACGTGGTTGATCATGAGCAGAGCCATACAGGTCCCCTTCCCAACCGCTGACAACAAAACGCTTGAAGTGCTCGCCAACAATGAAGTAATCAATAAATCCAGGCGTCGCCATTTCTGCCATGATGTACCAAGGCAGAGCAATCGCCAGCATAAGCGCCAAACCCGATACAATTGGAAAACGCTGCCACAAGGCTTTGAAGGCACCGAAGAAACCATGCTGAATCACAAGCCAAGGAAACACTGCGATGCCCATGATCACGATCGCCACTGGACCTTTTGCTAATAATCCACAAGCCAAACCAAAGAAACCGAGGTAACCCCACAATCGGCTGTGTTTGTCTTTGCCAAGCCAGCAGTAGTAAAAGCCGACCATCGCCATCGTCATTGCCAACGTCAGCGCCATGTCTGTCATCACCGCACCCGCAGCAATTGAAAAGATGCCACACGTCGCCAGTACCAACGCTGCGATGACTGCATTAAAGCCAGCGCGATGCGCCATGAAAGCAACAAAAACAATCGTCGCAACACCCGCTAACCAATGAGGCGCGCGCACTGCAAATTCATTCAATCCAAACAGCTCAATGCCGTAAGCACTCATCCAAGTGAACAGGGGTGGTTTCCCCCAAAAAGGCACGCCGTAATCAAACTGTGGGGTAAGCCAATTGCCTGTTTCCACCATTAAACGCGCCATTTCGCCGTAGCGGGCTTCTGTGGTGTCCATCAAAGGGTAGGCAGCAAGTGAAATAAGACGAAGTAAAAGAGCAAACGCCAACAACAACCACAGATGGGTTTTATTAATACTCATGATTACGCGGTTTCTCCCAATTTAAACTTCATGGTTTGGATGGATTGATGTTTTGCAGGCTGCTCGTAAACAGACTGAACAAGATAAAGAGGACGTTGCTTGGTCTCGACAAAAATGCGGCCAATGTATTCGCCCAAAAGGCCAATCGACAGCAGTTGCACACCGCCCAAGGCAAGTTGGACGACCATCATGGATGGGTAGCCAGTGACAGGCTCACCAAACACAACAGTTTTCATCACTATGAATGCGCCATAGATAAAGGCACTGAACGCCACCAATGCACCGGCAAGTGTCGCTAAGCGCAAAGGACGAATGGAAAACGAGGTAATGCCGTCCATTGCAAGGCCAATCAACTTGAGGTAGTTCCATTTGGTCTCACCACAGAAACGAGCGTCACGCTCAAACTGAACCGTCACTTGCTTGAAACCCGGCCAAGAAAAGATGCCTTTCATGTATCGGTTACGCTCTGGTAGCGCATTGATGTGTTTAACCACTTTTGCGCTCAGTAGACGGAAATCGCCCACATTCTCCGGCACATCCAATTTCGCCATGCTATTAAGCACTTTGTAAAAGCAAGCGGCCGAGAAGCGTTTGAACCAAGTTTCACCGTGGCGTTCGCTGCGCTGCATATTCACCACGTCATACCCTTCACGCCATTTTGATACCATTTGTGGGATCAACTCCGGCGGGTCTTGCAAGTCGGCATCAATCACGATCACCGCTTCACCTTGGCAGTGTTCCAGACCCGCACTCATGGCGGACTCTTTGCCGAAGTTACGGCTTAATGCAATACAACGAACGTCGCTAGAAGATTGAGAAAAGTTTTGCGCGATCATTAGGCTTTCGTCTTTGCTACCGTCGTCGACATAGACGATTTCACAGCGTTCTGGCATTTCATCCAAAACGGCGGCTAAACGACGATGAAATTCTGGCAAGACTTCTTGTTCGTTAAAGAATGGCACCACAACAGACAAAACTGTTTTAGGCTCAGTGTGTTGGCTCACCTTTGAAAAGGTTGCAGCGTGAATGTTGAAGGTTGACATGCTACTCTTCCACTAAATCCGATGAATGAATCCAGTCTACAAACATCAATGTGAAAGAGATGTTGTTGACATCTTTTTCACGTTCTTAGTGAATAATGTTCGGTTAAGACGAAGTCTTATTTTCGAAAACCCGCCCACTTGGAGAGAAATACATGAAACGCGTACTTTTAGTCGAAGATAATCGAGAAATCGCAGGCATGCTGTTCGATTATTTTGAGTGTGCAGGTATGGAACTCGATTATGCAGACAACGGTGAGCTCGGCTTGAAACTGGCGATGGAAAACACCTTCGACATCATCCTGCTCGACCTCATGCTACCACGCATGGATGGCCTGACCATGTGTAATAAACTTCGCGACGCGGGCAACAACACACCAGTGCTTATGCTGACGGCACTTGATAGCCGTGACGATATGCTCAAAGGCTTCCAACACGGTGCCGATGATTACCTGACTAAACCTTTCGATCTTGATATTCTAGAAGCGCGCATGATGGCACTGATCCGCCGTTACCGTGGCACTGTCGCATCGAGTAAGTTGGAATACGGTGAAGTCTCTATCGACCAAAAAACGCGTAAAGCTTACCGCCAAGATAAACTGCTAGCGCTAAACCCAACCACTTACACCATTCTGGAAATGCTTGTGAAAAGCGCACCAGATGTGGTGACACGCGAAGAAATCGCCTTCCAACTTTGGCAAGAGAACGAGCCGAACAACGACGTTCTGCGCAGCCACATTTACCAACTTCGCAACCAACTTGATAAGCCATTTGAACAACATGTGCTTATCACCGTGCCGAAAGTTGGCTTCCGATTGGAGACTGGTGCATGATCAATCGCTTACTTGCTAGCACGCAAAGCACACAAAGTATGACAGGGCGACTCGCTCTGTTTTTCTCTTTTGTGTCGGTCGTGATTGGCATCTTCTGCTTTTTGTTGATTACCGGCTCCCTGCTTTGGTCTGAAGACCGCGTGGGCGAGCGTCGTATTATGGTCGACAAAAAAGAAGCGATTGAACATTTCCAGTCCCACCCAGAGCAAGGTAGTATTCAGCTTGACCTGCTCACCACCGCATACAACGACATCTCATTGGTTGCCGAGCGCTACCAAAAATACCTGATTGGTCAAAAGCACTTTCTTGATGAGGTAGAAGACGGTGAATACTCGCGCATGGTTTACATGAGCACCTACACCTATAAAGGCGTTGAGCATCCGGTGATTCTGGTTTCCTTGATTGATGAAATCGAGATCACCTCAGAGGAATTCATTCTCGTCGTCGCAATGGTGCTGTCCATTGTCGCCGTGCTGGTGTTCCTGTTTGGTAGCCTGCTGCTGCGTTTATCACAGCGCCTGATTGAACCCGTCAATGCGCTTAAAATCCAACTCGATCATCACCAAGGCGATGCCACGCAGACCTTTAGTGTGCCTGAGGGCTCAGCCAAAGAGTTCCAAACCCTTGCGGATGAGTTGAATGAGTACCGCCACAAAATCAACCAAGTCATCAAGCGCGAGCAAGCCTTTGCACGATACGCGAGTCATGAACTGCGTACACCGTTAACCGTGATGAAAGGCTCAAGCAGCTTACTGGCGAGAAGTGCGAACACGGATTTCCAAACCCGCCAAGTGCACCGAATTCAGGATGCAACGCAGCAGATGTCGACCATGGTGGATGCCCTACTCGGCTTAGTACGTTACGAGCGTAATGCAGATGATTCACCAGTGCGCAGCATCACCGAAGAAGAACTCAACCAAATCATCTTCCAAAGCCAAGCTCAGGCGGATGAGAAAGCACTCAGCTTTGATGTACAGATCGACGGCAACCCTAGAACGCGCGCGACCAATGCCGTGTTGACCATTATTCTTGGCAACCTGATTCGCAACGGCATCGCTGCGACACCTTCGGGATCAATTCATATCAATATGGATGAAAACACCATCTCGGTGCGCGATGAAGGTGAAGGCTTTTCGACCATTCCACATTCTGATGGGCACGGATTAGGTTTGATGATTGTGGACGATTTGTGCCAACGCTATGGCTGGCAATTTAAGATTGGTACACATCCAGAAGGTGGTTGTGAGGCGGTGATTAATCTTGCGTCAGAGCATCAAGAGGCTTGATCAGAGTAACTTCCTCAGCGCCTAATTCAATTGAGAGGTATCTACTTTGCTAAGTATCAAACGAGCAATTCGATACCTCTTTTTAATTTCGATTGAATGAAATCTTATGCTGCAAGCGCTGCTAATCGATTGAATGCTTGCGATGCCGATTCCGACGCCTCACACACAGAAAACATATCTTCGATAAAGTACTTCAACGCTCTAGATTCAATGGTTCGGATTGCCGCTTGCTGTTCGTCCGATAAGTAACCGTAAATGCTCGCCGCACCAAAATCGCCGAAGATCATCTCACCTTGCTCATTAACCAAAGTATTGTGCGCATACAAATCGCCATGGCACACCTTGTTGTCGTGCAGGTGATTAAACACGTCCACCATCTGCTCAACAATGGAATTGACTTGCTCGACCGTCAACGTAAAACCTTGTGGGAATGTATCTCGGGTGCAAGTTTCCAACGTTGGTGGCAAACCCAAGTTGTAGTAACAGTTTGGGATCAGCTCCATCACCAAAGCAAGCTCATTACCGTCATCCACTTGCGCGATGGATTTCACCAAGTTGTTGTGATGCCCGGCTTGCAAACATGCTTCAAGTTCATCATGTGGGTAGCCGTCGCTGGTCACTTCGCCCTTGAACACTTTCACCGCCACTTCATTCGGGAAGTCGTATTGAGCGTCAGTCCAGTTAGCATGAGAAATCACACCACTCGCACCTTGGCCAAGAACATGATTAAGCGAGTAACTGTTTGTCGTCACTTTCGGCACACTGTCTAACGAAGATGGGTGTTTGCAGAATGGGTTACCTGCGAAAGCAAACCATGCCAATTTAGGCAGCTTCATCAACACATCCGGGAAGTGCTCTAACTGGTTCGCAGATAAACGAATCAATTCTAAATTGACCAAGTTTTCCATGCTGTTTGGCAGTTGTTTGATGCGATTGCCCGCCAATGCAAGCTTTCTTAGGCGTGGTCTTTCACCCAGACTGTTTGGCAGAACTTCAATCTCGTTGTCGGTCAGAATCAACCAACGTAACTGAGTTGGTAGTGAGGCTTCACTCACCACTTTAATCTTGTTGGTTTTAAACCCAACCATCTCAAGGTTTGGCAATTTACCCAAGACCTCTGGCAGATGGGTGAACTGGTTGTTGGAAGCAAAGATGATTTTTAGCTTGGTCAACTGTTCCAACTCTGGTGGTAAATCTGACAGTGCGTTACCAGACAAATCTAACACTTCAAGCGTTTCTGCAAGCTCTAAAATTTCCATAGGAAACTCAGTTAGCCCTTCTGCCAACTTCAGTTGTTTCGTTCCTACTAATTGTCCTGTTTTTAATTGTTCTAGAGTTTGCAAAACCAAGCCTTCTGATTGAGTTGAAATAAGCGGCGTAGTTTACGTGGCTTGAAGCAGAAAGGCGAGCCATTGCATTACAGCCCCAGTAAAAGCGCGTCAAAACATCAGGAATAACCGAAATGGTTGTACTGAAACCCAGACTTTTTATCTGGGTTTAATGGCGTTACACTACGCGCCCTTTTTAAATGGCAAAGGTGACACGGTTTATTCCGTCAGCATCGACATGAAACTCTCAGAAAGTCCTATCACCCAACATAGCTTTAATGGGCACAAATTTTTCCTTAAACGTGACGACATGCTCCACTCCCACTTTTCTGGGAACAAAGCACGTAAGTTTATGACGTTAATGGAAGAGCACAATCCCGACATCACCACGTTAATAAGCTTTGGCTCCGCTCAATCTAATGCCATGTACTCGCTAGCGGCTCTCGCCCAGATTAAAGATTGGGCATTTGAGTTTTATGTTCATCACATTCCATCTTGGCTAAAAAGCTCCCCCATCGGAAACTATCGCGGCGCTCTCGATTTGGGTATGAAAATCACCGCCATGCAAGACATCGGTAGCGAACTCCACCCTAGTGAGTACATCCACCAGGTACGAAGATTAGATGAATCGACATTGCTTATTCCAGAAGGTGGACGTTCCCACCTCGCTGAAGCTGGCATCAAACAGTTAGCACGAGAAATTCTTGATTGGACGCGATTGAGAGGTAAAGAGCAGTTTGCGGTCGCCCTGCCATCAGGCACTGGCACGACGTCTTTATATCTTCATAAACATTTAAGTCCACACGGCATTGAAGTGCTAACTTGCCCTTGTGTAGGCGATGCAGATTACTTAACTGAGCAGTTCAACCAGCTCGGTGAAAACAGCCACCCAACCATTTTAACTATCCGCAACAAACACCATTTTGGTCGCTTGTACGAAGAAGATTACATCACATGGAAAGCACTCTTTGAGCAAACCGACCTCGAATTTGACCTGTTATACGACCCGTATATGTGGCAATGCCTCACCCCTTGGTTGGAAGAGAACACAGATAAAATGGTGATTTATATTCACCAAGGCGGGTTACTTGGCAACGAGTCGATGTTGCCAAGATATCAACGAGAATTTGAATAGCGTGTTCAGATAAAGTTGTTGTTGATTCCAGTGATTACTCTATTTGATGAGCGCCAGAATTTCTTTGAATTCAGGTGCTCGGCAATCTTCGACCATTTCATACAAACACATTTCTAGCCCAGTGAGCACCACACCGTTAGCGGTTAACTTCGCAAGAGCGAGCGCTTTATTGGCAGCGGTTCGGGAAGATACACAATCCGCGACTAATTCAACGCGATAACCGGACTGGCGCAGAGAAACCGCGGTTTGATAGACGCAAATGTGGGATTCAATACCGCAAACCAACCAGGTATCAACTTTCGCGTTCTCCACCGCGACCTTAAACGTCGCCTCTTTGCAACCATCAAACGTGTACTTGGTAATAGGTAAATGCGTGCTTTCAAGCACTTCACGAATCGGCTCCGCGGTTGGGCCCAACCTTTCTCGATTCTGTTCTAGCCACAGAATAGGCAAATCTAGTGCTTTGGCACCCTTTACCAGTTTCGTGATATTTTCAATCAGTGCGTCGCTTTCATGCATTAATGTAGCGAGTTTGCCCTGAACATCCACCACAATCAGGCCCGTGTTTCCTTTCGATAACATTTCCATCTCCTATCTTGTGCGACCACAAACCATACTCAACAAGTTGAGCAACAGTTAATGTATCAGAACCCTTTCATGTTAGAGCAATAAAACCTAGAAAGATGACCTTCGCTCACACATTTGCCCTTAGGTAAGTGTGGTTTGAACTGACTATTTAAATTTCTCTCGAATTAGCTCAATCAAGGCTTTGACTTTATTGGGCAGAAATAAGGCCGAGGGATAAATCAGAGTAAGATGCTGCTTCGGATGCGCGAATTGAGGCAGCACCTCGACCAACAAACCGTCTCTCAGTGCAGGCTTGGAATGAATTTGAGGAATAAACGCGATGCCGTTTCCTGCTATCGCCATCGAGCGCAGCAAGTTGAGGTCATCCGAACGCAACGCCACATGCAGATCTGAATCGAGCAAATCGGCATTGTAACGATTAGTTAAAAGGCGATGCTGCTTAAGATCTTCCACCGTTTTTACTGGCGGATGCGATTCTAGATAGGCTTTTGACGCAACAAAGTGACTACGATAAGGCAAAAGACTGAACTGCACATAGCTGTCATCGGTGACTTTGACCACGCTCGGAAGAAGCTGTAAATCAAACGATTGACGCTTAAGATCGACACTCTCTTGATGGTTTTCAATCTCGACCGAAATCTCCGGATACCGCGTTGTGTACTCGGTGATGATCGCGTTAAACGCGGCAGAGCTCATCAATGCGGAAGGAATGGCTAAACGCACCTTGCCCGTCAGCTCTTGTTGATATTCGTGCATGGCATTTAAACCTTGCTGAATATGGTCAATAGGCTGCCCCACCAACTCAAACAAGCGTTTCCCGTGCTCCGTCAACTCAATGCTGCGTGTTGTGCGGATCAAAAGCTGTACCCCGAGCGATTTCTCTAATTCTTGCAGGCGACGACTCACTTTTGAGCGTTGTAGTTGATTCGCCTCTGCCGCTGCACTTATACCGCCGTGAACCACCGTCTGAGTGAATAGGTAAATATCATCAAAACTAACGTTCATTGTCCTATTTTTAGGTCATTTATGTTCGTATTATCATTCTACTGAATTGTGAGTGACTTCTCTATAATTCGCTATCCAATATGTTTAACGGAACTTGTAATGACGGCTGACCAAAAATTCAAACACTGGATGCGAACTTTGATTGTCCTGTTCATCGTACTATTTTTGTACATTATCATTGCTGACCGCCACGCCCCCTTAACGACCGAAGGACGAGTGCAAGGATACGTTGTCCAAGTCGCACCCGAGGTATCTGGTAAAGTGACCGACGTTCTCATCGAGAATAACCAGTCCGTTCAAAAAGGCGATGTGTTGTTTACGATTGATGATCGTAAATACAAGATAGCGCTTGAACAGGCGGAGCTGTCTCTGCAATCCGCCTATGAAAAAGAAGCAACGCTGTATTCTCAACGCGAAGCCGCTCTTGCCAATATTGCCCGCGCACGAGCGACATTTGATAATGCACACCGCGAGTACAACCGCTTACTGACACTATCGAAGCAGAAAGTCATCTCTCAATCGACACTCGATAATGCCTTTGCCCAAAATCAGGTATCACGTGCAGCGCTTAAAGCGGAACGACAAAACTTAAAAGTCATTGAGGCGCAATTAGGCGACCAAAAAGGTCAAAGCACCGCCGTTCGAATTGCCAAAAACGGCATCGAAAAGGCGCAACTTGATTTGGCAAATACCGCGGTACTCGCTCCCAGTGATGGTGTCGTGACCAACCTGCAACTAGAAGTTGGCACGATGGCAAACACCAACATGCCATTGCTGACGTTTGTACCAACAGGATCACTCTGGGTAGCCGCTGATTTTCGTGAAAAATCCGTCGCGAACGTAGACAAGACTTTCCACGCCTTGGTCACATTTGATGCCAACCCAGGTTCGGTGTACGACTTTGATTTAGCTAGCCGCGATTACGGTGTAGCAGCCGCACAACAAACGCCTAATGGCGCACTAACCAAAGTGGAAGTGAACAACCGCTGGGTACGTGATGCGCAGCGTACACGAGTGAACCTAACCAGCAGCGAAGAGTTACCACCAGCACTGTTTGTCGGCTCTCGCGCTACCATTGTTTTGTACCCAGACAACAGCATTTTCTGGCAGTTGATGGCGCAAGCACAGATTCACCTCGCAAGCTGGTTCCACTTCATTTACTAGGCGGCGACAATGAAAACCTTACGAATTTGGTTCGGCTGCTCTTTAGGGCTCGCGCTAAGCATGATGTTCGGTTGGTCTTACGGATTTTTTGCCATCATGATGCCGCTGTTTATATTGGGCAGAATGGACAACTTTAATCTTTCGGCTTTATTGATCGTGTTTTTCTCTGCGGTGTGGACAACCATACAAGCCACATTTTTGCTGGAATACTTGCAGTTTCATCCAACATTAATGACCGTAGCCGTCGGAATCATGATGCTGTTCAAGTGCATTGCAATGATGAACCAGAAAACCTATTTGTTTGGTTACATGGGGCTGTTAGTGGGTTCAATTGTGTTGAATTTTGCCAGCTATAACTTCATGGATATTGAAGAGTTCAATGTCAACATGTGGGTGATGGCGTTCAGCAATATTTTTGTTTGCGCATTCGCGTATTGGTTGTTCCCGGAGCCAAAATCCTCCGCCGAACACATTGAGATGTCGACCCCAGTGAAAAGCGATATTGACTACATCAGCCAAGTTGCCATGGGTTGGGTAGTGGCGATGGCGGCGTTTATCGTATTCCAAGTAGCGGACTTATATGACTCGTTATCCGCACAAGCTTCCATTTTGATCATCCTAACCCCAATGACTTTAGCGGGCTCGCTCGCCATGGCAAAAATTCGCATCATCGGCACCGCACTAGGCTGCATCGCAGGGATGGCTGTTCAGCTGATATTGGGCAGTTGGTATGGGCATGGGCTACTCTTTTGGCTCGCCTTTACCATTGCAATGGGGCCATCCTGCTTGTGGCTCACAAAGGGGCAAATTAAAGCGGCTATCGCGTTTTCTGCCATGTCTGCCCTATCGGTTCCGCTGACGACTTCATTGGTGCCAGAACAAAAAGACGCGTTCTTTTCGATCTTGTACCGTTTCAGCTCGATTTTCGTTGCGGTTCTGCTCACCGCGATGGTGATGTGGGTGGTGCATCACTGGATTCGTGTGATGTTGCTAAAGCATCCTGAGATTAAGAACGTGGAGTTGAGTTAAATCTGGCCGAGGCTGGAAACGGGAAATGTATGCCGCTCACTTTACTGTGAGCGGCATTTTTATTTAAAACGGTCGCCCTGAACATCGAGGAACGAGCGTGGTTCAGGATCTACTCACCGAGTGCTGTGAAGTTCTAAGGTTATCGCCATTTCCTAGCGAGCTGTAACCCGATTCCTAGTCTCGTTTAAACTCGCTGGAATGACGCTATCTTGAAACTGCTCTAATACCTAGGGTTGTGGCGAGCAATATATCTTCCAACATCCGTCACCCTGAACATCGAGGAACGAGCGTGATTCAGGATCTACCCACCGAGTACTTTGAAGTGCGAAAGTTATCGCCATTTCCTAGCGAGCAGTAACCCGATTCCTATTCTCATTTAAACTCGCTGGAACGATCCTATCTTGGAGCAGATCCAATGCCTGGGGTTGTGGCGAGCAATGCATTTTCCAACATCCGTCATCCTGAACAGCGAGGGACGAGCGTGATTCAGGAGCTACCCACCGGGTGCTTTGAGGTTCGTAGACTATCGCTATTTCCCAGCGAGTTGTAATCAGATTCCTAGTCTCGTCTAGACTCGCTGGAATGACGCTATCTTGAAACTGCTCTAATACCTAGGGTTGTGGCGAGCAATGCATTTTCCAACATCCGTCATCCTGAACAGCGAGGGACGAGCGTGGTTCAGGATCGACTCACCGAGTGCTGTGAAGTTCTAAAGTTATCGTCATTTCCTAGCGAGCTGTAATCAGATTCCTAGTCTCGTCTAGACTCGCTGGAATGACCCTCTCTTGGAGCAGATCCAATACCTAGGGTTGTGGAGAGCAATGTATCTTCCAACATCCGTCATCCTGAACAGCGAGGGACGAGGTGATTCAGGAGCTACCCACCGAGTGCTTTGAGGTTCGTAGACTATCGCTATTTCCCAGCGAGTTGTAATCAGATTCCTAGTCTCGTCTAGACTCGCTGGAATGACCCTCTCTTGGAGCAGATCCAATACCTAGGGTTGTGGCGAGCAATGTATCTTCCAACATCCGTCATCCTGAACAGCGAGGGACGAGCGTGATTCAGGATCTACCCACCGAGTGCTTTGAAGTGCGAAAGTTATCGTCATTTCCTAGCGAGCTGTAACCCGATTCCTAGTCTCGTCTAGACTCGCTGGAATGACCCTATCTTGGAGCTGCTCAAATATCGGTTTTGTGGCGAGCAATGTATCTTCCAACATCCGTCATCCTGAACAACGAGGGACGAGGTGATTCAGAATCTACTAATCACGTGCTTTGAAGTGCGAAAGTTATCGTCATTTACCAGCGAGCTGTTATCAGATTCCTAGTCTCGTCTAGACTCGCTGGCATAACCCAAATTTGAATACAAGCCAAATAGTTGGGTATGTGAGTAACATATCTCCCAACATCCGTCATCCTGAACAGCGAGGGACGAGCGTGATTCAGGATCTACCCACCGAGTGCTTTGAAGTGCAAAAGTTATCGTCATTTCCTAGCGAGCTGTAATCAGATTCCTAGTCTCGTTTAAACTCGCTAGATTGACCCTAATTTTAGTTCATGGTGCGGAGCCTAAGTATTAATATCAACCCACCAACTCTTTACGAATGATCTCCGCACCCGCACTTAACGCATTGAGCTTAGCGGTCGATACTTCACGAGACAAAGGTGCCATACCACAGTTGGTACATGGGTAAAGCTTGTCGGCATCAACGTACTTCAACGCCTCTCGCAATGTGTTCGCTACTTCTTGTGGCGTTTCAATTTCGTTGGTAGCGACGTCAATCGCACCAACCATCACCTTCTTACCGCGAATCAACTCAAGTAACTCAATAGGCACTCGTGAGTTATGACACTCAAGCGAGATAATATCGATATTTGACTGCTGCAATTTAGGGAATACTTCTTCATATTGTCGCCATTCAGTGCCTAGCGTTTGCTTCCAATCTGTGTTCGCTTTGATGCCGTAGCCATAGCAGATATGCACCGCCGTTTCACATTTCAGCCCTTCAATCGCACGCTCTAAACATGCAATGCCCCACTCGTTCACATCATCGAAGAACACATTGAACGCAGGTTCATCGAATTGAATGATATCGACACCTGCCGCTTCAAGCTCTTTCGCTTCTTGGTTGAGGATCTTTGCAAATTCCCAAGCCAGCTTTTCACGGCTACCGTAATGATCATCATAAAGTGTGTCGATCATCGTCATAGGGCCTGGCAGCGCCCACTTGATAGGTTGCTTAGTTTGCTGACGCAAGAACTTGGCATCTTCAACAAACACGGGCTTTGTGCGGCTTACTGGGCCAACCACAGTCGGAACACTTGCTTCATAACGGTTGCGAATGGTCACCGTTTTGCGGTTTTCAAAATCTACGCCGCTTAAATGCTCAATAAAGGTCGTCACAAAATGTTGCCGAGTTTGCTCGCCATCACTGACGATATCAACGCCTGCCAGTTCTTGTTCTTGCAAAGCGACACGTAGCGCATCGCGTTTGCCATCAATCAGTTCTTCACCTTGCAGTTTCCACGGTGACCAAAGTTTTTCTGGTTCGGCCAACCAAGAAGGTTTCGGTAAGCTGCCAGCCGTTGAAGTCGGTAATAGTGTTTTCATCGTCATTCCTTTCTAGATTCTCGTTATCGATTACGCGCAGCTTGCAGACCATTGTTCAAGCACAGATTGATAAGGTTTGATGAAATGCTCCTCGGCAAATTTCCCTTGTTCAATCGCCAGTTGGCTGCGCTCTTCTCGGTCGTAAACGATTTGAGTTAGCGAGTGGTCTAGGTTTTTTAAGTTTGGCTGGTAGCAATTACCGGCAACCGCGTTGGCATTGTAAATCTCAGGTCGGTAAATCTTCTGGAATGTCTCCATCGTGCTAATCGTACTGATAAGCTCTAGGTTTGAATAATCGTTCAACAAGTCACCGAAGAAGTAGAATGCCAATGGTGCAACACTGTTTGGCGGCATAAAGTAGCGCACCTGTAAGCCCATCTTTTTGAAGTACTGCTCCGTCAACGAAGATTCGTTCGGCTGATATTCAAAGCCCAAAACAGGATGTTGGTTTTCGGTGCGTCGATATACCTTGTTGTCCGATACGCTCAGACAAATCACTGGCAGCTTTTTGAAATGCTGTTTGTAAGACTCAGAATTAACGAAAGCTTTGAACAGTTTGCCATGCAAATCACCGAAGTTCGCTGGGATACTGAACTGTGGCTGGTTTTTGTTGTGGTCCAACAGCAAAACGCTAAAGTCGTAATCACGCACGTATGAAGAGAAGTTGTTGCCCACAATGCCTTCGATACGCTCGTTAGTGTTGTGGTCAACAATGTTAGTTTTGAGCACTTCAATCGATGGGAATGCTTCTCCACTACCTTGGATATCCATATCAACAGAGATGATTTCAAGTTCAACTGAGTAGCGGTCACCTTGCGCGTTATCCCAATATGCCAACGCATTAAAACGATTATCGATCATTCGGAGCGCATTGCGCAGATTCTCTCGGCGGTAGTTTCCGCGAGCCAGATTAGCAAAGTTGGTAGTGATTCGCGTGTTGTCTGATGGTTGGTAATTCTCATCAAAGCGAATGCTTTTGATAGCAAATGTGAAATCGTTATTCATCGTGAGTTGGTATCCTATTTCCTTAGATAAAGCAGACTTTTCCTAACTCTGTGCATGGGGACATTTTTTGTTTTTTGGTTTTCCCAATCGTTAGGTTGCACAGCACTTACGACGAACGGTTCGTACAAAAAACGACCGTCGCAGTGCCTAACACCAGAGCAGTCCTTTTTTTATACTTGCTTCACGAGTTGAGTAATATTGGTATTGTTTCACATTGAACATGAAGGAAATTCATAGTGGCAGTTCCAACCCTGAGAGAGCTATCGTAGATACTGTTTTTCATTGACACCAATACACGTAACTTGGCGAGCATATTGCCAATATGTGTAATTAAGAAACGGATAAGAGATTAGCAGTACGTAAACCAGTTTAAGCCGAGAAAACGCATTGTATGAACAAGGCACCAACTGGAATATAGGGCAGCGTAACTTAAATAGCACTTTTCACACTCCATCGTTTATTCAAGCATTCGTTTAATTAGAAGTACGTTACATTTTATATTCTCGAAACATGATTATTTAATAATCTTATTTATTTCTTTTTCTATCTTTACCATCTTAAACGTAAAGTTTAATTTCCTGCTGTAAAAGCACATATAACTTCATACACGAACATGGCAACTTCATTGACGGACTTTATCACTAAACTATTACATTAAGCTCTAAAAAAATAATAACAAAAAAACATAAGCCACTGTTTTAATTTGAATTAAACCCATAAACCCGAGATAACCACATAACGATACTTTACTTAATTTGGTATAACAAAAACCCTAAAAATAACATGGCTAACATTTATAAAATTCAATTTTATCAATAGAAAATATCAACACAACATTAGAAAATTAAAATTAAGCAATAACTTAAAAAGACAAGACTTAATAACCAAATTCTTATTTATTATAGTTGAGTGGTGAATTTAAAAACTATGAGACATTAATCCCACGAATCTATCCTTTTTCTTTTTTTAATAAAAAACAAGATGCACTATTTCACCGCTCATTTATTGAGCTTGAATTTATAACCTGTCCATAATTATAAAGTGCCCATCAAGATGGTTTAAAACAAAAGTCTTTATGGGCTGACTAATAGGAAAAAATAATGGAAAAACAGCATCTTTCCGCGAGTATTATCGCACTCGCTTTACTTGGTTCTTTAGCACCAGCACATGCTGAAGATACATTGAAATCTTACACTTCGACATTGCTTCAGCTTGATGATGGTGATGCACGCTCGAAAAAAATCCGCTTAATTTATTCTTTAGAAAATGTCTGGAACCAATCTTTGCTACCAAATGGCGCTAAAGAAGCCAAGTTGATCCTAAATGGCGGTTCTGGCTTCGACATGACTAATGTTCCAAACAAAGAACAAATCTATGGTTTTGCTACTGGGGGAGATTACCGTTACACCGTTCCAACGGCTTTTAAGCTGGCACTGAGCTATTTAAATGGCGCCCCTTTACGCCACATGAGCCATGCTCCAGAAAACACCATTGCAACGGCATCTGTCAGTGAGTCTCTAGATTTTAACCTTGGATTCAGTGCTTCTACTTCTCCAAATATTAGTGGGGGAATCTCCTGGAGCAACCGTGTAACGTACGACCAGCCCGAGTTTCAAACGGTCGCCGATTTTAACCAAGCTAACGAAAGCATTAATTGGTTAATTGAAAACAAGACTATCCGCCATAATACGCCAGCTAAAGACTGGTTATTATATCGTTGGACCAGTTGTGACATGGGTAATTTGATAGATTACAATGAGTTACCTGTCGTTATGCGTTCAGATTTTAAACCACAAGTCGGCGTCGTATATAGAAAAAATGACATTCAAGATGGCCTAGATACATCAGAGGTCAAGCTGGTTGCTGGTTGGCGAAAAACCAATTACTACTTTGGTCGCGACTGGTGTAGCTGGTATACCACACCAGAAAATACCTGGAAGAAAAATCGTGATAGCAGTCAATGGACAGAGACTAGCCGAGCCGTAACTATCTCTTGGAATGACGATCTCTACCACTAACTTATTAGCCTGCGGCCACGGAATAAATAAGTGGCCGCCGCATTTACTAATGAAATAAACGGTAAGACATGACACATGACAAGTAACAAAAAACTCTTGACTGGATCGGCGCTAGCACTTGGTGCAGTACTCGCCATATTTCTGATTAATTCAAATAACAAGAATGCCCAGACCGAACCTGTTGCAAGCCTTGACGAGCAAATCAAGACAGAAGACGCTGCGACAATAAGTGTAACGCCTCCTGAGAGCAATGCTGCTCAAGAGGTTGTTACCGCTCCAACACCACTAAGTCGCAATGATGATACTTCCGACGTCATTCCAGCTACACCTTGGATATCTGCCCCATTAAGTGAACTGAGCAATGAACTGTACGATTTTATTGAAGCTGAACAGGTAAGTTACATCAGTACGACCGACTATCCATTCGACGAGAAAAAGCAAAAACAATTGCGAACATTAGCTAAGCAAGGGGTTCCTATCTTGTTTGACAATACGGAGTCATCCTATTTGGATAGCTACGGTGTCAGCGAAACCAAAGTCGTATCAGAGTATTTTGGTACGGCGTCTGAAGGTGATGTCATCATCGCTACCGGAGTACAGAATGCAGATGGCAGCATTCATTATCTAGTTTTGCCTTTGAAGAGCAAAGATCTCAACGATAACAGTAAATTGATTGAGGACACTAAGCTCGCAATCACTCTACTTAAAGAACAAAAGCATGACTTGATAAAAGAGAGACAAAACGAACATCGCGAATAAAAGTAAAGGGAGATAGCCTCTGTATCGCTATTTCCCTTAAAACTCAGTTCTCAATTAAGAAAAGCTCATTTCTCCCTACTTACCGGCACCCTATCCGAAATCACCTTGCCGTCTTTGATGGTGATGATGCGTTTAGTGCGCTCTGCCAGAGCGTTATCGTGCGTCACGATGATCAGCGTTCTACCTTCGGCGTGGAGTTGGTTGAACAAGGCTTCAATCTCTGCGCCGGATTTTGAATCCAATGCACCCGTTGGTTCATCTGCTAAGATGATTTGCGGATCGTTGACCAAGGCTCTTGCAATCGCGACCCTCTGTTTTTGACCACCAGAAAGCTGGTTTGGTTTATGGTCTAAACGATCCCCTAGCCCGACTTGCTCTAGCAATTTAGCTGCGCGCTGGCGACGTTCTTTGGCTTTGATACCAGAGTAAACCAACGGCAGTGCCACGTTATCAAGCGCCGTCGCGTATTCCAATAAGTTAAAGCTTTGGAAGACAAATCCGATCTTTTGGTTACGAATGCCAGCCAGCTCATTCGCACTTAAACTTGCGACGTTTTGGCCGCCAAGTTGGTACTTGCCATCGGTGGGCTTGTCTAAACAGCCGAGCATGTTCATCAACGTTGATTTGCCTGAACCGGACGGGCCAAGAATCGAAAGAAACTCGCCTTGATTAATGGTTAAGTCAACGCTGTCTAGCGCGCGAACTTCCGCCTCCCCGCTTGAGTAGTATTTACAGATGTTGGTCAGCTCAACAAGCGGCTTGTTCGACATGTTCTTTCCAGAGTTATTGTTGTTATTCACTTTGTAGCGCCTCCAACGGGCTGACTTTTGCGGCTCGGTTTGCAGGTAACCATGCAGATGCCACACCAATGATCACTAAGGTGAGGATGACAATCGCGACAACGACCCACGACAACTCAGGGACAGGTTTACCCAGTTGTTCATAAAAAGCATTGCCCTCTAAAGGAATGGAACTGATGGCAGACACCAGCGCGTACGTAACGGCTAACCCAAACGCCCCCCCCATCATCATTGTCAATAAAGACTGTACTAAATAGTGCATGCGAATAGCCGTTGGTGTTGCACCGACTGCCATGCGCACACCGATATCACGCGTAGATCGCTTTACGGTGGCATACATCACATTGGCGATGCCAACACCAGCAACAGCTAACGTCACGAAGCCGATAATGCCAAGGAAACTCTGCAAACCTATCAGAAACTGCTGCATACTCTTTTGCTTAAGGAACATATCATCGACTTGGACGACCTGTTCATCACTGACACTTGCCCCGTGTTTACGGGCAATCACTTGCCTGATCGTCTTTGCTAAGGCTTCTCGGTCTACATCCGCTTGTGGCTGCACATTGATGCCACCAATTTCACCGTTGACATGAAATCGCTTCCACGTCGCTAACGGCACAAAGCTGGAATAGTTGATAAGATCCCCCAGTTCTATTTGGGCGCTGTTTTTCTCCAATACGCCCACAACAATGAACTCCTCATTGCCGATTTTTACCTTTTTCCCCACAGGGTTGACTTGCAATGTGACTGTCGCAAACCAACTAAAGTCCTCATTAGGGTTGAATAAGTCGGCTGCCAGTTCATAACCCAGTACAACGACTTTGCGCGTCTCTTTTTGATCGAGTGGGTTTAACCATCGTCCCCCCGCCATCGGCACCAAATTGGTCATGGATTGAAACTCGCTCGTGACCGCTAACGGCTCTTGCCACGAGCTTCTGTCACCAACGGTGATGCGCTCTTTCCACTTCGCCGTTGGCGCAACGCTTTTTACATCGGGTAACGCTCGAACAACCTCTGAATCGTCCATTTTTAGTGTCAGAAACTTACCTTGGTGAAAAGCACCGTGGTCGACGGTGGCCATCCCTCCGGTCAAATAAATCAAGTTGCCGTTACCATTTTGTGCGGTTTTCAATACGCCCTGACGAATACCCTCACCTACCGCCAACATAGCAGCGATACAAAGGGTCGCCCACGCTACTGCTAGAATGGTCAAACCCAGTCTCAGCTTTTCTGCGGCCATTTCTTGGAAAATTTGTCTCATCGGTAACAACATGGCTAAGCCCTCGCACTCAAAGCAATGACTGGCGTGAGACGTGATGCTCGCCTTGCTGGGAAATACGATGCCATCAATGCCAAGATAAGCGTCACAAGTAAAGACCAAGCAATGGAATCTGGCGTGATCACAGGCAAACCAATCCATTCCGGTAATCCCATGCTGCTTAGGACAGATACCACGGCATACGAAAACATCAGACCTAATGCCGTGCCCACAGCTACCAAAATAAGCCCCTCAAGAATAAACTGACTGAGTATGGATTTTTGAGTCGCCCCGATCGCCAAACGCACACCGATTTCACGCGTGCGCTCAGTGACGGATAAAAACATGATGTTGGCAACACCAAGCGCACCGACCGCCATGGTCATCGCACCGCTCGCTCCGAGAAAAATCTGAATGCCACGCAAAATTCCACTGATGACCGCCGCACCTTCACTAAAATCGGGTAATTCGACCGCATCTTTATCACTTGGGTCAAAATGAAGCTGCTTGGCGAAAAAGTTCACGATATTTTGTCGAAATGACGATGCATCCATCCCTTCTCTCGGCTTCATCAATACCATCCAAGGTTTCGCATCCCACAAATCGCGGTACGTTGTTTGAGGAATGAAAACCGTGCGGCTATCGCCGAATGAAATGCCAGTGTCCTCACCAACGGTTATCCCAATCACCAAAAACGGAATGCCGTTGACTTTGAGCCTATCCCCGATTTGGATTCCGCCCATTTGCGCAATTTGATCGCCTAACACTGCCACGCGAGTGTGGTTGTCCATATCACTTGGTGACAGGTTTCTCGAACCGGATTGCAGCTTGCGTTGCATTAAAGGAAAGTAAGACGTATCAATACCGCTGACCGTTCTCGATAAATTCTGTCCTTTGAGATTGGTGATATTCGCATCCCATTTGGCGTAAACGCTCGACGCCTGTTGCACAAAGCCTGACTGTTTGATCATGTCGACTTTTTCTTGTGGAATATCAATTTGTCGCCTTGAAGGTAACCCTTGCCACGGTTTACTGGTACTCGACGGAAACACCACTTGCACATTGTTGATCATAAATGAAAACGACTGAGTCTGATGGCGATAAAAGCCTTCGCCAAGTGCGATTAACACCACCACAGAGATCACGCCCCAAGCAATCGCGATAATGGCTAGAACGCTCTTCATGCGGTGCGCCATCAACGTTTGCCAAGTTTGTTGCAATAGGCTGCTCATGAATGAAAAGCCCGAGAGATCAACGCCATGGTATCGTCATCGAGTTTCCCTGCGGTTTGCAGTAAGCCGATTCTCTTACGCCAGTAGCTGTACAAGTTGGTTTGCAGACTGTTTTTCGCCTCAAACAAGCTGTTGTGTGCGCTGATAACTTCCGACACTTCAAGCAGACCAGCGTCGTAAAGTTTCTCTTTGCTTTGCAACACTCTGGCGCGCGACTCAACCAGCTCGTTCGCTATCAAAACTTGATTCCAGTTGATATCGACCTGAGTAAACTGCTGAATAACTCGTTTCTGAATATCAATTTCCACTCTACGCATATCTTGCTTGGCGCTTAAAATGTTCAACGATGCTTCGTCCACTTTCGCTCGCACTGCACCATTGAGGTCAATCGGCAAACTCAAACTAATCCCAGCGTTAAACTCGCCGTTTGAACGATTGTCACCATCGCTGTAGCCCACACTGCCTTTGACGGTTGGGTAGTATCCACCTTTAGCTGAATCTTTCGCGAACTCGCTCGCTTTCACCATCTGCGCCGCCACCAACAGCTCTGGACTGCTGTCTTTAGCCAGCTTTAGCCATTGCTCCTGAGAGTCCACCAGCATCGGCGGCTGAATCAAAGAATCCGTTCGAATTTGGTCGACACTCTCCGGCATTTGATTGATTAACGCCGCAAGCTCTGCTTTTTTCACTTCGAGATCGGCTTTTGCATTGAGGATACTTGCTTGCTCAGAAACTTGATTCGCTCGCATCTCTTCAACATCAACCGACTTCACTTTGCCTGCTCGATAGCGTTTCTCGATGATGTTGAGAAGTTCCTTCCCCTCCTCCAGCTTGGACTGCGCCAATTTGAGGTCGCCCTTTGCGCTTGCCACATCTAGGTAAGCGGTGAGCAACTTCTGCGCAAGCTCGTTATGTGATTGAGATAGCTCTAACTGTGCTTTGAGATAATTGGCATTCGCTTGATCCAGTTCCGACCACAAACTGCTATCCCAAATAGTTTGAGATAAGGTAGCGCCGTAACTGTTGGAATGGCTTGAGGACTCATTCCAATCCGCTGACGCACTGGCACTTAAACCCGGCAATAACGCACTGCGGCTACTCTGTACGCCAACCTCGCCAAGCTGGACGCCGATTTTCGCTTTTTCGTAATTTGGATCGTTCTGCTTTGCTTGTTGCCAAGCTTGTTCAATAGAAATTGCGTAGGTCGGCAAACTGAGCGTGGCAGCCAACAATGCAAAGGCGATTGTTGATCGTTGCAGCTTAACCATGCGCCGCTCCCATCATACTGTTGTCGATAACCTCTTCATCAAGCTCCACGCCGTCAAGCACTTCGACATTGATGCCATCTGACAGACCGAGTTTCACAGGTTGTTTATGAAACCCTTGTTCTGAGCTATCGGGGATCAGAACATTCGGTGCGTCACCATCAAATTGCAGAGCGCGCTCCGGTAGCGTGAGCACGTTTTCAGAAGTCTTCAGAATGATTTGAGCCGTCGATGAAAAACCAGAACGAAGCAACACATCTTGTGGGATCTTGAGTTCTCCCACTTCAACCTCAAAACCGTTATCAAAACTTTTAGCCGAAGCGTTGCCTTCTGGTGAGTTAAGGTTCTCAGATTGAATCGCTACTTTGGTTAGCACACCAGAAATCGCCACATCAGGATAAGGCGCAACCGTCAACATAACGGGCATTCCCGGAGACAACTGCGCAGCATCATGCTCACTGACGCTACCTTTAAAAATCAGACTGTTCATGTCGGCCAATGACATCATTTCAGTCGCGGCTTGGCTTGATTGAGTCGAGATGATCGGCTCTCCGACCTCAACTTTCTGGTTGAGTACCGTGCCATCAATTGGCGCGTAGATCGTCGACGTTAAACGCGCATCACCGATAGACGCCTCACCACTGCGGATGAGTTCGAGATTCTGGCGCTTTTGCAATACGTCCGCTTGCGCAGATTTGACTGCCGAGCGCGCACTTACGTATTCGTCGTAGTTACTTGGAATAATATCCTGCTTGACCAAGCTTTCTAAGTTGGACATTTTTTGTTTGGCGGATTCCAGATCGGCTTCGCTACGCATGAGTTCTGCCGATGCATCCGTTAATGCTTGGGGGGTTGGGTTTGGACGCACTTTGATCAGCGGTTGGCCTTGCTTCACCTTTTCACCAACTTTCGCGTAAATTTCACCGACGATACCGTCGATTTGTGACTTGATAGACACGGAGTGTGCAGGGACAATTTTACCAACAGCCACCGCTTGTTTTTCAATCGTGCCTTTTTCCACAATCAATGTAGGCAGCAATTCTGGTTGAGCAGCAGATTGGAGATAGAAATACGTACCACCGCCGAGCAGCGCGAAGCTCACAGCGGAGACAAACCAACGTTTCGTCATTATTTATTCCAACAATTATTGGGTAGTCTAATGACTACTCCTAAAACACAAAGTTGAAGGAATAATATCCTGCTTTAATAGCGGTTTGGTTGTCACAGTTGGTATGGTTTTGTCAGTCGGCTCTGACAATCAAAAACTAAAGAATCATTCAGCAAAGACGTTGTCTACGATGGCGACTAACAAGCTCTGTAACCGCTCGTTTCAACCGCCACCCTTTTCATTCTGAACAATGTGCAAAATGGCGCTGATCTGTATCCAAGTGAGCAGCTGTTTCTTGAGCGTTTAATATGTTCTCTTGATTAGCCCCAAACTCAGCCCCCGTTCCAGGCCAATAATATGTATCTTTATCACGACATAGTGTGAGAATGACAGGATCATTGTGTATATTGGGCTCATCTCCTAGCTCGCCATACATACTGAAAGTAATCTCAGACCCAACGTCTCCACGAAGTTTCTGAATCACTTCTGCTTGAACTTTAAAGAGAACATCTTCCTCGTGTTCAGCAAACTTTTCAAAACCTGTAATTTTCACCACTGCAGAATAGGGCGTTTGAAATATCGCATCTTTGAGTACCTCATTCTGAGAGTACACTCCCTGTGAAGCACAAGCTGATAAGCTCACACAGCCTAGCAAACTTATAAATTTCTTCATATTTAACTTTCCGTTCCTGCTAAGACAGAGCCTTTTGTATATACAGGTAAAGTACCTTTTGTTTCATCGTAGTTACTCGGTACTACGAACTTGTCCCAGACATCAATAGAGTACTTTGCTATATTGACTTGGTTGCTTTGGTTTCCTCCTAACATGTACAAATGCCTACCATCAGGGCTCTTTCCCACGACAAAAGCAACATGCCCACCACCTTTTCTCGATTTAATCCCTAGAGCTCCATGTATAGGTTCTGAGATGTTTTTACCAAAACCCTTCCACTCCTTTGCTCGATAAGCTTCTTTTACTGGAGTGATTCCGTGTTGTTTAAAAACCCAAGCGGCAAACGAACCACACCAAGCATTTTGACCTCCAGAGTCATCAGTGCCCCAGAACTTAGATGCTGTAAAATACTCTAAAATCCTTGGATTGGCCTTAGTGCCTGAAACTTCTTTTTGTCCAATTTCTCCCAACGCTGTTTTCATCCAAGGTACTTTGGTTACTAGTTTTTGAGCATCATGAGGATCATTTTTCACTGAGCTATAGGATGGTAATCCATTGAGCTTACGATGAGTTCTACCATTTACATCGATCCGACCATCTGGCTTTACCATATAAAGTAGCTTACGCTGACACACTTTTATTGCCTCTACTGTTTTCGACAAATGAGGACTCCGCCCTAACGAGCCATCAACAACCAACAGTCGGGTAAAACCTATTCTCTTTTGGTTATCATTTAAAAATTGTTGAACTGCTTTAACATCATTTTTCGAATTAGTGCCATTTATACCAACAGAGCCCCGGATTTTTAATCCCATTCTCGTTACCTTTATAACTAATCATATAATTAAGAAAGTACGCTTTAGCGTGACAACAATAAAGATAAAATGTTGTTTTATACGATTAGCCATACGAGGGAAATTAGGTGTTGAAAATATAGATTACAAATAAACTCAGCTCATATCACTAAAAACATCTATTTAGCATCTTTTGGTCACGCTTCAAAACAGGACAGCCAGATGTTTTAAACCATGCGTATTAATAGACGAAAAATGTTTATAAGAGAACACTTAAATTAACATAGTGAAACTATCAATTACTATTTTAAATTTAAATAAAATTCCTTTTTAAGGTCAATCTATAATTAAATTTATTAAACTTTAATTTTTTATTAAATTGAGCTTTGATTTATTAATCTGACTATTTAACTAATTTCATTTCAGTTAATTGTACTTTTTGGCATGTTAGCGGGTGATGGCGGCGCCAATAACACCGACCCATTTTCAGAAGGAATAACGGACGATAACCAATGGATTGTGGAAGAACCACACATGATGATTATTACCCTAGACCAAGTGTTGCTCGATTCTCGACCAACCGGTTCAAGTTATGATGGCCCATACGAGATGTGGAATGGTATGCCATACGCACACATTATTATTCCCGTTAGAGCGAGAAAATAAAAAGAAAAAATCCGATACTCAATATTTTGAATATCGGATTGTTATTGCGTTATCGAGCTAACCAAATTCTCGCTAATATTCCTATCGGAGTAGTAACGCCAGTTGTGACGGAGGAAATTTCACCATTTCTTAAAACATAAATGGTTGGGGTCACGCTAATTTTCCATTCGCGCATAATATCGCTTGAAGGATCGTTTATGTTTTCGAAACGATATTCTTTTGCCCTCATAAACTGCGCCACACGCTCATTCGGTCCCGACGATCCAGAAACGCCAACTACGGTGTAGTCATCACTCAGCCAACTCACGCTTGGGCTTACAAATTTACAAGCGGGACACCAAGTCGCCCAAAAATAAACAAC
The DNA here is from genome assembly GCF_033340175.1 of Vibrio sp. 1557. Taxonomy (NCBI): domain Bacteria; kingdom Pseudomonadati; phylum Pseudomonadota; class Gammaproteobacteria; order Vibrionales; family Vibrionaceae; genus Vibrio; species Vibrio sp. 1557. The sequence continues at coordinate 131,113 of NZ_JAWOVZ010000002.1, read as the reverse complement.
GACAGGTTGTTCATAACTTTGCGCGATTGCATCGAAGTATTCACCATCGCTCAATACTGAGCTCAATGGTGGTGACTCCTGTTTAGGAATATCTTTAGTGCGATACCAATCCATCGCGATAGAAATCGCGGTGACAATGAGCACCATCTGTACGATTTGAATGAGCCAATATCGGAATGTTCTACGCTGCTTTGTCGAACTCATTGAATAGCTCCCCCACTCGCTTGCTTCACCGCACTTAAAACAACATCATCAGTCAGAATCACAGGTAACGGGATACCTTGTGGCGCTGCCGGGCCATAGACGATGTTAAACGGCACACCGTAACGCCCATGAGCTCGTAAAAAGTCAGTTACCGAGCCGTCCGGATGTGTCCAATCCCCTTTTAACGTCGCTACATTAGGGCTTTGCAGCAATGAGTAGACAGGATCTTGCCAGATCACACCGATCTTGTTCGCTTTACACGTGACACACCAATCCGCAGTGACATCCACAAACACCACTCGCCCATTATTGACGTGATCTTCAATCGCCGAGTTAGAAAGCTTCTGCCACGCTAAGTCCTCAGGAAGCGGTGTCGCCCATTGGTCGGCAGTGATACTACCAAGTAGCAGCCCGCCAGCAATTAAGATAAGCGATGCAGAGCCGGATAGCACGAGTGCTTTATCGCCATGAACGCGTTTAACGCGAATCATCAGAACAATAAACGCGACTAAACCGGCGAAAATGACCCAAAACACTGGGAGGTGATTGGCCATCAAAGACAGTAGCCAAACGCTGGTGGCCAACATCATCACACCAAATACGTTTTTGACCACGTTCATCCACTGACCCGGCTTCGGCAATTTAAGCGCAATACTTGGGAAAATTGCCACCATAATCCAAGGCAACGCCATCCCCAACGCTAAGGCGGTGAAAATAGCAAACAGCGTAACCACATCGGCACCCAAAGCAAACGCCACGGCCGTTCCTAGGAAAGGCGCAGAACACGGCGTAGCAAGCAAGGTTGCAAACATCCCTTGCACATAGTGTCCAGCTAACGAGTTGTCACCTTTCGAGGCCAGCCATGTATTGGTACCCGATGATAGACGGACTTCAAACAGCCCCAGCATATTGGCCCCAAACAAAGTGGTGACCAACACCATCAAACCTAAGAACCAGGGGCTTTGAAATTGCACGCCCCAACCAATGGCATTACCTGTTAGCTTGAGCACCAAAATAAAACCAGCGAGAATCCAGAACGACGTTAATATACCAAGTGACGAGGCAACAAACTGAGCGCGAATTTGACGACGCTCGATACCTTGAGCGGCAACAATACTACTTAGCTTCATCCCCAAAACCGGAAGAACGCAAGGCATAATGTTAAGAATTAAACCGCCGAGCAACGCGAATAGAAAAACACTCGTTAGAGACGTGCTCGGCAGCGGTTCAACTATTGCCTCAGCAGTTGCTTGAGTGGTTTCTTCTGCTAGTAAATTGGTGTCTTTGATGGTCACAAACAGCGACTGACCATCTAACTCCACATCGCCCAGCCAAGTATCAACGATATAGCTCGCGGTGACGATGTTTCCTTCTGGATGCATTCCTTCAAGCTTGAAGCTATAGTCTCGCGTTGCTTCATCGACAACATCCACCAGCACTTGTGGTTGTTGCCAACCCTGACTGTTCTGTAGCTTGATTTGTAGTTTCGATTGGTTCGCATCCCAACTCGCCTGAGTAACATCAATAAACGGCGATGGCTGCGGCACGTTACTCACTGCTTGAGCGTAACTGAACATCACGTCTTCATCGACTTTTAGATCAGAAGGCAAGAACGTCAATTGAATTTGATAGTCGGTCAGCACACAAATCGTCGTACAAGAAGAAAGTGTCAGTACCGCATCAATCGTGACAGGTTTGGACATGTCTTCGACGTGCAGCGTCATGGGGAACAAAGTGTCGCCTTTATACCCAAGAGTCTCGATACCTAATAGTTCGAATTTTTGTGGGTGCGGCCATTGCCAATCCACTTTGGATAAATTTTGTGAATTTTGCCAATCAATAGATGGTGCTACGCCGCCCTCACCAGGTGAACGCCAGTAAGTTTTCCAGTCCCCAGCCAACTTGACGTCCAGATAACCAGTAATTGTTTTGGCTTGCGGATCTTGTTGACCAGTGAGCACAAAGCGCGTTTGCACTGGAGGATGTTGTGGGTTGGTTAGCCAACCTGTATCAGTAGTTTGAGCTGAAATACTCAGAGAGAGCAAACTCAAAGCAAGCGTCATAAAAAACATGGACGCAAACTGAGTCAGTTTAGTAATTTGATTCATAGTGATTCCTAGTTAAAAGACAAAGGTGCTAAATAACTGACGCTAGTGGTCAGAAAGCACGCTTTTATTCTCGGAACACACAGAAAGTCAGATGGACTCGATACTTACGGCCTATCGGTTCCGTCCAATGTTGCGCACCAATATAGGCACTGCACAACCAAATTGCCGAAGCAAAAAGACCCACAAACAGAACAACAATAAATACATCGAGTTGATGTTGAGAAAACTGAATTAACTTTTCAGACAATTCGCACTTGCTGGTTTCTTTAGTATCAATCGACTTGACGCTCGAACGCTCATCAGTAAGTGAAACCGCGGGCGATTCCGTCTCATATTTCATAGAGCATGACGATGCAAAGCCTGAATTTTGCATCAGACACACAACGACCACCCAGCCAATAATCGCCAGTAGCCATTTTGCCCGCTTATGTGGCGTGTGATGTCGTTTAGTCAACAAACTCATAAGAATTCAGATAAAGTAAGAACGAAGAAGATAATACGCGAGTCGTCATAAAGCTCAAGTTGTATCCTCTAAATAGCCTTAAGAGGCTTCACTCGCTAAGCTTTAATCTAACTTGCCATAAATATATGCCAACTCTGCGACGGTTTTTGCCGAGAACTTCTTCAATAGATTGGCTCGGTGTACTTCAACCGTTCGCATTGCTATGCAAAGTTCGTCAGCAATACGAATGTTGCGTTTTCCTTCAATGATCAAACGTAAAATGTCTTTTTCTCTAGGTGTGAGCGATTCATAAGCCGATTTAGCTACTGCCATATCGAGGTTTGTGGCAGACTGCGCCTGTCCCTGCAAAATAGCTCGTGCCAGTTCATCGCCTTTGACTGGTTTTTGGAAGAAATTGACCGCCCCAGCTTGTAATGCATCGACCGCCATCGGGACATCACCATGCCCTGTCAGATAAATAACGGCCAACGGGCTGTTGGCTTGATTTAAAATTTGGTGCACTTGCTGACCACGAAAGTTGGGCATTCGGCTATCAAGGATCACGCATCCGGCTTGATGAATGTCCACTTTATCGAGAAAAGATTGCCCATCAGCAAAAGTCGTCACGTTGAAGTCATGCTCTTCCAGCATAAAAGCGAGCGAGTCACGCACCGATTCATCATCATCGACTACAAAAACAGGTAGCTGCTTTTCACCGCTGCTCATTGAATGCTCCTATGCCTAGTTCAGATTAGTTTTGATATGGAAACACAAGCTCAACCAAACAACCATGTGGTGCTGTCGAGCTGATGACAAACTCGCCACCATGCATTTCCATCACATCGCGACAAATGGCTAACCCCAGCCCAAGCCCTTCTTCTTTGCTACTCACAAACGCTTGAGTCGGATTCTCTTGCTGCAACCCTGTACCATTGTCTAACACTCGAATGGAAAGTTGATTGACTTGGTAGTCACTATGCAGGGCAATTTTACCTTGATAACCTGACGAGTGATATTTCTCTTGGAACAAAGTACACGCATCAATCGCGTTACTGATCACATTAACTAAAACCTGTTGAACGCCAACTGCATCGACAAGTAACGGACGAATGTTCCCTTCTGTACTGGCCACAATAGAAATGTTTTGCTTCTTCATTCGAAAATGGAGCAACTCAATCGTGTCATCAATGAGTACTTGAGGATCGCACGGCGCTTTGTCGACACTACGCTTGCGGATCAACGTTCTTAAGCGCTGAATAATTGCATCGGCTCGTTCAACTTGGCCCTGTATTTTCTCAAGCACTGGGACAATATCTTCATGAGGGCGCTTTTTGGCCAAGCGAAGTAAACCGCCTTCACTGTAATTGCGAATGGCCGCCAATGGCTGATTGAGTTCATGGGCAAGACTAGTGCCGATTTCTCCGACAATCGCGACTCTTTGTGAGTGTTCTAACTGTTCGCTTTTCTCTTTTAATCGTAACGATGTCTGCTCCAACGCTTGCTTACTCTTGCTAAATCGATACTCAAGCCAAAAGTGGTACGCGTTCAACACAATAACAAACATGAACAGCGCCCATGCCCATTCTTGATGACTACGCAGCCAGCGCAATGCTTCTTGCCACCAAGGTTGTTGCAACGGATGGAGATCCAACGCCTGATAAAGTTTGTCGATGCTCAGCAAGCTGACGGGGGACGTCCAACCTGACGCGCCTGCCGCAATAACCGCAGGGTGTTCAGGTGGCATCGCTAACAATACTTGCGCAATCTGTTTGGCAATCTGAGCTGAGCCGCGCTCTGTTTTGGCAAATGACCAGTTAGGATAAAGCGGTGTGGAAAGAGCGCATAACGAGCGCTCGTTCGGCTGTTGATTTAAAACTCGGTAATTACCCGGTTGTAAAAGCCCTTCACTTAACATCTGTTCCAATAAACAAGCAGGGACGACGGCCGCTTCCACATTGCCATCACGTAATTGATACAGGTTGGCATCAATAGGAAAACCAAGATAGCGGACATCGGAAAAGAAATCGTTTGGATTAAGCCCCATTTTGACTATTTGATAGCGCATCGTTAGATAACCACCAAAGGCTTTTTCTGATACCGCCGCAACGGGACGTCCTGAGACATCTTGCACCGTTTGATAACTTGAATTGGCTCGAACCACAAGCGCCGAACCAATTCCGTAATTCGAGTTTTGTGGTGCTCTGCTGGTTAGCGTTGCCATCCACGACAGCGCGTATTGCCTGCCCAACCGCACTGCTTGACCTGGGTTGGTTAAGATGAAATCCATGGTCTGAAACTTCACCGCTTCGCCCATTTCATCCAAGTTAAGGGGATGAAGAACAAAATGCACATCGGAAATTTGCTGATTGAGCCAATCAATGGTCGGTTGCCATCTCTGCTCGGCATAAAGATGACCACGTATCGCTAACACGCCCACTTCGACTTTTTTCTTGACCTGTGGCTGCTCTGCTTTTTGCTCTTGCAGATCTGCTTGTTCAGAAACTGCGCCGTGAGCCAAAGATGCAAAGGCAACTAAGCAAAGAATCCAAAGCTGAAGCCACAGTGCTTTTTTCATGATGAGTCGAATCGTTCCGTCAAGAGAGTACGACAAGAATAACAGCTACCTTCCCTAAACCACATTTGTTTTAGATCAAGTTTGATCTGGGTATGTGGAAATCCACAATATAAGCCTCGCAGTGCATTTCTCACAATGGAATCAGTCAATTCAAATACAACAAAAAAGCAGGTGAGTTATGGATTCCACCAAACGTCGCTTTCTCAGCGCGGTCACAGCCGGAGCCGCGTTAATTCCAGTCGCAGGCATTGGCACGGCAACTGCGGGAAACATTATTCGAAATAACCAGTCCGCTGACCGAAAAGGACAAGTCGGGAAGCGTTATGCCATGGTGATAGATTTGCGTAAATGTGTCGGATGCCAGGCTTGCACTGTGGGTTGCAGCATCGAGAACCAAGCGCCTATCGGTCAATTCCGAACCACCGTAAAGCAATACGAAGTTACGTTAGATGATGGCTCTACCACGCGAGAAGCAAAAGCCTTTATGCTACCGCGCCTTTGTAACCACTGCGACAACCCACCTTGCGTGGCAGTGTGTCCGGTTCAAGCAACCTTTCAGCGCGAAGATGGCATTGTCATGGTGGATAACAGTCGCTGCGTAGCGTGTGCGTATTGTGTACAAGCTTGCCCTTACGATGCTCGCTTTATCAATGAAGACACCCTCACCGCAGATAAATGTACCTTCTGTGCTCACCGTCTAGAAAAAGGTCTATTGCCTGCCTGCGTGGAAACCTGTGTTGGCGGAGCACGTGTAATTGGTGATTTGAATGATCCATCAAGTGAAGTCCGCCGCTTAATTGCGAAGCACCAAGACGATATCACAGTGCTAAAACCCAATGAAGGCACCAAGCCTCACGTGTTTTACATCGGCATGGATGAACGCTTCACCAGCCACATCGACGGACAACCTGCTATTTACGACCCACAAGGAGAGCGCGCATGAACATCACCGAAGTGTTAGTCCAACCTCAAGCGATGGCTTGGCTCCCGTGGGCGGTGCAGTATTTCTTCTACATCGGTTCGGCTTATGCGGCTGCTGTTTTATTCCTAATCGCACTGTTATTTGAAAAACACACCAGTCACAGACTGCGCGCTGCGCTTGTTCTGACGCTGGCCATCGGCGCTATCGTAGGCCCGTTGGCGTTAACTGGCGACCTTCACCAACCGGGACGCGCATGGCATTTTTACGCCCACATCACTCCGTGGTCATGGATGTCTTTAGGGTCGCTTTTCTTGCCTGTTTTCTCAGGTTTAGCGGTAGTAACCGCATGGCTGTATCTCCGCGAGGATCTGATCAACTTACGTAATCAGCCAGGGAAAGTACTGCCTCTAATTTCAAAGCTGTCACTGGGTGACTGGGCGCTCTCTCGTAGAGTCATGCTTATGGTATCTGTTATCACGGTGCTATCAGGCATCACCATTGCAGTCTACACAGGCGCTGAAATTGCAGTCGTTAAATCGCGCTCTTTATGGCACCAACCCGCGTCGCCGGTTCTTTGGTTTGTCACTGCATTTATGAGCGCGGTCGGATTTTCTCTGTTGATTTGGCTCTTGCTGCCTAGTCAGTCAAAGACACTGACATCTGGCGATACTAATTTACTTAAAAAATCAGTGGTTACCAGCGGTGTATTAACGCTGATACTGCTACCGATTTGGGCATCCAACAATTCCGCATTTTCGCTCTATTCTAGCGAACAGTGGATGCACAACATTGCCCTGCTCACTTTTGTCGTTTTAGGTTGTGTTTTGCTCGCTTTCATCTTCTTGCGCGATACCCAAAAGTCCGCATCAGCCAGATTTCGTCACGTCATAGGGCTCAGTTTTGTGTCTGCTGCCGCACTGGCAAGTGCATGGCTGATTCGCTGGTTTACCATCATGGAAGTGCAAATCATCGCCAAGTTCGATGCAGGGCTGTATCCATACCAACTCACTATGGATGGAAATGGCTGGATAGGCATTATCGGCATGCTCGGATTATGGCTTGCACTGGCACTGCTCGGTTCGGAGCTGGTTCAGCCAAAACAAAAGATCGAAGTAAAAGCCTCATCACTCACCTTAACTGAACGCTAATCAAAGGGGATTTCATCATGGATAACAAACGCCGTCAGTTTTTGAAATCAGGCATTGCAGTGGGTGGGCTTGGCGCATTCGCTGCGGGTTACGCCACCACCACCAAACACATGGTCGAAGGTGCGCTCGAAGGCACTGCGGGAGAAAAAACGCGTGATATTCACCACGGTAACTCGCTTGAACCAGAGTACACGGTCAACAGCAAAGGCAACCTAATCCCTAATCCAAATCAGCGCGTTGCGCCATCGATGTGCTTTGGTTGTTGGTCACTGTGCGGATTGCGTGTACGCATTGATAACCGCAGCGACGATATTTTGCGTATTACTGGCAACCCATATCACCCACTCTCTCATCAGCAACACATTCCGTTCGAAACGCCAGTCAAAGATGCTTATTTAAGTTTGACAGGAGAAGCGGGCCTTGACGGTCGTTCAACAGCATGCGCACGTGGCAATGGGATGCTAGAAATTCGCAACAGCCCGTACCGCATTACTCAGCCACTGAAACGAGTTGGAAAACGCGGCGAAGGAAAATGGATTCCGATCAGCTATGAGCAATTGATAGAAGAAATCGTAGAAGGTGGTGATTTATTTGGTGAAGGCCATGTTGATGGCTTACGCAACATTCGCGATTTAACAACGCCCGTAGATCCTGAAAACCCAGAATATGGACCGAAAGCCAACCAATTATTAATGACCAACGCCGGTAACGAAGGCCGAGACGACATATTCAAACGCTTCGCGTTCAACAGCTATGGTACACGTAACTTTGGGCATCACGGCTCTTACTGCGGCTACGCATTTCGTGCTGGCAGCGGCGCATTTATGAACGACTTAGATAAGAACGCACACTTAAAGCCAGATTTTGATAATGCGGAATACATCATCTTCATCGGTATGTCGCCTGCGCAAGCTGGCAACCCTTTTAAGCGCCAGGCGCGCCAACTCGCCAATGCGCGAACAGAAGGTAGCCTGGAATACTCCATCATCACGCCAAGTTTGCCTGCGGGTTCATCGAGCTTGGCCGCCGGTGACAACAACCGCTGGATACCAATCAAACCGGGCACCGACTCTGCCCTCGTGCTTGGCATGATCCAATGGATTATCGAAAACCAACGCTACAACAAAACCTTCTTGGCGCAGCCGGGGGCAAACGCGATGAAACGAGCCGGCACAGCGCACTGGTGTAATGCTACGCATCTCGTGATAAGCGATAATCAGCACCCGAGAAACGGCACGTTTTTACGCGCGTCGGACTTGAATCTGCCATTCGAGGGAGAAGCGTTGTCTGACTCCGACCCGTACGTCATCGTGGATGAGCAAAGCGGCGAATTTGGTGTTCATACCCAAGCTGAGGAAGCGGCACTGTTTGTCGATAAAACGGTTTCGCTTGCATCGGGCGAAGTGCGCGTAAAATCGTCTCTACAAAGACTCAAAGAAGAGGCGTTCAAATACAGTCTTGCGTTCTACAGCCAACAATGTGAAATCCCTGTCGAACAAATTGTTGAACTAGCAAAGCGCTTTACCAGTCACGGAACAAAAGCGGTGGTCGATACCCACGGTGGCAACATGCACACCAATGGGTTCTATAACTCGTTTACTATCATGATGCTCAATGCGTTGATTGGTAATATCAACATGAAAGGCGGCGCGATGGCCAAAGCGGGTGGCTATCCAACTTCCGCTGCGGGTCCTCGTTACGACTTCACCAAATTTGCTGGCAAAGTCGGCCCGAAAGGCGTCTTTTTATCGCGCAGTAAATTCCCATACCACAAAACCAGCGAATACAAACGTCGCGTTGAGGCTGGTGAATCCCCTTATCCAACTCGCGCGCCTTGGTATCCGTTTGCCGCGCCACTGCTGACAGAGCACCTATCTGCGGCTATTGATGGGTACCCATACCGCGTTAAAGCGTGGATCAATCACATGGCGAACCCAATGTATGGTGTACCCGGTTTGAAAGCGCTGCTGGAAGACAAGCTTAAAGATCCAAAGCAGCTCGGTTTGATTGTGTCTGTTGATGCGTTCATTAACGAAACCACCGCATTGTCGGACTATATTGTGCCGGACACGGTCACCTACGAAAGCTGGGGTATGGCAACGCCTTGGCACGACGTTCCGGTGAAAACCGTCACCGCTCGTTGGCCGATAGTGGAAGCACGAACAGAGAAAACCGCCGACGGTCGCTCGATTTGCTTAGAAAACTTTTTGATTGATGTCGCCAAGAAAATGCAACTAGGCGGCTTTGGTGACAACGCGATTCAAGATGCGCAAGGGAATTGGCTCGCTCTCCACAGAGCTGAAGATTTCTACTTACGTTCCGCGGCAAACTTGGCTTATGTGAAAGGCGGGGTGCCTGAAGTTTCGGCAGAAGACATTGCGTGGTCCGGCCTAGAGCGTTTAATGCCAGCCATGCAGAAGACGCTGACAGCGGATGAGATGAAACGTGTGGCGTTTATTTTTGCTCGCGGTGGACGTTTTGAAAATGCAACCGAAGCGTATCAAGGTGAGCAAATGAAGCACAAATGGACACGACCTGTCGCGATATGGAATGAACGTGTCGGCAGCGCAAGAAACACCATGACCGGTGATTTCTACACGGGTTGCCCAACATGGCATCCACAAAAACTGGCCGATGGCACACCAATGGAAGACCAGTTCCCAAGCTCAGAATGGCCTTTCAGCCTAACGAACTTTAAATCCAACATTCACAGTGCGGTATCCAACCTATCGCCAAGGTTGAACTCGATTAAAGGCGTAAACCCAGTGTACATCCATCCAATCGATGCCGAGCGCGCAGGCATTAAAACGGGTGATGAGTTTGTTATCGAGACACCATCTGCAAGCACCAAAGCACTTGCGATGATAGTCAGCGGGATTCGCCCTAGTACACTCGGATTTGAACATGGGTTTGGTCATACCGAGCTAGGACAACGCTCGCACTGGATCGGCGATAAACAACAACCCGTAAAAACGCGCAGCCAAGATGGCGTCAATATTAACGACATTGGCTTAATTGACCCTACTCGAGAAGGCAAAGGCGTGTTGTTGGATTGGGTCGTGGGCGCGGCGGCACGTCAGTCCCTGCCGGCCAAAATCCGCAAAGCGTGACGCCGCACGTTAAGACGTCTCTACCACTTAGAGCTGCCGATTTGTGCAGCTCTTCACCACTTGTTTTTATCGCTTATAGAACAACCAATAAAAACAAATACGGCCATTTACACTTATTAAATATGTGGAAATCCACAATACCTTTCATTATTGACAAGGCCGACAATATTGTCCAAGTGACTACCAAGTAGCACTTGGACATATTAATAAAAATTAAAGTGAGTCAGCATGTCAAAAATTCTTCCAGTGGTGGTGGCCTGTTTGTTAGCAACCACTATGGGCGCAAGCGCCTCGTCTATTCCGGAAAAAGCCAGCGTATGTAGCGGTTGTCACGGCCAAGATGGCATGGGACAGCCAAATATCGCGCCTATGATCGCTGGTTTAAACGCGAATTATCTCAACACTCAAATCGAACTATTCCTTAGTGGCGAACGCCAAAATGTGGTCATGCAAGGCATGGCGAAGGAACTCAGCGATCCCGCAGACCGTAAGGAAGTGATGGAGTACTTTGCTAACCTCCCGAGCTATGAGTTCACGAATCCAGAACAACGCGGCGACCAAGCTGATATTCGTAACCCGTATCGTAAATTAATTTTCCAAGGCGATTGGGATAGAAATATTCCAGCTTGCGCAACTTGTCATGGAGCCAGCGGTATGGGCGTCGACAAGTTCCCTCGCCTCGCAAGCCAACATGCTGATTACTTAAAAACGCAATTGATGGCATGGAAAAACGGCACTCGCAGTGGCGACCCGCTCAATATGATGGGGACCATCGCAAAAAATCTCACTGACAAAGAGATCGAAAATCTTGCTTACTACTTTGCCTCATTACGTTACTAGGAGCAGTCATGAAACGTTTCTATTCTTTGTTCGCACTGCCTTTCATTTCTACGCTCGTACTAGCTAACGATCCATTACCGGACCGCCAGAAAGAGCTACCTGCGATAGAAAAAGAAAATCACGGTGAATACTTAAAACCGCGTGATCTCAGCACAATCCCAAACACCGCATTTGGTGAGCAAGTAAAACGCGGTTACTCGCTCTTTGTTAACTCACAACAAATGCGCGGAAAATACGTTGGCAACGAACAAAACTGTGTGAACTGCCATATGGAGGCAGGACGAAAAGCAAACGCTGCGCCACTGTGGGCAGCTTACATGGCATACCCGGCATATCGTAAGAAAAACGATCGCGTAAACAGCTATGCTGACCGTATCCAGGGTTGTTTCGAGTATTCCATGAACGGTAAAGCGCCCGCTTACGATTCGACAGAAATTGTTGCCCTTAGTGCTTACGCCTACTGGTTAGCAATGGGCGGCTTGCTTGACAAACATGGTATGGCGGATGAACCCATTCCAGAGCTAGACGCAAAAACGTTGCAAATTGGTGGAAAAGCAAGAGACTTCCCGTTGCCCGAAGCCATCGCACAAGCATTACCAATTGAAAAGCGGGGTAACCTCTCTGGGCGTGGCTACCCAAAAATCGCCGCCCCTGAGCAAGAACCATCAATAGAGCGAGGCGCATTGGTCTACGAAAAGAACTGTGAAACTTGCCATCGCGCCGACGATTCAGGCATCAAAGACACCAACGACTATTCATACATTCCACCACTTTGGGGCGAATATGCGTATAACTGGGGCGCAGGTATGCACCGGATTAACACTGCAGCCTATTTTATTTACGAAAACATGCCGCTTGGGAAAAGTGTGCAGCTGACAGAGCAAGAAGCTTGGGATGTCGCAGCATACGTCAACAGCCATGAGCGTCCACAAGATCCTCGATTCAAAGGCAATGTCACCGCAAACGCGGAGAAATATCACCAGCACCAAGGCTATTACGGCAAAACGCTCAACGGTACGCAAGTCGGCTCCAATGCCTTTAAGAGCGGAACGGTCAAGTAAAGTACAACTAAGTACCTTAAATAAAATGCTCTTTTTCCCTGCTCTGATTATCTGGGCAGGGTTACTTACCCTTAAAAACAAGTAATTACCCCTCCACAGACAAGCAATATCACATTATTTTCGGCTTCCAACATACTCATCTTCGCCGTAAAATCTTGTACCAAACGTGACTTCGTTTATGTCTTAGATCTCCCATATGCTCTAATGCCAAAAGTAAGAAACTCGTAAACTCCTGAATCAAAACAAGCGTGCCTAGTGAAAAAAGAGTATTCTTAAAGCAAATGAATCTAAAACCTACCCGATGAGTATTCAACCTAATTCCCGTCAGTTAATTTCATGCGAAGAGTGCGGCCTTGTTGTTCGCATTCCCGATATCGAACAGGGGCAAAAAGCACAATGTCCTAGATGTTCGCATTCGCTGACTAAAGTGAATGCCAAGCCTTACCAAAGCGTGATCGCCATATCATCGGCATGTTTGATCATGTTAGTGCTAAGCATTTCTTTCCCTTTTATGTCGTTCAGCGTGCAAGGGTTGTCGCAAGAAATCACCTTGTTGCACGCTGCCAAAATGCTGGCTGAGTTTCAAAATGTGCTTTTGGGTGTGCTGCTACTCGCAACAGTTCTCGTTTTGCCTGCAATCTATGTTGGTCTCATTCTCTTTCTTCACCTTGAAGCATTAAAAGCACGTAAACATACCCCCTCTAGAAAGCAGCAACGAATGGCAAAAGTTTTATGCCGTCTTCTGTTTCGAGTCGAACCCTGGTTAATGGTGGATGTCTTTTTGATTGGCGTGTTAGTCAGCTTAATTAAAATCGCTTCCCTCGCAGACATAGGAATGGGCACTTCATTCTGGGCGTTTTGTGTATATACCGTTCTGGTAGTCAAATGCATATCAATGGTCGACAAAAGCTGGCTCTGGGGACACTTTATTCCAGCTATCGAGCTATCTGATGTAAAAGAGGGTGATACGCACCATAACCACAACCATATTGGTTGTCATACGTGTCACCAGCTCAACCCTATTGAAGCTAAAAAACACCAACACTGCATTCGTTGTAAAAGCCCTATTCACAAATACAACCCCGCAGACAATTTACAAAAAGCTTGGGCACTTTTGTTTGCTTCAGTCATTTTCTATATCCCTGCAAACCTCTACCCTATGATGTACACCGTAAGCCTTGGACATGCAGAAGGTTCGACTATCATGGAGGGGGTAATATTGCTTTGGCATTTAGGTTCTTACCCTATTGCGATGGTAATTTTCTTTGCTAGCGTATTTATTCCAATGGCGAAAATGCTGGCACTCGCGTGGCTGTATTACAATGCGCAAAAAGCGCGATATCTTCCGCACGAAGAGAGTATTTCACGCTTAAAGATCTACCGCATAACTGAGTTTATTGGCCGTTGGTCCATGATCGATATCTTCGTCGTCGCGATCTTAGTTGCACTGGTTCAGCTGCAAAACTTAATGGCGATTTATCCAGGTCCTGCTGCGCTCTCTTTCGCGGCAGTGGTCATTTTTACTATGCTTTCTGCAATGATATTTGACTCACGTTTGTTGTGGCAATTGCCACAAAACGAAGTGCAGGAGCCGATTTCTGACAACTTAAACGAGAAAGCCAAATATGAGTGATGAGAACAACGTAACCGCTCAAATAAAACCGCAAAAGCAGATTTCTGCGATATGGATTGTCCCGATCCTTGCGCTAGCCATGGGAGCGTGGATGCTGTTCCAATATATCAACAGTACAGGCCCACAAATTACTCTCCAACTGCCAACCGCAGATGGGATTGAGGTTGGCAAAACCGAAATCCGAGCATTGAATGTAAAAGTCGGACTGATTACTGAAGTCACTCTCAGTGAAAATTACGATCACATCATCGCTAAGGCACAAATGAACAAGGATGCAGAACGCATGCTGCGAGATGACACCATGTTTTGGGTGGTGAAGCCTCGTATTGGCCGTGATGGCGTTTCAGGTTTAGAGACCTTGCTCTCTGGCGCTTATATCCAACTTCAACCGGGTAAATCTAAGATAGAGAAAGAGCGCTTTACGGTCTTAGATGTTCCCCCAGTGGCCTCTCCTGATGCAGAGGGGTTACGCCTTGTGTTAACACACCGCGAGGCCGGTAAACTAGGCGTTGGTGACCCCGTCATTTATAAAGGCTTTACGGTTGGTCGTGTAGAGAAAACCAGCTTTGATGTTGACACTCGCAAAGCGTTATACCAACTCTTTATTTTCAAGCCTTATGACAGCTTAGTGCGCACTCGTACCAAGTTCTGGCTGAATTCTGGCGTAGATTTACAGCTCAATGCTGAAGGGTTCGAAGTCAAGTTTGGCTCATTAGAGAGCATGCTAACGGGTGGTGTTACCTTCGATACCGTTCCAGGTCTTGAATCCGGTGAACAGCTCACTGAAAATATGGTCAACTTCCGCTTGTACGATGATATTAAACAACTTCGAGAAGGCATGTACGATGATTATATTGAATTCGTTATGCTTTTTGATGAATCGGTACGAGGACTTAAACGTAAGGCACCTGTCGAATATCGAGGCTTGAGAATTGGTACTGTGATGCGTGTACCAATGCGACTTCCAACCCCAGAAGAGAACTTTTCTGCGAAAAAAATTCCTGTATTGGTACGTATCGAGCTCGGCCGTGTTTATGGCGATTTCCAATCCCAATCTTTACCAATGTTAAAAGATAAATTGAAGAGTGAGTTTGCTAAAGGCCTACGTGGTACTTTAAAAACAGGTAACTTATTAACAGGCGCACTATATGTTGACGCCGACTTCTATCCAAATGACGAGCCTTACGTACCGAGTAAGTTTGCTGATTTAGATGTTTTCCCAACCATGCGTGGTGGTTTTGCGCAGGTTCAGCGCCAAGTGAACGACTTCCTAAATAAGATTAATAACTTACCGATGGAAGAAACGCTAGATTCTCTCAATTCAACGTTAAAAACGTCTGAAAAAACGTTAGCTTCAGCAGAACGCGTGGCGGACAGTATTGATAAACTTTTGAATCAAAAAGAGACGCAAGAGATCCCAACAGATATTCGCCAAAGCTTACAGCAATTACAAAAAACACTCGATGGTTATGGGCCCAACTCAACCATGTACAGCGAAATGGAAGCCACGCTAAAAGAATTAGAAAGCGTGATGACAGAGTTTAAACCCGTACTTAAACAGCTAAACGAAAAGCCAAACTCTCTTGTGTTTGGAGAAGATGAAATCAGTGACCCAATACCAGTTAAAGGCAAAAACTAATGAAACGAGTATTCTTTCTGTCTATCGCGCTATTTGTCGGTCTAACGGGTTGCAGTAGCGCTCCGCAAACTAAAGGAGCTATGTACCTTCTACCTAAGGCGGAACCAGTGACGCTGAGCTCTTCTGATATCGCTCAGCGCCCAACTTTAGTTGTTCGTCCAGTGACATTGGCGAGTTATTTGAATGATAATGGCATTGTTTATCGAACCTCTGAGACCCAAGTTATTCAGGCGAAGCACAATCAATGGGCGCACAGTATTTCTGAGCAAATCACTCAGAGAGTCGTCGCGGAACTACGTCACAAGCAAAGTCATTACTGGCCGACTGAAATGAATAATCTGTTGGATCAAAGCGGTGAAGCCAAACTCCAGCTTACGTTAAATAAATTTAATGGCAGCTACAAAGGTAATATCGAAATTGAGGGGGAATGGTTACTCATTAATGCCGAAGGTAAGGTAGAAAACAGCGCGCCAATACAAATCTCTCAGCCGCTTCAAGATGAGGGCTATGAAGCGCTCGTCAACGCTTTATCCATAGGCTTAGAAAGCCTAACCTCAGACATTGCCAAACAACTCTAAGTCAATGTTAATTACAGGGAAGCAAGTTGCTTCCCTTTTTTATGCAGAGTGTAGCGACTTCTACTAAGCTGAAAGCTGACGAAAAGCCGAAAAGGAAATTGGATGAAACCATGTAACCTGCTATCACTCTCCTCACTCATTCTTGTATTACCTACATCAGTAGCGCTCTCAGCTGAGACACAAGAATCTCGTTGGCGAAATAGCATAGAAGTGTACATGCTAGGACTGAATATCCACGGGGATACCAGTATTGGTCGCTTTTCATCAGAGGTGGATGTCGATCCTAAGTTCATCGTAGACCACCTCGATATTGGGGCGATGTTGCGATTCGAGAGTATTTACCAAAGTAAGTGGGGCTACTACATAGATTATAGTTTCATGAACTTAAGTGGTGATGTTAATAATATCAAGGGCGCTCTGCCTAACGCTCGTTATCGTGCGGACATCGAAATACGGCAAGGTGTTCTAGAAGCAAAGGCATTCCAACGCGAACAATATTCATTTGGTAAACTGGATTATATGTTTGGATTACGTTGGTGGGACAATGACATCACCGGCAAGCTGTATCGTAATGACAACCGGGTACTAGAAGATAGACTGTCATTACAAGAAGATTGGGTCGATTTTTTAGTTGGCTTGCGACTCATTGATGAATTGAGTGAAAACTGGCGATTTCATGCCAGTATCGACGCCGGACTTGGCAACGATACTCACTTCACTTATGCCATTCAAACTGGTGTTCGTTATCGCTTTAACGAATGGTCTGATCTCAACTTAGCTTACAAGTCGACCTGGGTCGATTACAAAAATGAAGAGGTATTTGAATATGATACGGCTTCTCAAGGGCTTTTAGTCGGACTTGGCTTTTACTTTTGATCAGGTGAAACCCTAGCCTATATTCAAGCGTTGTAACGTGTACTAGCTCTAGGTACACGTCTAGTGCCGCGTTACAGATGCTTAAATAAGGCAAATTGATCTTCATCAGACTATAAATTGCTCTTCGGTGTTACTCTCTGTCGCAAAATATAAAACCCCACTCTATGACCTCATATAGGTCTTGTTGATAAGGTTCCCGAGTAGCAATGTCGATTAACATTTCCGATTTAACCACCGCCCTAAATAAGGTGGAGCATATTCATAAAGTGCAGCTTGAAAACGTACATCAGTTCTTCAAAGCAAACGAAGCTTTCTCGTTGCAAACATTCAGCCAGCTGATATCCAGCGACTCGCTTGATGATCGATTTAAAACCATCGATAAAGCGTTCTCTTTGCTTGGTGATGCAAAAACCTACCTTTTAGAAGTGTCTTACCTTGTTAAGTAAAAAAGAAAGCCCCGATAAAATTCATTACCGGGGCTATCATTTTCTATCTAAACTACTGATTTACAATTTGTAACGATCATCAATTACCGTTAATTCTGGGAAGGTTTTACCCTCGTCCATCGCTTCTTCTGTCTCTTCTTTTACTTGGTTATCAATCCAGAAATTACCGATATCCATTGGATGAAGCACCCATTCTGTCGCTTTTGTCATGCCGTTTTTAGGAATTTTAACCCAGCGCCAATGAGCAACTCGAGAATAAGGCACCATGTAGCCAGGAACGATGATATTCGCTTTGCTGACATAGTTTTGGATTTGATGCGACAAGTCGTAACGCTTCTCCTGATCAAACTCAGAATCATACGCTTCAATTAACTTGTCTAGCTCAGGGCTGCTGTAGTTGGTGTGAGCATTCGTTTGTGGTCGATTTGCATTATCCGAGTGTAGGTATTCCCAATACGCAGGGATCTCACCAGAGCCCATATTCAAAAACGCTAGCTGATGCTTTTTCTCAAGAATGTATTTAAACGCAGATGAGCCATCCACCAAGTTTAACGTGAACTCAAGACCAGCAAGTTTCGCTTGCTCTTTCAGGTATGCAATACGCGGTGTCCAAGAGTTGTATCCGTAGGTGATAGCAAAGCTCAAGCGTTGGCCCTTGTCGTTAACACGAATACCATCTGCGCCCACTTTGTCAAAGCCCGCTTTTTCGAAGTGTTTAACCGCCGCATCAGCATCAAACTTTGGCGGTGTATTGTTAGGATCATCGTATTCGCCATGACCAAAGCCGAGTCCATGCGGTTTACGTGAATAATCTCCACGCATGATGTTTTCAATCATGCCGTCATAGTCAGTGGCTGCCATAACACCTTTACGCACTTCTAGGTTATCCAACATCGGCATCGCTGTGTTCATCCAAAGACCACCAGCTCCTTGCGGTGCTTCGTTAAAGCCCCAGTACTTTTGGATATAGCCTTTTTTGTACACATCACTATTGGTCTTGTCATGCCAAAAGCTTGGTAGCACCATCTCAAAGTAGTCTAAGTTGCCTTTCTCAAAGTGCTTCATGGCAATATCAGGATCGCGAATCACCTTAATGCGAACCTTTTCAACGTTATAACGGTTTTTATAGTAGCGGTTGTTGTATCCCCACCAATCTTCACCGACATGTTTGAATGTTACGCTCTTACCTTTCTTCACTTGATCAATGTAGTAAGGCGCTGCGGTTGGCTCAGATTTAAAGTTAAACTTTCTGACGAAGTTATCAGGCATGCCATCGTTATTTGCGTCCTTTTCTCCTTCAAAGAAGTGTTCAGGACGAGGCTGAAAACCATTACTTGGCATGTTAATCATAACCATAAGTGAGTCATGACTTTGAGCTACAGCAAGATTGACTTTGATCGTGTAGTCATCAATTTTTTCAACACTCACAATACTGTTTGTGAAGAAGTCGTTATACCACGGGTCGATAATGTCTTTTGACGTGTAGTACTTCATCATAAAGACGTAATCATCTGCTGTAATTTTTTCACCATCTGACCACTCGGCCGTTTCGTCGAGTTTAAAGAATACGGTTTTGTTGTCTTCTCCAAATGCCCATGACTTAGCAAGTTGAGGGATCCATTTGCCAGTATTTGGATGACGCTGAGCCAGTTTTGGTGAACCATCCATTAAGTATTGGCGCAAACCTGAGTTCGCATCTGGACCAACACTTCGTAATGTTTGCGGAAAGCTCTGAATGTAAGTGCGATAGGTGCCACCTCGTACCGC
Source organism: Vibrio sp. 1557 (assembly GCF_033340175.1). Taxonomy (NCBI): domain Bacteria; kingdom Pseudomonadati; phylum Pseudomonadota; class Gammaproteobacteria; order Vibrionales; family Vibrionaceae; genus Vibrio; species Vibrio sp. 1557. The sequence continues at coordinate 111,764 of NZ_JAWOVZ010000002.1, read as the reverse complement.
CTCTTCAGAGGCAAATAGAGGTTCGTTGTTGTTTGAAATCCATTCGATATCAGCTGGCAATTCTGCCGCACTCAGTTGAAAACTGGCAGCGGTCAGTGTTGCTAGTACTGAAAATGGCAGTTTTTTAGTCATGTTTCTTCCTTGTTGTGTTTGCGCACTAAGGTCGTAACAAGGAAGACAGCGTGTGAAAGCTCACAGAAAGCTGCGATTTAAAATACGCAGATAGGAAATAATAGGAACGTAATATGAAGTGACGTCCTGCCAGCTTCTATATTAATTTCAAAGAGTTTCACTAGGTCATCCTAGACCTTACAACGCAGTGAATGCATCTTCGCCATAGTATTCTTTAGACATTTGTAACGCAAGCCATCAATAACACATGGTTGCATTTTCGAGGCATCACAGTGAGTTATGTTACAAAAGTGTGATCGGCATAGTACCAAGCCCTACTTTACTCAGAATAAACCGCAGAACCTTTATCTCAATTGGCCCCGATATACCAGTTAAAGCGAGTAAATGATCAGACATAGCTGGTTAAAAGGAATGGTTGTTTACCGCGATCAGTATTTTCATTCGATGTAAAAAGTGAGGCATCTTAGCCTCACTTTTCTCCATACAATCGAGACAGTGCTTACATGTTAGATAAGCTCTCATTGATCGACTTCAGCACTTCTGCAGGATTTGACGCTTGAGTGATAGGGCGACCAATCACAAGATAATCTGAACCTGATTGGATAGCGTCTACTGGCGTCATGATACGGCGTTGGTCACCTTGTTCTGAGCCAGCAGGTCGAATACCAGGGGTCACTAACTTAAATTCTTGGCCTAGTTCGCTCTTCAGTAATGAGGACTCTTGCGCTGAACATACCACACCATCTAAGCCTGCGTTTTTGGTCAAGGTTGCTAGACGAATCACTTGCTCCTGAGGCGCAACATTCAAACCAATACCAGCTAAATCACTTTGTTCCATACTGGTTAGTACCGTTACACCGATAAGAAGTGGACGATCTTTACCATATGGCTCAAGAATTTCACGTGATGCCGTCATCATACGCTCACCACCGCTCGCGTGTACGTTCACCATCCATACACCCATTTCAGCCGCAGCGCGAACTGCTTTCGAACAGGTGTTTGGAATATCGTGAAATTTTAAATCTAGGAATACCGAGAAACCACGTTTATGGAGTTCACGTACAAAATCAGGACCAAATAGCGTAAACATCTCCTTGCCAACTTTTAGTCGGCATGACGCAGGATCAATTCTATCTACAAACGCAAGTGCATCTGCTTGGTTATCATAATCCAGTGCGACAATAACTTTTTGGTCGATCATTTCATCTCCTAACTGTTTTGGTTCTTATTAAATAAAAAGTTAAAAAAATGCAGCGGACAGAAACTCTGCCAGCTGCATTAAGAATTATTCACCATCCAATCCGCGGATTGGCTTGATCGTCCCCCATCCTTTACAGGACGGACAATGCCAATAAAGGGAATGGGTAGAAAATCCACACTTCCGGCATCGGTAATGTGGTTTCACTTTTAACTGTTCACCCACCATCGCTTGTAGTGTTGATAGGCTGTCTTTCGCTCGACCATCTTCTGCTTCTGCAATGTGGTAGTCAATTAAACGGTAGAAGCCCTTCATGGTTGGGTTTTTCAGCAATTGTTTCGTCAGTAACTCTTGAGCAGCCCCAACGTTCTCGTGATGAGCAACTAATTGAGCCAACATCAACTCGGCTGATACGCCTGCTTTCTTATCAATACAAGCTCGCAGAAACTCGACAAGTTCATCTTCCTGGCCCAGATGATGATAGCATTCTGCAATAGTTGGCAAGACATCACTGATAAAGTCTTTATCTTGCTCAAGTACCCCTGTCAGATATTTGATGGTGTGCTTATAGTCTTCAGACTCTAGATAAATTCGTCCCAAAGCAATACTTGCTCGAACACACTTCGGGTCTTCCGCTAACGCTTTTTTAAAATGCTGTATTGCCTTATTAGTATTCCCATCAGCTTGGTCGAGCATGGCTATTTCACACCAAAAATGGGCAATATTTGCACGCATCCTTGAGCGTTTATTACCTAACTTAGCCAATTGGTTCGCGTAATAAATCGCCTTTTCCCATTCTCGTGTTTGCTGATAAATGGTCACTAATTGTTGAAGAGCCGCCTCTTTGTAATCTGGCTCTTCGACTAACTGTTCGAAGATTTTCTCTGCACGATCAAGAAAACCTGAGACCATGTAGTCTTTCGCTAACTGTTGAAGGGCGAGGTTCTTTTGGTCCAGTGTTAAGCCTGAACGAGAAATAAGATTTTGGTGAATTCTGATTGCGCGGTCGACTTCACCACGAGACCGGAACAGGTTACCCAACGCAAGGTGAGTATCGATGGTCTCGTTATCAACTTGGAGCAATTCAATAAAGTGATCGACAGCCTTATCTGATTGGTCAGAGAGCAGCAGATTAAGACCCGTCATATACTGACGAGAGATTTGATGAGATTGCTTCTGCTTGTCTTGCTGAGCGCTGCGATGCCCCATATACCAGCCATACGCAGCAGCTATAGGCAACAACAAGAAGAGTAGTTCAAGCATTAAAGTTAAGCCTTATCCTTATGCCTGTTTTTCAATGGCTGGCTTATCAGCAGCGTTGTTTGATTCAGTTGGTTCGTACTTTTTCAGTTTTTTCTTTAAACGACGGACCTGTAGCTGAGTTTTCAGTTGGATGCTACCAAAGATAACCCACGCTAAAGCAAAGCCAACCACAAATACTACACCTAATAGCGTAGATAAGTGGAACTCTCCTTTTGCTAGAAGATAGTTAAAAGTCACGAGCTCTTGGTTTTGGGAACCTAACGCCAATGCAATTAAAAAGAGAGCTAAAACAGCAACGATTTTTATAATTTTCATGTTACATCACCCTTCTAGGAGTAAGTCGGTAAGATTATGCAGGAAAATGCTTCTTCAGACTACGTATATTAGCAATAATCTATACCCAAGTAACCTCAAGATGCTTAGTTTGTAGACATGCTTAGAAGTTAAAGTTATTTGGGTATAGAAAGCAGCAAAGAAAACAGCTGAATCCACAATTAGATTAGTAAACGATCTTGGATGTATGACTAACTTGGATACATTACAAAAAAGCGGCATACACAAACGTATGCCGCTTTTTTCAAACTAATAAGAGTGCATTAACCAATATTTACACGCTCACGAAGTTCTTTACCAGGTTTGAAATGTGGAACGTATTTACCTTCCAATTCCACTTTATCGCCCGTTTTAGGGTTACGACCTACGCGAGGCTCGCGGTAATGAAGAGAAAAACTACCAAAGCCACGGATCTCGATACGGTCACCGCTCTCTAGTGTAGAGGCCATGTGCTCTAAAATATCTTTTACAGCATCCTCTACCTCTTTCGCTGATAAGTGTGTTTGCTCAGCGCAGAGTCTTTCAATCAGTTCAGACTTAGTCATAGTTGCCCTCTTTGAGTATCTTTATCACTTATTATAGTAAGTAATACTAATTCCAACAAACACTTGCTGACAATTCTAGACAAATTTTATGCAAAATGCGCAATGAAGAAATGCCTTTTATTAAGATAGTTTACTGTCATTAGTATTACTACTTAAATATGACCAAATATAAAAAAGGAGCCTTGCGGCTCCTTTTTTGCTTAAGCGAGTATATTATTCGCCTTTAGCAGCTTTGAAAGCGTCAGCCATTGCGTTACCGAATGCATTGTCATCTTGCTTGTTGATAGATGCCATTGCTTCTTGCTCGTCAGCTTCGTCTTTAGCTTTGATAGATAGGTTGATTACGCGGTTCTTACGGTCTACACCTGTGAACTTCGCTTCAACAACATCACCAGCGCTTAGGATTAGAGAAGCATCTTCTACGCGATCGCGTGATACTTCAGAAGCACGGATGTAACCTTCAACGCCTTCTGCGATTTCAACAGTAGCGCCTTTAGCGTCAACAGCAGTTACAGTAGCGTTAACTAGAACACCTTTCTTGTTGTCAGCAACGTAAGCATTGAATGGGTCATTTTCCATTTGCTTGATGCCTAGAGAGATGCGCTCACGCTCAGCGTCTACTGCTAGAACAACTGCAGAGATCTCGTCGCCTTTCTTGTACTCACGTACAGCTTCTTCGCCAGCAACATTCCAAGAAATGTCAGATAGGTGAACTAGACCATCGATGCCGCCTTCTAGACCGATGAAGATACCGAAGTCAGTGATAGACTTGATCTTACCAGTAACTTTGTCGCCTTTAGCTTGTGCTTCAGCGAATGACTGCCATGGGTTAGCTTTACACTGTTTCAGACCTAGAGAGATACGACGACGTTCTTCGTCGATTTCAAGAACCATAACCTCAACTTCGTCGCCAACATTAACAACTTTAGAAGGGTGGATGTTCTTGTTAGTCCAATCCATTTCTGAAACGTGAACTAGACCTTCAACGCCTTCTTCGATTTCAACGAAGCAGCCGTAGTCAGTTAGGTTAGTTACGCGACCAGTTAGTTTGTGACCTTCTGGGTAACGCTTAGCGATTGCTACCCATGGATCTTCGCCTAGTTGCTTAAGACCTAGTGATACGCGAGTACGCTCACGGTCGAACTTAAGAACTTTAACTTGGATCTCGTCACCAACGTTAACGATTTCAGATGGGTGCTTAACGCGCTTCCAAGCCATATCAGTGATATGTAGAAGACCGTCAACGCCACCTAGGTCAACGAACGCACCGTAGTCAGTAAGGTTCTTAACGATACCTTTAACTTCAGAACCTTCTTGTAGAGTTTCTAGAAGCTCGTCACGCTCAACGCTGTTCTCTGATTCGATAACTGCACGACGTGAAACAACTACGTTGTTACGTTTTTGGTCAAGTTTGATAACTTTGAACTCTAGCTCTTTGTTTTCTAGGTGAGCAGTGTCGCGTATTGGACGTACGTCTACTAGAGAGCCAGGAAGGAAAGCACGGATACCGTTTAGTTCAACAGTGAAACCGCCTTTAACTTTACCGTTGATGATACCAACAACAGTTTCAGCTTCTTCGTAAGCTTTCTCAAGTACGATCCAAGCTTCGTGACGCTTAGCTTTCTCACGAGAAAGTTGAGTTTCACCGAAACCATCTTCAACAGCGTCTAGAGCTACGTCTACTTCAGCGCCAACTTCAACTTCAAGTTCGCCAGCAGCGTTCTTGAACTGTTCAGCAGGGATAGCAGATTCAGACTTAAGACCAGCGTCAACAAGAACGAAACCGTTCTCGATAGCTACTACAGTACCTTTAACGATGCTGCCTTGTTGGAATTCTGTTTCGTTTAGAAACTCTTCAAAGAGTTGAGCAAAAGATTCAGTCATTTAATTAATCTTCAATAAATTAAACTTCCACGGGTATCCTACCGCATGGGGTTATTAAATTCGCCAGTCATCATCCTTGCGACCAACGCTCTTAGCCTAGTCGAGTATTATTACTCAGCTAGCTTCGATTCGATATATTGTAGTGCCTTTTCTACTACTTCGTCGATAGTCATCGACGTAGAATCTAGCACAAGCGCATCCTCAGCAGGGCGTAATGGCGCCACTGGGCGGTTACGATCTCGGTCGTCACGCTCTTGGATCTCGCTTAAAAGGTCAGCAAATCTAACATCTAACCCTTTCTCTTGCAACTGTTTAAGGCGTCGATTTGCACGCTCTTCAGCACTCGCATCAAGGAAGATTTTTGCTTGCGCACTCGGGAATACAATTGTGCCCATATCACGACCATCAGCAACCAGACCCGGAGCGGTCTCAAATGCACGCTGACGACGTAGTAATGCTTCACGAACACGTGGCAAAGCCGCAACTTTAGATGCTGCCATGCCTGTTTCTTCTTTGCGAAGCTCCCCTGACACGTCTTCGCCTTCTAGAATGACCTTAACTAAGTCACCTTCCGCGATAAATTGAACGTCTAGGTGGGTTGCTAGTGGGACAAGAGCATCTTCTGACTCGGTGTCGACACCGTGGTGAATCGCAGCGAGTGCAAGTACACGATAAATTGCGCCAGAATCTAAGAGTTGGAAACCCAACTTTTTCGCCAGCAACATACATAAAGTGCCTTTACCTGCACCACTAGGTCCATCTACGGTTACAACCGGAGTTTGAGAGGACATGTTCTTCTCCACCAATAGTTTCTTTTCAGCAATTTGCTCGGTTTTCGAGGCGCACATTATACGGGTAATCAGTCTTTGGAGCGAGGAAAAATGTCGTGTAAAGCATTACACCTAATGCGTAATTGGATTCATCAATAAACATAAAGTTCAACAAAAACGGCGAGAGCTTCTGCCCTCGCCGTTTTAAATGTCATGAACTTAAGCTCGATTAAACAATCGGTTTTTGACCACGCTCAGCTAACTTTAAGATCACACTGTCAGCAACTTTGCCCGCGACACCTGCTAGCTTGTCTGCCAGCTTTTTCTTCTGCACATAATGCACAGAAAGTACGGTTTTATCTTTGCATGCCGCAACAACGATATCATCAGATGTACTAATGTCATCCACCAAACCAAGCTCTTTCGCTTGTGTACCGAACCAGTGCTCACCAGTGGCTACTTTGTCTAGGTCCAAACTAGGACGACGCTCACGGATGAAGTCTTTAAACAAGACATGTGTTTCTTCAAGTTCTTGCTTAAACTTATCGCGCGCTTTATCGGTATTCTCACCGAACATCGTTAGCGTGCGTTTATATTCACCCGCTGTTAGTTGTTCGTACTCAATGTCATGTTTCTTCAACAGTTTGTTGAAGTTAGGAATTTGTGCGATAACGCCAATAGACCCCACAATTGCAAATGGTGCAGAAACAATCTTATCTGCTACACATGCCATCATGTAACCACCACTTGCCGCAACTTTGTCAACAGAGATGGTCAGAGGAAGACCCGCAGCTTTGATTCGGTCCAGTTGAGAAGAGGCAAGGCCGTAACCATGAACCATACCACCGCCAGACTCTAAGCGAAGTAACACTTCATCACCTTCACGTGCGACAGCCAAAATAGCGGTGATTTCTTCACGTAGAGACGCGACTTCTTTTGCGTCTATGCTACCGTTGAAATCAAGAACAAATAGGTGTGGTTCACGCTTGCTATCTAATGAACCGTCTTTGCTCGCTTGTTTGATTTCTTTCTCGCGAGATTTGTTCTTCTCTTTTTCTTCTTTCTTGACGGCTTTATCTCGAGCCTTGATGAAAGCATCGTCATGCAAATGATGCTCTAACTGCTCAACAGATTGTTTGTGTTGCTCTGAAAGGTTGGTAATCTCTAACTCCCCTTTCGCCGCACCCGATTTGCCACCAGCCGATTTTGCAATAATGAGCAGAACAATTATCGCAGCAACCACCGTGATAATTTTGGCCAGAAACAGACCATAATCTAATAAAAATTCCAACGAGAGCTCCTTTATCTCATTTCAGATGACGTTAGTATGTTACGCAGAAACATCAGCGAGAAGGCAGCGCGGTTTGTAACCACTTGTTCTGATTGATAGCATACCTAACGAAAGTTCTGGAATTGGTATAACACATGAATTGGTGTATTGTAACCATCTTGTCACGATTACCAAGATTTTCCATTGAGAAACAGGCGTTTTTTAGCGTCAATTAACTATCATGGACCCTCTTACAATAATAAGGATTTATCGCCGTGAACTACTCCGTTTCAGCTGATGCTCTAAAAGGTAAAGTCATTCTTGTTACTGGCGCTGGTAATGGCATCGGCCGTCAAGCCGCGCTTTCTTATGCCGAGCACGGTGCAACTGTTATTCTCTTGGGTAGAAATGTGCAAAACCTTGAATCTATCTATGATGAGATTGAAGCTGCTGGCTATCCACAAGCTGCTATCATTCCATTGGATCTCAAGGGTGCAACTCAGCAGAATTACATTGATATGGCAGAGACAATCGAAGGACAGTTTGGTCGCTTGGATGGTCTATTACACAACGCAGGTGTCTTGAGTTCGCTGTGTCCATTTGATCAAATCAAAGAGGAAGACTTCGACGATATCATGCAGATCAACGTGAAAGCCGAAGTGCTAATGACTCAAGCATTACTGCCTGTGATGCGTAAATCAGAAGCTGGGCGTATTATCTTTACCTCTTCAACTGTCGGCCACTCTGGCCGCGCATTCTGGGGGCCATACGCTATCTCTAAATTTGCCGTAGAAGGCATGATGCAAGTTTTAGCTGACGAGCTGAGTGATACACCGATCCGCGTTAACGCAATTAACCCTGGTGCCACTCGTACTCGCATGCGTGAAAAAGCATATCCGGGTGAAGATGCGAATACTCTCAAAACGCCACTGGATATCATGCCGCTATATTTGCACTTAATGGATCCTGCGGTTACCGATGTGAACGGTCAGTGCATCGACGCTCAACCGAAGCGTAAATAACTCATTCAGGTTACCTCACATAATCGATTGAAAAGGCAGCAAACGCTGCCTTTTTTCATTTCTCTCTTCATAAAAATCTTGCGACTTTCTCCCACAGAAATATACTGTACATATATACAGGTATTTATTATGCAAGATATTATTCAGAACTTAAAAAGCCAACACCTTGTTTGGCAAGCAAATTTAACGAAAGCAGATCCTCAGCAGTTGCAGACTAGTTCCGGTTTTTCTGAATTAGATGATTTGCTCGGCGGAGGCTTTCCACCTCATGGCGTAGTGGAGATGGAATCTATTGGTAGTATTGGTGAATTGCGTTTGCTCGCTCCCTATTTAAAAGCCACTCAGACCAATGGTATGACCGCATTTATTCAACCACCTGCGCTAGTGAATTCTCTGTTTTTACACTACATCGGGTTGGATATAAACCAAGTGTGGGTTGTTACTCCAACTCACCCCAAAGATGCTCTTTGGGCTGCAGAGCAATGTCTGAAAAGTGGGGTATGCAGTAATGTTTTGTTATGGCAAGAAGAGCTTGAAATACATCAAGTGAAACGCTTACAGGTAGCAAGTGAACAAGGGAGTTGCCCTCTCTTTATGCTTAAAACAGATTCTATCAACCGCTTGTCTTTGCCTGTGTCACTCAGTTTAAAACTGAAAGGCGACGAGCAAGGGATTAATGTTGAAGTGCTGAAAAGGAAAGGAGGCTGGAATAGAGGTAGCGTTAGTATCGGCTTCCAACACCATTACCCGCAACTGGTGAAACCATCATCTGAAACTGTGCACTCGACTGTGGTCAATTTCCCACTGGCGAACCAAGGTTAGTGATATGGCTCTGTGGATTTACTTGCACTTCCCTCGCCTGCAGCTAGACGCACTCTTTGGTGATAACCAAGAACAACCCGTGGTGATTGTCGAAAGCCAACGTTGCCAGATTCTTCAATACAACGAGATTGCCGAACAACAAGGCATTAAGCCTGGTATGGGCCTAGGCAGTGCTGCGTCCTTGTGTCGAGATTTACAAGTGCATCCTTATCATCCGCACACCGAATTGAGCAAGTTACAAGAAATTGCTCAATGGCTGTATTTGATCACATCTGACGTTGTGTTGATGCCAAACCAAGGTATTTTGCTGCGTGCTACTCCAATGCTCGCTCTGTATGAAGGGCTTGAAAACTATTGGAATAAAGTCAGAGCTCACTTATCGGAGCTGAAACTGAGTTTTCAATTCGGATGTGGTTTTTCGCCTTTTGCTGCCAAATTGATGGCAATATCAGGAGCGAACGTCATCAGTGAAGACAAATCTGCCATACAAAAAGCTTTATCACCACTACCGTTAAAACTGACAGATTTATCAAACGCTACCGTAGAGAAGTTACAACGTGTAGGCGTCACCACATTGCAAAACCTGCTTGAACTGCCATTGCAAGACATCGCACGACGCTTTGATATCGATTTGGTGAACTACGTTGGTCGACTGACTGGGCAGTTTAAACACCCTGTCGACTTTTATCACCCTACCGAATCCTTCCAAGTTTATTTAGAGCTCTTGTTTGAGATCGAAAACGTTCAGTGGATTAAAAAGCCGTTGACCAAATTACTTCGTCAACTCGAAACCTTTCTAAAATTAAGAGATAAGGTCGCTTTTGAACTGTGTTTAACACTCCACCAGCGTGAGAAACAAGAGCAACACCTTCAACTCACTTCTGCGCAAGGTGATTACCTATGTCAGCGTTGGCAACAGTTAGCGAGTTTAAGCTTAGAATCACTCTCGCTTAATGGCCCAGTCACAGGGCTAACGTTAAAAGTCATCCGTCAAGGTGAGCCTCTTAGTGCATCACGCGATCTCTTTGCTGGGCAGAAAGGAAACATGAATGCTTTAGAGCTGCTCTCTTTACTGCAAGCTAAATTGGGAAAAAGTGCCGTTTTAAAACCCAATATTGCTTGCGATCCTAGACCAGAAAAGGCCAGTCAGTATCGCCCTGCTGATGCTCCGGATGAAAAGGGGCACGCCATACCATCCATACTACGCCCAGCAATGCAATTACCGACTCCCATTGTATTGCAAGAGCAAGTTTCTTTGGTCCACGGACCTGAGCGAATAGTTTCTGGGTGGTGGGATGGTGATGAGATCATGCGTGATTACTACATTGCACACACCAAGCAAGGCCGCTGGTTATGGATATTTCGCGATCAGCACAAGCACTGGTTTCTTCATGGCTATTTTTGTTAAATCGACAGTTATTTTTGTTGGGTCATTATGAGTTACGCGGAACTATTTTGTCAGTCTAACTTCTCTTTTTTGACTGGGGCTTCTCATGCAGAAGAGCTGGTACTCCAAGCTGCTTTCTATCGCTATCAAGCTCTAGCTATAACGGATGAATGTTCAGTCGCGGGCGTTGTCAAAGCCCATGCAACCATCGAACAACATAAACTCGATATCAAACAAATCGTTGGAAGTATGTTTTGGTTAAATGATGAATGCCAAATCGTACTGCTTTGCCCTTGTCGCAAGGCTTATGCCGAGTTGTGTCGTATCATCACAAACGCAAGGAGACGCAGTGAAAAAGGCAACTATCAACTGTTCGAATGGGATTTGATGTCGGTTCGACATTGTTTGGTATTGTGGCTGCCCACACATCAAGAGAGTGATCACTATTGGGGGCGCTGGCTCAATCAACACCACGCTAATCGTTTGTGGGTAGCGATTCAGCGCCATTTGAGTAACAACGATACTGAGTACATTGCGCACTGCGAGCAGTTAGCACATGAATTTCAATTACCTATAACTGCCTGCGGAGGCGTTCTCATGCATGATGTTGAACGCTTGCCATTACAGCATGTACTTACTGCTATAAAACATGGGTGTAGCGTCGATAAACTCGGTTTTGACCGTATTTCGAATACTGAGCGAGCGCTTCGTCCTTTTAAAAAGTTGATTCGGATTTACAAACCAGAATGGCTGGAAGAAAGTACTTACATCGCCGATTTATGCGAGTTTAAGCTCTCCGATTTAAAATACGAATATCCTACCGAGCTGATCCCAGATGGTTATACACCCGACTCTTACTTACGTATGTTGGTCGAACGTGGTAAAAAGCTGCGTTTTCCTGAAGGCGTGCCAGCAGAAGTCAATCAAACCATCGAGAATGAACTGGCGCTTATTCAAGAGCTTAAATACCACTACTACTTCCTTACTATTCACGACATCGTAATGTTTGCGAAACAGCAAGGTATTCTTTACCAAGGGCGAGGTTCCGCTGCAAACTCTGTAGTGTGTTATTGCCTGGAAATTACCGCCGTCGATCCTCGACAAATCGCTGTCTTATTCGAACGATTTATCAGTAAAGAACGTAAGGAACCGCCGGATATTGATGTGGACTTTGAACACGAGCGCCGTGAAGAAGTTATCCAGTATATTTACAAAAAATATGGTCGTGAGCGTGCAGCACTTGCTGCAACAGTGATCAGCTATCGCTTTAAAAGTGCCGTGCGTGAAGTCGGTAAAGCACTAGGGATTGAAGAGACCCAATTAGATTTTTTCATTAAGAACGTTAATCGCCGAGATCGCAGCCAAGGCTGGCAAGCTCAAATTATTGAACTTGGCTTACAACCAGAATCTCTCAAAGGGCAGCAGTTTATCCAATTGGTCAACGAGATCATTGGCCTCCCACGCCATTTATCTCAGCACGTAGGTGGCTTTGTAATTTCATCTGGCCCTTTATATGAGTTGGTACCTGTTGAAAATGCCTCGATGGAAGATCGCACTATCATTCAATGGGATAAAGACGATTTAGAAAGCTTGAAGCTACTAAAAGTCGATGTACTCGCACTCGGCATGTTAAACGCCATCAAAAAGTGCTTTCAACTGGTCGAGAAACATCACCAGCGATCCCTCTCGATTTCCGAGATCACTCGCCGACAAGATGATCCACACGTGTACCGCATGATCCAAAAAGCTGACACGATAGGCGTATTCCAAATTGAATCTCGTGCACAAATGAGCATGCTTCCTCGCCTAAAGCCTGCTTGTTATTACGACTTAGTGATTCAAATTGCAATTGTTCGTCCAGGCCCTATTCAGGGTGATATGGTGCATCCTTTTTTAAAACGACGAGATCACAAAGAGCCTGTCAGTTATCCATCGGAAGAAGTAAAAAGCGTTCTGGAGCGGACTATGGGCGTCCCTATTTTCCAAGAGCAAGTCATCAAGCTAGCCATGGTAGCCGCAGGGTTTAGCGGCGGCGAGGCCGATCAACTCCGTCGAGCGATGGCATCATGGAAAAAGAATGGCGATCTCGCTAAATTCAGACCAAAACTGATCAATGGTATGCAAGAGAGAGGTTATGACTTAGCGTTTGCTGAGCGCATTTTCGATCAGATTTGCGGCTTTGGTGAGTACGGCTTCCCTGAAAGTCATTCAGCGTCTTTCGCAGTGCTGGCATATTGTTCTGCATGGTTAAAATATTATTACCCAGCCGAATTTTACACTGCATTATTGAACAGCCAACCAATGGGATTTTATAGCCCATCGCAATTAGTACAAGATGCTCGCCGACATGGCGTCGAAGTATTGCCGGTGTGCGTCAATCATTCAAAATATCAACATCATCTCGTCTCACGTCCGAATGGCAGGCTCGGCGTGCAACTTGGTTTTCGCTTGGTGAAAGGCTTTAACGCAGAAAGCGCACAAAGGCTTATTGAGCGCAAACCACTTAATGGTTACCGATCGATTCAAGAAGTAAAGCAGATATTAAGAAGCCGAAGTGACATTGAATTATTGGCTTCAGCCAATGCATTTCAGGCCTTATCGGGAAATCGTTATAACGCTCGCTGGGCAGCAATGGATTCCTTATCTGACCTACCATTGTTTCACAAGGTCGAAGAACCCAATGTTAGCTACCAGACTCAACCCTCTGAATATGAAAATTTAATTGAGGATTACGCAAGCACGGGACTATCTCTTAGCCGCCATCCAATTAAATTATTAGAAGAAACGGGCAAACTCCCTCACTTTACCCGCATGAGGCAACTGACAGAGAAACCGCATAAGTCACTGGTCACAGTGGTAGGTGTGGTAACAGGAAGACAATCTCCAGGCACCGCCGCTGGCGTGACATTTTTTACGTTAGAAGATGACACGGGCAACATTAATGTGGTCGTTTGGCAAGCTACAGCACGAGCCCAAAAGCAAGCGTATTTAGGCGCTAAAGTATTAATGGTGAAAGGCATTCTTGAAAGAGAGGGAGAAGTCACGCACGTCATTGCTGGTAAGTTGATTGATTGCACGCACTACTTGAACAATCTACAAAGTAAATCTCGGGATTTCCATTAGTACAGAGGAATTAAGGAGAGAGATGTTAAAAATCAGAGAGAGGTGCGCTCCCTCTGGTTTCACTAGATCTAATCATGCACTTTTAGAAAGCATCTGGCGTAACCGGTCTTGAGCAACTTCAACCAACAGATCTGGTTGGAATTTAGAGATAAAACGATCACAACCTACTTTTTGTACCATGGCTTCATTAAAACTACCGCTCAGAGAAGTGTTCAATGTGATAAACAACTTAGACATACGTGGATCTTGGCGCACTTCATGGGTCAGTTTATAACCGTCCATTTCAGGCATTTCAGCATCCGTAATCATCATCAATAGCTCTTTTTCTACATCTTTACCTTCATCACACCAACGTTTTAAAACCGTTAACGCTTCTAGCCCGTCACGACACTCGATGATATTCATACCTAATTGAGAAAGCGTATCGCGAACTTGATTACGAGCTGTAGAGGAATCATCCACAATCAGAACATTACGCCCGACCATTGCTTGGGCCAATTCTTGATCGAGAATGTCCTCCGAGATAGTCACGTCGTAATGCACGATCTCTGCTAAAACTTTTTCAACGTCAATAATTTCGACAATTTGAGAGGCATCCCCCTCTTTGATTTGCGTGATAGCCGTGAGGTAATTCGAGCGACCAGACGTGGAAGGAGGCGGCTGAATTTCAGTCCATGCCGTATTAATAATGTTTTTAACCGGACCGACTAAGAAGCCCTGCACCGTGCGGTTGTACTCTGTCACGATCAAATTTTCTTCTTCCGCTTCACCACGTAAAGCAGGAAAACCAATTGCGCCTCGTAAATCAATCACTGGTACCGCTTCACCTCGTAGAGAAGCAACCCCACGAATATTGTAGTGCGATCCTGGGAGCTTGGTTAACGGCGGAAGCTTGATGACCTCTTTCACTTTGAACACATTAATCGCAAATAATTGGCGACTATTTAAAGTGAACAGCAGAAGCTCTAGTCGATTTTCACCAACCAAGTTTGTACGCTGGTCAACCGTATTTAACACTCCGGACATACTACTACCTAAATTATGGATAATTCTTATTTTACTCGAAATCAGTACAGACACAGCAAGGTTATACAACCAAATAACCTTAAAATATTTGGCTTTTCGAGCACAGCTTTAAAGTACAACAGTTTTAGCGTATTACTTCTCTTTGCATCAGACGCAAAGTCACGCAGCACATTGAAAGCCATTTTGTTTATTTACTTGAGCTTTTTAGGAAATTACATGAATGGCGCAGATATAGCAATGCAACATAACTCAAATTCCCTTTCTAGTAATAGGCGATCAAAAAGGGTGAGCCGTTAAGTCTCACCCTAAATCACCTACAAATGCAGTCTCAACAGCCAGGCACATCATCATGTTAAAAAGTACTTAACCTTCCACAACCTTCATCAATAGTTGACCATCGTACAACGCTTGCTTAATCAACGCGGCACCAGGCATTGTGGCTTGCTTATAGAAACGAGACTCCACCAGCTCAAGATCTTGGTGATAAACAGGTAAACTCTGTTCTTCGATACAGCGACGAACCGCAGGATAAAGCACATCTTTTGCTTGGTTAATCACACCACCGATCAAGATTTTCTCAGGGTTAAATAAGTTGATCACAATAGCAATTGCAGAGCCTAAGTAGCGTCCAAGTTTTTCAATCACATCGACGGCCAAAGGATCACCGTTTGCAGCGGCTTCACAAATGCTCTCAATACTCATTTCCTCTTGTTTAGCAAGAATAGAGTCTTCGCCATCAGCGATTCGTCTTACGACTTCTTCACGAATTGCCTGAGAACTGGCAACGGTTTCCAAACAGCCTATATTGCCGCAATGACAACGTTTTCCATTTGGGTCAATTTGAATATGCCCGAGTTCACCAATGTTACCGTGACGGCCTTGCAAAACGCGCCCATCCAGAATGATGCCCGCACCTAAACCGTGGTGGATAGAGATAAGAACGGAGTTGTCATTATCTTGAGAATGACCAAAAAGCTTTTCTGCTAATGCCCAAGCTCGCGTGTCATTGGCAATGAAAACTGGCAAGCCCGTTGCTTTGTATATCTCTGGTCCAAGAGCAAGATTTTCGACATTGTAATGAGGCATCTGCAAAACGACACCTTGCTCTGAGTTCACGAGACCAGGCAGCGTAAGGGCAATACTGGTAACACGATCAAGTTGATCCGCGTAAGTCTGAAAGAATTCATCAATTTCGTAAAGCAGGCGCTCAAGCACATCGTCTTGATCAAGCTCGTGTATCTCGATTTTAGTATCGATTAGTACATCACCGCCTAACTCATGCAAAGCAATGGTTAAATAACCCCGCCCCAAACGCATTGACAAAAATTGCCAGCCTTCATTATTGACCTGCAAACCGACAGCAGGTCGACCACGACTCGTCGCTTCTTGTACTGTCGTTTCATGAATCAAGTGCGCTTCAATTAATTCTCGAGTGATTTTGGTGATACTAGCAGGAGCAAGCTCACTCTGCTTGGACAAATCAATTCGAGAAATAGGACCTTTTAGGTCAATTAGTTTATATACACGACCAGCATTGACCTGTTTGATATGATCAATATGGCCCGGTTGAGCCATGTACATCTTGCACTCCGAAATTCTATAACGGGACAATTTTTTTACTTTGCGAACTAATTGTGAAGTGAATTAATAAATCCCCGTGACAAGCATCACGTATAAACCTGTTTGTTTGTGTATTCAATCAAATAACGAAGAATCTACTCCTGTTAAATTGTTTGAAAAATAACTTATTTTTATTCACTAAATTATGAAGTAATGCCTTTAAAGCAGCGTATTTTTATCAATAAGGCCATTGCCTGTCGAATATCTGTCTGTTTTACCGGGGTTACTCTTAATGTAAACATTCTGTGCATATACTTATATTCAAGTAGCTTTAAGGTGTGGGCTAAGCGAGGCTAACCTTGAGAGCGATTGCGTAAAGTAAGGATAGAGTTCAAGTTACCTGTACACACACATTCATCGGAGAATCTATGACTTCCAAATTAAGACGAACAAAAATTGTCACTACGCTGGGTCCTTCAACGGATAAGGACAATATACTTGAGGAGATCATCAAAGCCGGTGCAAACGTTGTCCGTATGAATTTTTCACATGGAACCAGTGAAGACCACATTCAACGTGCGAACAAAGTCCGTACCATTGCAGCAAGACTTGGGCGTCAGGTTGCAATTCTTGGTGACTTACAAGGCCCTAAAATCCGTGTATCAACGTTTAAAGACGGCCAAGTCATTTTGAATGTGGGCGATAAATTCACATTAGATAGTGATTTACCAAAAGGTGAAGGCAATCAAGAATCTGTAGGGTTAGATTATAAAGAACTACCGCAAGATGTTTCACCAAATGACATTTTATTACTCGATGATGGACGCGTTCAGCTGCAAGTTACCAAAGTAGAGGGTAATAAAGTTCATACCCGTGTGATTGTCGGTGGTCCACTGTCCAACAATAAAGGGATCAACAAAAAAGGCGGCGGATTGTCAGCCGATGCGCTCACAGAGAAAGATAAAGCCGACATTCTTACCGCCGCAGCAATTCAAGTAGACTACCTTGCTATTTCATTCCCGCGTAACGGCGAAGACATGCATTACGCTCGACGCTTAGCCAGAGATGCAGGCCTTGAAGCCATGTTAGTGGCTAAAGTCGAACGAGCAGAAACCGTCGCGACCAATGAGTCTATTGACGACATTATTCTCGCATCCGATGTGGTGATGGTTGCACGTGGTGACCTTGGTGTAGAAATCGGTGACCCTGAGCTCATAGGTGTCCAGAAAAAACTGATTCGCCGCGCACGCAGTTTAAACCGTATCGTGATTACTGCGACACAAATGATGGAGTCCATGATTACTAGCCCAATGCCAACGCGTGCTGAAGTGATGGATGTGGCCAATGCGGTTCTAGACGGCACTGACGCGGTGATGCTTTCTGGAGAGACCGCTGCAGGTAAATATCCTGTAGAAACGGTCAAATCCATGGCCGAAGTATGTGTGGGGGCAGAAAAAATGTCGGAGGCAAGTCTATCAACCTATCGCTTAGATAGAACCTTCGAAACCGCTGAAGAAACCATCGCAATGGCAACCATGTACTCTGCGAATCACATGGAAGGAATTAAAGCGATGATCTCGTTAACTGAGTCCGGCAGGACTGCGTTGATGATGTCTCGCTTAAGCTCTGGCTTGCCAATATTTGCCTTATCACGGAATGAATCGACACTAAATCGAGCAGCATTATACCGAGGCGTGACACCTGTATATTTCGAGTCAAAAAGTGATGCGGGTTTACCAACGGCTCAAGCAGCGATTACTAGCCTTAAAGAGCAAGGGTTCTTGCACAAAGGTGATTTAGTCATTATTACTCAAGGCGATGTAATGGATGTTGTTGGCTCAACCAACTGCATGCGCATTCTACAAGCGTAGTCGTTATACCTAACCGGAGTTAACCACAAGAACCCGCAAATAAGGCTCCGAAAATGGAGCCTTATTTATATGCTTTGTATATTGCGCACATCGTGAACGTAAGAAGGTTTATGCACTCTCTCTACCATCAATTTCAACATCCAGCTGGTCATAGAGTTGAACTAGGTTAAACCCAGCTTGAAGCCCAAGTTGATAGTCATGCTCTAGTGACTCTTGGTCACTTAACAAAGAAGAAGAACGAAGTCCCTCTTTAGGCGCAACTTGTAAAATAAAAGTGTCGTCAGGTGGAGCAGATATAAAGGCCTGAGTGAGCTCAAATGTTTGATAATGAATCATCAGCATGTCGGCTAAACCTGAATCAAAATTCTCACCAATCAGATGACTTAAACGATACAAGTTATCGGCACCGAACAACCAACGGCCTCCATTTAACAGCATTTTCCCTGCAAGCTTCGATTGATGTGCTGCATTAATTTTTTGTTGGAAGAACGACGCCCAATCCAGCTTCCACTGATTCACTTTTTGCTGCCATGATTGCTGTACTGAGTTGATAGACTCCCGATACCATTCGACAGGCACATCCCCCACCTCACTTTGGGCTCTCGCTTCAATCTCTGAAAACGGCTCTGTGCGAATGACAATAATGTTGCGAGCATTCTGACGCCACGCTTCTTGAACAGGGATAGAGGCAGACACGCCGCCATCCACAAACTTATTGCCATTTACGTCGACAGGTCCGTGATATAACTTGGGAATCGCACATGTCGCTAGCATAGTGTTAAACCACGAGTCATCCAAGATTGGTAGATATTGATCTGATAGCGTCTCTATATTCGTTACCGCAGCAAACGCCCCTCGTTTTCCCAATGCACTGCGACCTAAATCAAGGTCAAGCTTGTATGGGAAATCTTGAATCCGTTCTAATGCCCACTCTAAACCTAAGTACTGCTGCTTTCGGATATAGCGAAACAGATTAAAAAATTCAGGAGACGTTGTCAGCTCGGTAATAAAAGCTTTGCCCATGCCATGTTGACGACACAAGTAAGAACATAAGTTAAGTGCTCCGGCAGAGGTGCCATAGAATTCATCGAAAGGATCGAAGTTGGAAAGTAAAAAGGCGTCTAAAACGCCAGCGGTAAAAATCCCTCTCTGCCCTCCACCTTGCGTGACTAAAGCAGTTTTACCATGCCTAAAGTGCTCATAAACTTTTACATCAAGCTCTGCATGGCTTTCTGTGATTATACCGCTGTTACGTATCATAGGCTCACGCCGTTTTGTTAAAACGTTTGGTAAAAGTGGTTATCTTAAGCTGTTGTAATAGCAATGATGCCAAATGACAAAAGCACTGCAAAAACAGTCACCACAATGATTAATGCGGATTTTAGATCGTGTTCCATAAACACCTCCTTAATATGTAACAAATTAATAACACCGGTGTGAAATATGTTCAAGATTTGCTTAATTTAGTCGCGCAATTTTGACTAACCCATCACAATTAGCTTAGTCATAATAAGGAGATAGGGCATGAACCAAAAACTCAGCTGGCTAGTAGGAATCATGATGATGAGTACTGCTATCAATGCACAAGCGAATATCATCGTTACACCATACATAGGCTATACAGGAGGCGGCCAAGTAGAGGATGAAAGTGGTAATACATACGATCTCGACCCCGCAGTGAATTACGCTCTTTCAGTCGAGACTCCCTTAGAAAAAGGAAGGATCGGATTGTTTTACTCCAATCAATCGACGGAACTTGAAAAGCTGTCCAACTCGGCAGATATCCATTATCTGCACTTCCAAAGCAGCATGTACTATCCTGTCGCAGAAAAATGGCAAACCTATATCGGTGTAGGTTTGGGCGCTTCTTACGCCGATGTGGATTGGGTAGACAAAAAATACGGATTTTCGGCTAGCGCTTTTGCAGGGCTGGAATATGAATTTTCAAAGAACTTTGCATTAACAGCCCAACTGAGATGGTTAGGAACGGTCGTTGATAACGATACATCTGGCGCCTGTACTCTACCTAATGACGGCTCAAACTGTATCATTAAGTTCGATACTGATTGGATGAACCAATTCCAATCAAATGTCGGTTTTAGTTTCCGCTTCTAATTTTTATGCATGTTCCTTTATAGGACTCGTCACAAAGAACGCTGAACGAGTCCTGCACAGAGCCGATAAAGGATATCGTCTAAACACCATTGTTTGGCAAAGTAACGAAGCATCATCTAGATAGGTGCACAAAAGATAGCCGTACGCCCTAATTAATCAAAATAGTCTTAAACACCAAAGCAATTATTAGATCCCAGTCATTTATTCCAGACAAACAACCACACACCCACATAAAACCACAATCAAACTCAAATTTAACAAGATTAAAACCAGACAACGCATCTGAATTAACATTTAGATTCTATTGCGCTAAGTATTATTAGAAGTTAGTCTGATCAGTGAAAACAGATAAATATTTCAGTTTTATCAAACACACATCAAAATTTTAAGATTAATAATCTACTTTCTCTTACAGTAGCCAGAATATAGCTCTATAAAATTATAAGAAGTTAGAATTAAGGATAGAAAAGCTGATGGATAACAGCGGTCCTTTCTTCCAACTATTTGCGCAATTATTACTGTGTTACGTAGAGAGCTTCATTCCTCAGGGAGTCTTATAGGAGTCAAATATGAAGCGAGAACAATGGGGATCCCGGGCGGGATTCATCTTAGCAGCAGTTGGGTCTGCTATCGGTTTGGGAAACATTTGGCGTTTCCCATACATGGCCTATGAAAACGGTGGCGGCGCATTTTTTATTCCTTACATTTTTGCCATGATCACTGCCGGTATTCCATTTATGATCCTTGAGTTCAGTATGGGACAAAAATACCGAGGCTCGGCACCAAAAACACTTGCGAAAATTCATTCTAAATTTGAATGGCTTGGCTGGTTCCAAGTTGGTGTGGCTGCAGTTATTGCCGTTTACTATGTGGCTGTTATCGGTTGGTCGATTTCTTACTTTGGGTTGTCGTTCACTCAAGGTTGGGGAACCGATACCAACGCATTTTTCTTTAGTGAATACCTAAAGCTAGGTGACAACTCACCAACAGACTTAGGCAGTATTCAATGGAAGATTGCTTTATCCATGGTAATTGCTTGGGCAATTACTTACACCGCCATTGCCAAAGGCGTGAAATCAGGAATTGAACGAGCATCTAAAATTATGATGCCAATCCTATTCTTGATGGTGATTTTCTTAATCGGACGTATGATTTTCTTGCCAGGAGCTCTAGATGGCGTGAACTACATGTTCGAACCCGATTTCAGCAAAATTTGGGATGTGAAAGTATGGGCAGCGGCATATGGTCAGATCTTCTTTACGCTAAGTATCGGCTTCGCCATCATGCTAGCTTACTCTAGCTACCTACCAGAAAAGTCAGACATAACGAATAACGCGTTTATGACCGTGTTGATCAACTGTGGCTTCTCGATCCTAGCCGGCATCATGATCTTCTCAGTATTGGGTTACATGGCTCAAGAGCAAGGTAAGCCGTTAACAGAGGTGGTATCTGCAGGCGTTGGCTTGGCTTTTGTTACTTTACCTGCGGCAATTAACCTACTACCTGCCCCATATATTCTTGGTCCACTGTTCTTCTTTGCACTGGTGGTTGCTGGTCTAAGTTCGCATATTTCAATTATGGAAGCCGTAACTTCAGCCATTATCGACAAGCTGAAGTGGAGCCGTAAAAAAGCTGCAAATGTTGTGATTGGTATTGGCTTCGTTGTCTCTATGGCGTTTGCTACCAATGGCGGTCTGCTGCTACTCGACCTAGTAGACCACTTTGCAAACAACGTTGGCATCATGGTTGGTGGTCTGGTTGAGATTGTCTTGATGGCGTGGCTATTGAAGCGCGTGCCAGAAGTACGTAATTACGTTAACGAGCGCTCTGATTTCTCTGTTGGTCAATGGTTCGAGATCTGCTTACGCTTCGTTACACCAATCATGCTCGCCATTATCTTAGCGACCAAGCTATACGCCCTAATTACTGAAGGCTACGGTGGCTATGATCTAACTTTAGGCTGGGCACTTATCGCCGCACTCTTTATCTTTGGTCTAGTGATCAACGCAGTGAACCGCAAGGAGACAGCAAAATGACAATCAGCGCAATTATTATGATGGTTATTGGTTTAGGTATCACTTGGGGCGGCGCTGCCGTTTGCATTAAGCGAGCCATGAATAAACAATAGAACGTTAAGTTCCATACAAAAAAACGCCGGTAGTTACCGGCGTTTTTTTATACATACATTAGTTCAATTCTAGAAACTGTACTTGATGCCAACGGCGCCGCCAAGTTGCAAGTCAGCACCTTTGTAAAGATCTAGCTCTGGGTGTATTTGGCCATAAAGGTCCCAGCCGCGTGATAAATCCCAGTTCACACCAAGTGGTACTCTCACACCAAACTCGTCATCCCATTCATACCAGCCACCAACGCCGACATACCAAGTCACAGGCATGTTTTGATCGAATGTTCCACGCTTAGCGATGTAATCAAACGCCATACCATCGTTTCCGATAATGCCACGATATTTGTTATCTAACTCTACAACAACACTTAATTGTTGATCGACAGCCATACCAACTGATAGATCCGTTGGTTCGCTTGCCGCCATTGCCGTACTAGAAACTAGTCCCAAAACTAAAATGAATTTGTTCTTCATACACGTTATCAATTATTCAAAAAAACATTATTCGCTATTCAAACATAATGGCATATCAATATGTCAACGATGGGTAAGCTCGATGTATGAAAAAGCTGACAAAAGTAAAGATGAGTTTAGGATCACACTAAAAAAGGAACTGTCAGTTAATAAAATAGGAACTAAAAAAGGAGGCCGAAGCCTCCTTTTATGCATTACTATGAATGACTGCGATTAACCGTGGTTACGAATCCACTCATCCATTTCAGTTTTTAGGTTATCAGACTTAGTACCGAAGATAGCCTGTACACCACCAGCTACAACTACAACACCAGCAGCGCCTAGTTGTTTTAGCTTGTCTTGGTCAACAGCTGCTGTATCTGCAACTGCTACACGTAGACGTGTGATACATGCATCTAGACCAGTAATGTTAGCTTTACCGCCAAACGCTGCAACCAGTTCACCGCCCATATCAGAGCCAGAAGTTACAGCTGCACTTTCCGTTTCATCTTCACGGCCAGGTGTTTTTAGGTCAAGCGCTGTGATTACACCACGGAACACTACGTAGTAAATTACTGCGTAAACTAGACCGACGGCAATCATTAGCACCATCTTCTGAGCGTTACCAGATAGGACTAGGAAGTCGATCAGACCGTGAGAGAAAGAAGTACCGTGTACAAAGCCTAGAGTGTTCGAAACGATGTATGCAGAACCAGCTAGTAGAGCGTGGATACCGTATAGTAGCGGAGCAACGAATAGGAATGAGAATTCGATTGGCTCAGTAATACCAGTTAGGAATGAAGTCAGTGCAGCTGACGCCATGATACCCATTACTTTTGCACGGTTTTCTGGTTTAGCACAATGAGCAATTGCGATTGCTGCAGCTGGTAGACCGAACATCTTGAACATGTAACCACCCGCTAGCTGACCGAAGCCATTACCAGCAGCACGAGATGCTTCATCAGCAACTAGGTAACAAGTTAGTACACCATTTTGAGCTTCACCGGCAGCGTTAACACAAGAACCTGCTTCGAAGAAGAACGGTACGTTCCATACGTGGTGTAGACCGAATGGGATTAGAGAACGCTCAACAACACCGTAGATACCGAATGCTAGCTGTGGGTTTTGGTGTGCAGCCCAATCAGAGAATGCAGAAATTGCACCGCCAATTGGTGGCCAGATAACAGAAAGGATAACACCTAGGATGATCGCAGCAAAACCAGTGATGATTGGCACTGCGCGCTTACCAGCGAAGAAGCCAAGGTACTCTGGAAGTTGGATTTTGAAGAAACGGTTGAATGCCCAAGCAGCCACACCACCGACAAGGATACCACCTAGTACACCTGTATCGATTTTCTCAACACCCATAACGCCCGCCATTACACCTAGCGTTGCCGTCATGATGCCGTAACCAACGATAGCTGCAAGACCTGCAACACCGTCGTTGTTAGTGAAGCCTAGAGCTACACCTACTGCAAATAGAAGTGCCATTTGGCCGAATACTGAACCACCAGCTTGTTCCATAAGATTAGAAACGATCTCTGGAATAAAGCTTAGATGGGCAGCACCCACACCTAATAAAATACCTGCAACTGGTAAAACTGATACTGGAAGCATCAGAGCCTTACCAACTTTTTGCAGGTTAGCAAAAAGGTTCTTAAACATGTTTATGCTCCTGATAAATTTATAAGTATTATTTGGGCACTAACGGCACACCCCCGTAGCCTAAAGGTTAGCACCCAATGAAAATGTAACCACAACTGCATTATATTTTCCGGCTCTAAATATATATTGATGACCCTCAAACTTTCCACACAGTTACGAAATTTAGTTTCAAAACAAGTCTTGGATCACACCCAAAAACAGCCGATGAAAAGGTTTGCATTGCACTTATATTACTGTTTTATAAAGAATTAATTATTTATATAATTAATTTTAAGGCGTAAATAAAATACGCCTCAATGTTATTTTTAGTAACAAAATTACATTTGTGATTTTTGAATGTTATTAAATCAACATTTTTAGTAAACATTAAACTCGTGAGCGTATCTGTTGTTTTTATCAACAAAAAAGGAGCCTAAGCTCCTTTTTTATGCTCTTATTATTTTTTCATCGCAAAAAAAGATCTCGGAAGTTTTCGGTGGTTTTTTGTGCCACTTCAGAAAGAGAGCACGATTTGAGTTGCGCAATATAAGAAGCGACTTCGACAACGTAAGCGGGTTGATTCTCTTTGCCACGATGAGGGACAGGAGCCAAGTAAGGAGAATCTGTCTCAATAAGAAGCTTCTCTAAAGGTAGAGTCTTCACCACTTCTTTTAGCTCTGTAGCTTGACGGAAAGTAACAATCCCCGAGATAGAAATATAAAACCCCAGCTCCAGTGCAGCTTCAGCAAATGGAAGATCTTCTGTAAAACAGTGGATAACACCACCACATTTCTCTGCCCCACCCTTACGCAAAATATCTAGAGTATCCGCACGTGCGTTTCTGGTATGGATAATTAAAGGTTTGTTGAGCTCCACTGCAAGATCAACGTGTTGCTCAAAGCGCTCTTTCTGTAACGCGGCCGTTTCGGGCTTGTAATGATAATCTAAACCCGTTTCGCCAATAGCGACGACTTTTGCATTCGACGCATGGTGGCGCAATACGTCCATCGAAAAGTCGCTTTCAACATCAAGTGGGTGCACACCGCACGAAGCATAAACATTGTCATAAGGCTCGATCATTTCCATCATTTTCGGGAAAGAATCCAGCGTTACTCCAACAGAAAGTAGTTCAGTTACGTTTGCTTGTTTAGCTTTGTTAATAACGTCTTCCACATTGATGTGGAGATCGTCGTAATTCAATTTGTCTAAATGACAATGAGAATCTACGAACATAATGCCTCTCGTGATTCAATTAACCAATTCATTGATAGTAGCTCAAGGTTCAGGCCAGGAAAGGCTTGCACCTGAGCTTTCAGGTTCATCAGCGCCTTCGCTGATGAGTACAAACCGTTATAGTTGTCCGGTTGGAACTTTGTCGCGCCCGGAAGCATTTGAGCTTCTGATACACCAAACTGCGCTTTCTGAGCATCTGTCAGTAAATACCATGCCCAGTCTAGTGATTGCTCTGAGTGTTTAGCGATTAAAGAAGCACACTCAGAAACGTCTGAAACAGGCGAAGACATTGCCTTAATAAAACTGCGTTCAAAAGCCAAGTAAGCTTCGAGCTCACCATTATTTAACGCATCCAATGTTTTTATTGGAGAGCCCATATTCAGTTTTAAGGCATAAGCAGGAACTTGCTTCGCCCCTTGTTCGTGCATCCATTGCATCGCTTGTTCCGCTGACGGAGGCGCAACAACCCAGTGTTGGCAACGGCTACGAATCGTTGGGAGCAGACGCTCCTGATTGTGGGTAACGAGCAAAAACAAGCACTTTGCCCCAGGCTCTTCTAGCGTCTTTAACAGCGCATTCGATGCCGACTCGTTCATAGAGTCCGCCGGTTCTATTACAAATAGGCGGTAACCATTAAGCTGAGATGATTCCTGAGCTAGACGGTTACAAGCGCGAATTTGGTCCACCGTTATCGCCTTTCCTTCTTTCTCTGGCTTGATCCAGTGTAAATCAGGGTGGTTTTGAGATTGATTTAGCTGGCAGCTATGACAAAAACCGCATGCTTCACTCGCGTAATTTTGGCAAAGAAGTGCTTGGCTAAAAAACTCGATAAGTTTTTCGATGCCCAAGCCCTGCTCGCTTTGTAATAAAAGCGCACCTGGTATTCTGTCCGACTCTAACCCTACTTTGAGGTTATCCCATATTGGCTGTAGCCATGGATAATCATTTAACATGAGTCACCTAAATTTACGTTTCACTTATTGACGAGCTAGCCACTCGTTTAGAGCGTCCCGAATATCACGCGACACGCCTTCAATCGCCTGTTCTGCGTTAATGATAACGATGGAAGGATCGGCATGAGCAATCTCCAAATAACGCTCACGTGTACGCTCGAAGAAACTAATATCCATCTTCTCTATACGATCTAACTCACCACGCCCACGTGCACGCTCAAGCCCAACACGAGGGTCAATATCCATATAGAGAGTGAGAGCAGGTTTAAAATCACCAAGCGTTGTATCCCGGAGATTTTTCATTAACGATGCGTCAATCTGACGGCCACCACCTTGATAAGCTTGCGACGACATATCGTGTCGGTCACCAACCACCCACTGACCGTTTTCCAAAGCTGGTTTGATCACGTTCTCAACCAACTGAACACGTGCAGCGTACAGAAGAAGCAACTCCGTCATGTCCTTAAGTTCTTCACCTTCGTGCTCTTCTTTCACCAGAGCGCGCATTTTTTCTGCTAGCGGTGTGCCTCCTGGCTCACGGGTATTTACGATATCCTCAATACCGGCCGCTTTTAGCGTATCTAAAACGGTTTTAATCGCAGTGCTTTTACCCGCGCCTTCTAGGCCTTCAACGACAATAAAGTTTGCTTTCATCATTTGTTCTTTCTTAGTTCTCTTAAATAGGCACGAACAGCACGGTTGTGCTCAGCAAGGGATTTCGAGAATACATGTCCGCCCTTTCCACTTGCTACAAAATATAAATAGTTGCTGCTTTCTGGATTCAAAGCCGCTTCAATGGAAGCTTCACCAGCCATCGCAATCGGTGTTGGTGGCAATCCATTGATGGTATAGGTGTTATATGGTGTCGGCGTACGCAAATCTTTCTTACGAATGTTGCCATCGTAGGCGTCACCCATACCATAAATAACTGTCGGATCAGTTTGTAACCGCATGCGTTTATTCAATCGGTTGATAAACACAGAAGCGACGCGCTCACGCTCAGAATCAATAGCCGTCTCTTTCTCGATGATAGACGCGAGAATCAAGGCTTCATATTTGTCCTGTAATGGCAGCTTTTCTTGACGCGCTTCCCAGTTAGCATCCAGTATTTTATTGAGTTTTCGATGCGCTCGTTTTAATAACTGGCTTTCACTCGCACCCGCTGTGTAATGGTAGGTTTCTGCTAAAAACAACCCTTCTAGCTTTTCTCTCTCAATTCCGAGCTTCGCAGCCATTTCTTTTTCTGAAAGATCGGTTAAATCATGCTTTAAATAAGGAGCACTTTTTAGTTGATCTACCCATTCAGAAAAGCGGCTGCCTTCAACAAAAGTGATCGCAAACTGGTATTCTTTTCCAGTATTCAGATGCTCCAATGTTTGCGAAAGTGACATACCAGGCTCAAGTTGGTAAGTACCCGCTCGCACTTGCAACAATTCTGGATATAAGTGAGGAATTAAACGGATGTACTCCGATGTTTCAATCACCTCACCTTC
Source organism: Vibrio sp. 1557 (assembly GCF_033340175.1). Lineage (NCBI taxonomy): Bacteria > Pseudomonadati > Pseudomonadota > Gammaproteobacteria > Vibrionales > Vibrionaceae > Vibrio > Vibrio sp. 1557. Next base: position 83,542 of record NZ_JAWOVZ010000002.1, on the reverse strand, counting down.
AACTAAGGCGCGCATGACATGATGAAAGCTTGTACCACTTTCTACAGTAAACAGCTGAGGTTGTTCCAATAGAATAGGCTTTTCAACGTATTGTTTAGCCTGTGAAATTATATAAAAAACAGCTGCTGCGCCTATCACTGCGATCAGCACAACAAAAGCCAACAGTTTTTTAATCACGTAGTTAAATTCCCTTGCAGTCGTTGAGTCAATTTTCCTATCGGAAATATAGTCTTAGAGTTCGATGTCACTATGCTGCGAATAGGTGCGACACCTAATATTGAGTTACACATGAAAGCCTCGTCAGCACTCAGCAAATCTGGAAGTATAAAACGCCCCTCGATGACTTCAATATGACTTACTTTAAGTAACTCAAGCACCTTACGACGCATTACGCCCGTAACGCCTGATAAGGTCAGCTCCGGCGTAAATACTTTATTACCTTTAACCCAAAAAAGGTTGGCCATTGTAGTTTCAATGACATGGTTTTGCACATTTAACGTTATTGCATCTGCAAACTCTGTATTGTCGATTTCAGCCTTGGCGAGAATCTGCTCTAAACGGTTGTTGTGCTTATGTCCCGCAAGTAAAGGTTGAATCCCTAGACGAGTATTACAAACGCCCAAGTCCACACCTTGTTCTTGCCAAGATGAATAATGAGAAGGAAATGCAAAATTGGAAATCGTCACGATAGGGCCTTTAATCCCATTAGGGCTATACCCTCGCCCGCCAATACCGCGGCTAACGTGAATCTTCACCCCCGCTCGTGCGTCAGATAAAACCGCTTTGCTTGCCCAACCATGCACAACTTTCCAGTCAGGTGAAGAGATCTTCAAAGCGTCAAGGCAAGCACTCATGCGCTCAGTATGCTCCTGCCAGTAAACCAACTCTCCATTTTGGGTCAGGATGGTGGTAAAGCCTCCATCACCGTATTGGAATGAGCGATCACCTAGCTCTACATGCGTTTGCGGAACTCCATTTACCCAAAACATTCACGTACCTTCAAATTAGCAGACAACAAATAAAACAAAACGGCTCAATGCTAAGCATCGAGCCGTTAGAATACAAGTTTCGCTTATCTAAATAAGGTTAGATAGTGTTACTCAGCGAACTTTTTGAAGATCAAAGAACCGTTTGTACCACCAAAGCCAAACGAGTTACAGATAGCGTATTCCATACCTTCAACTTTGCGCGCAGTGTGCGGCACAAGGTCGATGTCTAGACCTTCTTCTGGATCATCAAGGTTAATCGTTGGTGGAACGATTTGGTCAACCAAAGACATAACCGTGATAATTGCTTCAACAGAGCCTGCTGCACCTAATAGGTGACCAGTCATAGACTTAGTTGATGATACAAGTACTTGCTTCGCACCTTCTTCACCAAGAGCACGTTTCACGCCCTTGATTTCTGCAACGTCGCCAGCAGGAGTAGATGTACCGTGAGCATTCACATAACCTACTTGGGTACCTGTGATGTTCGCGTCACGCATTGCCGCTTCCATCGCAAGTGCACCACCAGAGCCATCTTCGCTTGGAGAAGTCATGTGGTAAGCATCACCAGACATACCAAAACCAACCAGTTCTGCGTAAATCTTCGCGCCACGTGCTTTTGCGTGTTCGTACTCTTCAAGCACCATCATGCCAGCACCATCACCTAGAACAAAACCATCACGGCCTTTATCCCATGGGCGAGACGCTTTTTGAGGCTCTTCATTACGAGTAGATAGTGCTTTAGCTGCACCGAAGCCAGCCATGCCAAGAGGCGTAGAAGCTTTTTCTGCACCACCAGCAACCATCGCATCTGCATCGCCGTAGGCAATCATACGTGCTGCATGGCCGATATTATGCAGGCCAGTAGTACATGCGGTAGAAATCGCGATATTTGGACCACGGAGACCACGCATGATAGATAGGTTACCTGCAACCATGTTTACAATGGTCGAAGGAACAAAAAATGGGCTAACTTTGCGAGGGCCTTTGTCTACTAATGCAGTATGGCCAGTTTCGATAAGGTCAAGACCGCCAATGCCTGAGCCGATAGCAACACCAACTCGAGCCGCATTTTCTTCGGTAATTTGTAAGCCAGAGTTATCAAGAGCTTGAATACCCGCTGCAATGCCGTACTGGATGAAAAGGTCCATCTTACGAGCATCTTTTTTAGACATGTACTCTGTGCAATCGAAATCTTTAACAAGACCTGCAAAACGAGTTGAGAAGTTCGTAGTATCAAAGTGCTCGATATTTACGATACCACTTTGACCTTCTAGCAGGGCTTTCCAAGATGATTCTACTGTGTTGCCTACCGGTGACAACATACCCATGCCAGTGACAACTACACGACGCTTGGACACGATATAATTCTCCGGGAATTGAATATTTCTATGAGAGGATAGAAGAAGTTAGAAAGAACACAGGCGGTCTAGGAGACCGCCTGGGAGAGCTAATTACTGAGCGCTGTTTACGTAGTCGATTGCAGCTTGAACAGTAGTGATCTTCTCAGCTTCTTCGTCAGGAATCTCAGTGTCGAATTCCTCTTCTAGAGCCATAACTAGTTCTACAGTGTCTAGAGAATCAGCACCTAGATCATCAACGAAAGAAGCTTCGTTTTTAACTTCTGCTTCGTCTACACCTAGCTGTTCAACAATGATTTTCTTTACGCGTTCTTCGATGTTGCTCATTTTTCTTTTCCTTTACAGATTTCGCCTAATGCGATGATTCCGTAGTTTATTCGAACTATTGAAAGTTGCAAGGGGGTCCTTGCTGGTCAAACCACAAAATTAGCGAATTTAACCGAATTTCAATACATTTTTGACTTAAATCATGCACAAATCTTGCGCATAAGCATGACAAGTTCATGACAGTTAACTGCAACTATAGGCTATTTTTCACAATGTAAAATAGCTTATTTTGCATAAACTGTCGCATTAAACCATGTACATGCCACCATTTACATGCAAAGTTTCACCAGTAATGTACGCTGCTTCAGGAGAAGCAAGGAAAACTACTGCTGATGCAATTTCACGTGGGTCACCTAAACGACCTGCTGGCACGTTCGACAAAGTTGCCGCACGTTGGTCATCACTTAGCGCCTTAGTCATGTCAGTTTCGATGAAACCAGGAGCAACAGTGTTCACTGTTACACCACGAGACGCAACTTCACGAGCCATTGATTTAGTAAAACCAATCACGCCCGCTTTCGCTGCTGCGTAGTTAGTTTGACCAGCATTACCCATGGTACCAACAACAGAGCCTACGTTGATGATACGACCCGCACGTTTTTTCATCATACCGCGTAAAACCGCTTTAGACATGCGGTAGATAGGCGTTAGGTTGGTATCGATGATGTCGTTCCACTCATCATCTTTCATGCGCATCAATAGGTTGTCACGAGTAATACCAGCGTTATTCACCAGAATATCGATCACACCAAATTCTTCGTTGATCGTTTTTAATGTCGCTTCGATAGACTCGACATCAGTCACGTTAAGCGCTAAGCCTTTACCGTTATCACCAAGATACTCGCTGATAGCAGCCGCACCACTTTCAGAAGTAGCAGTACCGATAACCGTAGCACCTCGCTCGACAAGAAGTTCCGCGATCGCGCGGCCAATACCACGGCTTGCGCCGGTAACTAGCGCGATCTTACCTTCTAGATTCATCATGTTGTGTTTCCTTTTCTTATCGCAAATTTATCGCTTGATGGATTACTTCGCAGCGTCTAGCGATGCGATATCATTCACTGCGGCTGCAGTTAGCGTTTTCACGATACGTTTTGTTAGACCTGTTAAAACTTTACCAGGACCAAGCTCAAGAAGATTTTCTACGCCTTGTTCGTGCATCAGTTCAACTGTTTCAGTCCAACGAACTGGGCTATGTAGCTGACGAACAAGCGCATCTTTGATTTTTGCAGGATCTGTCTCAGCAACCACATCAACGTTGTTGATAACTGGCAGCTGTGGTGAGTTAAATTCGATAGACTCAAGAGCTACAGCAAGTTTTTCCGCTGCTGGCTTCATAAGTGCACAGTGTGAAGGTACTGAAACAGGAAGAGGAAGCGCACGCTTCGCACCAGCTTCTTTACATAGCGCACCAGCTCGCTCTACTGCGTCTTTGCTACCAGCGATAACGACTTGACCAGGCGAGTTAAAGTTTACTGGAGAGACCACTTCGCCTTGCGCTGCGTCTTCACACGCTTTTGCAATCGCATCATCAGCCAAACCGATAATCGCGTACATTGCGCCAGTACCAGCTGGTACTGCTTCTTGCATAAGTTGACCACGTAATTCAACCAGCTTGATGGCTTCTTTAAAGTCGATAACACCCGCACATACAAGTGCTGAGTACTCACCTAGGCTGTGACCGGCTAGGTTTGCTGGTTGCTCTAAGCCAAGTTCCTGCCATACACGCCAGATTGCAACAGATGAAGCTAGCAAAGCTGGTTGAGTACGGAAAGTCTCGTTTAAATCTTCTGCAGGTCCATTTTGAACAAGCGCCCATAGATCGTAACCTAGTGCGTCAGATGCTTCTGCAAATGTTTGTTTTACTACGTCATATTGTTCGCCTAGTTCTGCAAGCATACCTACAGCTTGAGAACCTTGACCTGGAAATACGATAGCAAACTTGCTCATGTTGTTTTCCTTTAAGCAAAGTAAAAAGAAATAAGATGCACCAAGTGCACCTTAAATTTTGAATTCTTGTGAAACTTAGAACTTCACAAGGGCCGAGCCCCAAGTGAATCCGCCGCCAAACGCTTCAAGAAGCAGAGTTTGACCGCGTTTAATACGACCATCACGTACCGCTTCATCTAGTGCTGTTGGCACCGTCGCAGCTGATGTGTTGCCGTGTTTATCAAGTGTAATCACGACTTGGTCTAGTGACATCGAAAGTTTCTTCGCTGTCGCTGAAATAATGCGGTAGTTCGCTTGGTGCGGCACTAGCCAGTCTAGTTCAGACTTATGCATGTTGTTGGCTTCAAGCGTATCTTTTACTAGTTTCGATAGCTGAGTTACAGCGACTTTGAATACTTCGTTCCCAGCCATATGAAGCCATTTATCCGCATCTTGCCCCCGCACAGGTACAGGTAGGCTTAGAAGCTCTCCGAATTGACCATCCGAGTATATGTGGGTAGAGATAATGCCAGGCTCTTGGCTAGCGCCTACGACAACGGCTCCGGCACCATCACCAAATAGGATAATGGTTGAACGGTCTGTCGGATCACACGTTTTAGACAAAGCATCTGAACCAATCACAAGTACGTTTTTGCACATACCAGATTTGATATGTTGGTCTGCAACAGATAATGCGTACACAAAACCAGAACAAGCAGCGGCTAAGTCAAAAGCTGGACAACCTTTAATGCCAAGCTTTGCCTGCACCTGACACGCAGATGAAGGGAAAGTATGGCTACTGCTCGTTGTGGCTACGATAATCAGGTCGATATCGTTTTTATCAATACCCGCCATATCGATAGCGTTTTCAGCTGCGTAGAATGCCATGTCTGCTACAGTTTCGTTTTCTGCAGCAATTCGACGCTCTTTAATACCCGTGCGAGCAACGATCCACTCATCACTTGTATCTACCATTTTCTCTAGATCTGCGTTTGTACGCACCTGAGATGGCAGGTAGCTGCCAGTACCTAAAATTTTGCTATACATGAAGACTAATAATGCCTCTCGAGTAAAACCGCTTCCAAACGATCGCTAATACGGCTTGGTACTTGTCGTTTGACCTCGTGTACTGCCTCGCCAAGTGCATTGACAATCGCAGATACATCCGCACTTCCATGGCTTTTTATGACAATGCCGCGCAATCCTAGCAAACTTGCGCCGTTATACTGGTCGGGGTTCAGTGTTTTTAGTTCATTAAACAGCCTAGAAAACAACTTTCTAGCTATCCAACCCTTTATCGTTGATGCCATTATGCTGGTTTTAATTTTTTCGATAAAAAGTTGAGCTGTTCCCTCACTGGCTTTTAAGCATACGTTGCCGACAAATCCATCACAAACAATGACGTCCGCAACATCATGCAAAATTTGATTACCTTCAATATAACCGACAAAGTTAATCGCATCGGTCTGAGAAAGCATTTCTGCGCAACGTTTGACTAAATCGTTACCTTTAATCTCTTCTGCGCCAATATTGAGTACAGCAACGCGAGGAGGACGACCCAAGTGTTCTTCAGCTAATGCACTGCCCATTACAGCAAATTGGAACAAGCTATCAGCATCGCACGATACATTCGCCCCCAGATCCAGCATCCAAGTACGCTTTCCGGTAATCGTCGGTAAAGCGGAAACTAAAGCAGGACGTTCAATGCCAGGAAGTAACTTAAGAATGAAACGCGATAGTGCCATTAATGCACCGGTGTTGCCACCACTAACACAAGCATCCGCTTTCTGCTCAGAAACCAAATCGATAGCCATACGCATAGAACTATTTTGGCTATTACGTAACGCCAATGAAGGTTTTTCTGAGTTCGAGATAACTTTCTCGCTGTGAAGAATAGTCAAGCGGGAACTGGTCGAGGTACCGAGTTGAGATAATTGAGACGTGATCAGAGATTGATCACCAATAAGAATCACTTTTAGCTCTGGGAAATGAGACAGTGCCTGCACGGCGGCAGGCACTGTTACGCGTGGACCGAAATCCCCGCCCATTGCATCAAGTGCAACGGTAATACTTTGCAAAGGTTCAACCTTACTTGTTGATAACCTTTTGACCACGGTAGTAACCTTCAGCAGTTACGTTGTGGCGTAGGTGAGTTTCACCAGAAGTCGCGTCTACAGATAGAGCAGCTGTAGTTAGCGCATCGTGTGAACGACGCATACCGCGCTTAGAACGAGTTTTACGGTTTTTCTGTACGGCCATTGACCCTACTCCTATACTATTGGGTTAAAAACCTGAAGAAGAATCGGCTACCACACCTATTACTTTTTCAGACTTTTCAAAACGTCGAATGGATTCGGTTTTTCTTCCTCAATTTCTTCAGGAATCTCACCAAAAACCATGTTATTTGAATCAACGCTACAATCCGCTTCATCGTGCATCGCAATTTGAGGTAATGCTAAGATGAACTCGTCTTCAACAAGTTGTATGAGGTCTAATTCACCATATTCATTTAGATCTACCAAATCATAAATTTCTGGTGCTTCCTGTTCTGTTTTCTCACCGTAGTAAGGAGTAGAAAGGAATTCAACTTCGCACTCATGTGCGAATACCTCATTACAACGCTGACACTCTAAATCGACTTCGATGTTAGCTTTACCAGAGATAACAACGAGTCGCTGTTCATCCATCCCAAATGACAATGAGACTTCTGCGTCGCGTTTTACGCCTTCAGTTGTTTCCACTAAGCGCTTGAAAAGACTAGCTTGGATGATGCCATCGTAATCCAATCGTTTCTGTGCAGCTTTAGCTGGGTCAACCGTTCGCGGTATTTTTACCTTTTGCATAGGGCGCGAATATTATCTTCCAAATCAAAATTAGTCAAAGAAAAAGGCAAAAAAGTTGTACTTTTTTACGCTTAACATACAGAGCATTAGCCAGAATCATTTTTGATCTATTATCCTATTGGAAATGCTCCCACGAATTGTAATTCAAAATGAAAAATTACCAACTGGTTTTAGCCTCAACCTCCCCTTTTCGTAAACAACTGCTTGAAAAGCTCTCACTACCATTCGTTTGTTTATCACCTGATTGCGATGAAACACCTTTTGACCAAGAAACGCCAACTGAACTTGTGCAGAGACTGGCCCAAGAGAAAGCAATATCTTGCCAGACGGATAAAGCAAGTTTAGTTATCGGCAGTGACCAAGTTTGTGTCATTAATGGTGAAATCGTTGGCAAGCCTTTAAATAGAGATAACGCGATAAATCAACTTTTGGCTCAAAGTGGAAAAGTCATCACTTTCTATACTGGTCTTGCGGTACATAACACCGTGACAAACCATACAGAAGTCGGCTTTGATTCTTTCGAGGTGCACTTTAGAGATTTAACGCTTGAACAAATCGAACGCTACGTCGACAGGGAAGAACCTTTTTACTGCGCAGGCAGCTTTAAAAGCGAAGGCATGGGAATTTGTTTGTTTACGAAATTAGTTGGTAAAGACCCGAACACACTTGTCGGACTACCATTGATTGATTTGATTGATATGTTGCATGTTCAAGGACTCGATGTCCTTTAACCCAAATACGATAAAAGGGAGCCACAGGCTCCCTTTTGCATCCGCGAGGAAAACATGGTTACGCGTTTCTTAAACCCGCCAACACTTTTTCTAGTTTCGGTTCCATCGGTGCGTTGATTTCCATCCACTCATCATTTGATGGGTGTTGGAACTTGATGTTTGCCGCGTGTAGGAACAAACGATCTAAACCAACTTGACCTGTGTAAGCGTCAAAGCGACGATCACCGTAGCGATCATCCCAAGCGATTGGGTGACCAGTGTATTGCGTATGAACTCGTATTTGGTGAGTTCGACCAGTAATCGGACTCGCCTGAATCAATGTAGCTTGTTCGAACTTTTCCAAAATCTTAAAACGCGTTTCTGACGGCTTACCATTAGGGTTAACACGAACAATACTGTTCACTTCGTTTTTGAGCAGTGGCGCGTTCACAACCTTACAACTGCTTTTCCATTGCCCCATGACAAGAGCTAAGTAAAACTTCTTTACTGTCTTTTCACGAAACTGGGCTTGCAAGTGACGAAGTGCAGAACGCTTCTTAGCAACCAGCAAAATCCCTGAAGTATCACGGTCAATACGATGCACAAGTTCAAGAAAGCGAGCTTGAGGACGCAGAGCCCTAAGCGCTTCAATCGCACCAAACTTTAAACCACTGCCACCATGCACAGCGGTGCCAGATGGTTTGTTTAGAATCAACATATGATCATCTTCGAAGATAATCATATTTTCCAACTCAGCGACTTTGTTAAGTTTCGTACTTGGTGCGACATCGTCATCTTTTTTCTCGACGGTCACCGGTGGAATACGAACGAGATCGCCTGCTTTTAACTTGTACTCTGCTTTTATACGCTTTTTATTTACGCGCACTTCGCCCTTACGCACAATTCGGTAAATCATGCTTTTAGGAATGTCTTTTAATTGGTTGCGCAAAAAATTATCAATGCGCTGACCCGCCATATCTTCGTCGATATCGACGAACTGGACTTTTGTTCTTATTTCGTTCATGGGCGGTATTGTAAACTCAATTTCGTGCGACTTCACATTATTCTTGTCGTAAAAGAAACACTCCGTGGCACATACTGGTCTAAATTTCGCCAAGCTTTTGTTTAAATTATTAAAACTCTCAATCAAGTTCTCAATTTGTTTTCTGTCTTGAACAGTTTGCACATCTCAATTGCTTATGAAACAGCCAGTTATAAAATAGAAATTTTGAGTTTAGCGGCAAATTTTCTATCGTTTGCGTGAAAGCAGATTGCTGATAGCCACGCGCACTGCTATAGTTCACAGCTGCTAAGGAAGGTTTGGTTACATTTTATTCATTACCAATCATTTATCCTCAAGCAATGTGAGTAGATCGTTGAAGGTCGAGTGCAGCATTGGCGTGAGACACATCGAATTCAACACTCTTGCCACCCTACTCCTCGCATATTCACGTTGAGTACCTACCGCCCAAATAGCGGGTCACAAGTCTACGTTTCCAACAGAAACCACAAGAGGCTTGTGATGACTGAAGTGCCCGAGAGCATCCCCTTCCAGCCGGGAGGCTGCAAAATACAAGCCATGGGATCAGGCACCGTGAAAGAGCGAAAAAACAGTGGCAAGTCGACAAGAAAGATATAAAAGAAAAGACAACGAGAATTTTCAATGAAAAGAATGTTAATTAACGCAACTCAAAAAGAAGAGTTGCGTGTCGCTCTGGTTGATGGCCAGCGACTTTTCGATCTTGATATCGAGAGTCCAGGACATGAATCTAAAAAAGCGAATATCTACAAAGGACGTATCACACGTATCGAACCAAGCTTAGAAGCCGCATTTGTTGATTACGGCGCCGAGCGTCACGGTTTCCTCCCTCTCAAAGAAATTGCCCGCGAATATTTCCCTGAAGGTTACACCTACCAAGGTCGTCCAAGCATCAAAGAAGTGCTAACGGAAGGCCAAGAAGTTATCGTTCAAGTGGAAAAAGAAGAACGTGGAAGCAAGGGCGCTGCTCTTACTACTTTCATTTCTCTTGCTGGTAGTTACCTTGTTCTGATGCCTAACAACCCTCGTGCTGGCGGTATTTCTCGTCGAATCGAAGGTGACGAGCGTACTCAACTAAAAGCCGCATTAAGTACTTTGGAACTGCCTCAGGGCATGGGCCTAATCGTACGTACTGCTGGCGTTGGCAAGAGTGCTGAAGAACTTGAGTGGGATTTGAATGTACTACTTAACCACTGGGGTGCAATCAAAGGTGCAGCGGACTCTAACCCTGCTCCATTCTTAATCCACCAAGAAAGTAACGTTATCGTTCGTGCAATCCGTGACTATTTGCGTCGTGATATTGGCGAAATCTTAATTGATAGCAACACCATCTACGAACGTGCAAAAGAGCACATTCAATTGGTGCGCCCTGATTTCCTTAACCGCGTTAAGAAATATGAAGGCGAAGTTCCACTATTCAGCCACTACCAAATCGAAAGCCAAATTGAATCGGCTTTCCAACGTGAAGTGCGTCTGCCATCTGGCGGTTCTATTGTTATTGACCCGACTGAGGCACTAACGTCTATCGATATCAACTCTGCTCGTGCAACCAAGGGCGGTGATATTGAAGAAACAGCCCTAAACACGAACCTAGAAGCAGCCGACGAAATTGCTCGCCAGTTACGTCTACGTGACTTGGGTGGCTTAGTGGTTATCGACTTTATCGATATGACACCTGTTCGCCACCAACGAGAAGTAGAAAACCGTCTACGTGAAGCCGTTCGTCTTGATCGCGCTCGTGTACAAATCGGTCGTATTTCTCGCTTTGGTTTGTTGGAGATGTCACGTCAACGTTTAAGCCCTTCTCTAGCAGAAGCAAGCCACCACATCTGTCCTCGCTGTAGCGGTACTGGAGTCGTTCGCGACAACGAATCTCTAGCACTTTCTGTACTTCGTTTAATCGAAGAGGAAGCACTGAAAGACAATACAGCGCAAGTTCTCGCAGTTGTACCTGTGCCAATCGCTTCTTACTTGTTGAACGAAAAACGTCGTTCAGTTAACCATATCGAACGCATTCAAGAAGTGAAGATTACGGTTGTTCCAAACTCTGACATGGAAACGCCGCACTTCGAAGTTATCCGTGTTCGTGAAGGTGAAGAGTTCGATCTGATTTCTTACCTACTTCCTAAAAAACTGGAAGCAATGAAAGAAGCGGAAGGTAAAGAGCCAGCGGAAGTTGACGTAAAACCAAAACGAATTGAAGAGCCAGTTCTTAAAGGCTTTGCGGCTCCGTCTCAAACCGCACCTGCACCAGCAGCTAAACCAGCTCCTGAAGCGAAGAAGAAAGAACAAAACGTTGAACAAGAAGAGAAACCTGGATTGTTCAGCCGTCTGTTTAAAGCACTTGGTAGCTTCCTATTCGGTGGTTCTGAAGAAACAAAAGAAGAACAGAAACCTCAGGAAGAGAAAAAACCAAATCGCGATAATCGACGTAACAAACGTGATCGTAACGATCGTCGTCGCAATAACAACCAGCGCGATAATCGTGATAACCGCGACAATCGCGATAACCGACGTCGTCGTAAGCCTCGTGATGAGCAGGCTAATGAGCAAAACGAAGCTCAACAACAAACAAATAAACCGCAAAACCGTAACCAAAAGCGTAAACCTAAAGCTCAACAGGCAGATAAAGCCCAAGAGCAGAAAGCAAACGCAAAAGTAGCGGAAAAAGGTCTGCAGCTAGCAGCGGAAGCTCGTACTGAAACAAAACCAGAAGAGAGCAAACCGAAGCAGCAAAATGCGAAAGCAGAAAAAGTGAAAGAGCGCCGCCAACGTCGCAAATTGAACAAGTCTGTACGCGTTAAGGACCAAGAAGCTATTGAGAAGAAAGCCGAAGAAACAGCGGTTAAGACTCAAGAAACGGTTGAAGCTAAAGTTGAAAAGCCAACAGAAGCAGCGGTAGAGGCACAGCAAGACAACAAGCAAGCAGAGTCTAAGCAACGTCGTAATCGTCGTTCGCCACGTCACCTGCGTGCAAGCGGCCAGCGTCGTCGCCGTGGCCGTGATCGCCGCCCTAACCCGTTCCGCCTACGTAAGGGAGGTGTCGCTTCTCCTGAAATGGCTATGGGTAAAGTAATGCCACGTTACATTCCGAAACCAGCACCTAAGAAGGAAGAGCGAGTTAAGGAAGAAGCTGTAGCAGCAGTACCTACAATCCAAGGTGGCTTTGCGTGTCCAGAAATGGCAATGGGTAAAGTGATTATTCGTCGCGAGCAACCTGTCGTAACAGATGCGCCAGTTGTTGAACACAAGGTTCAAGAAACCGTTGAAGCGAAAGTGGAAGCTCCAGTAGTAGAAGCACCTGTTGTTGAAACAGTAATCGCAGAAAAAGCTGAATCGGCAGTAGTAGAAACAGCATCGGTAGAGCCTATCGTTGAAACTCCTGTAACTGAACATGCTGAACCGGTTGATGCCATTGTAGAAACGGCACCTACTGAAGAGCCTATCGTTGAAGCAGCAAAAGAGATTGTAGCCGAAGCGCCAGTAGATAAACCAGAGCCTAAAGTCGAAGCCATTAAAGTTGCTGCTAAGCTAAACGCTAGCGCACCGATGACGAAAGCACCTGGCCCTCAAGAGCTACGCGAAATCACGGTTGCAGCAGCGCCGTTCAAAACCGAACGTTACCAAGCTAAAGGTGCAGGTAGCCAAGTGGCTAAAAACCGTGCATCGGCAGAGATGACAAAGCCTAACTTTAACTAGGCTAAATCATTACGTTCAACTGCTTAACGGCATAAATAAATTAAAGGCTACCATCTGGTAGCCTTTTTTATCTTCATATTTGCCCACTAAATTGTTCATATAAATACCAATTCGTGATCACATTTGTACGCCATTATTCGTATCATTCTTGAACTTAATCACACTTTTCGGTAGCATGCGCCGACTCAAGTTTTCGACACCATTCTGATGCTGCTCTTTTAATACTACGGTTTACACTGCAATGTTTGATTAAAAATCAACCTTCCAGTGGCTTGTGCAAATACGAATATGTGTCGGGTTTAACTCATTGCAAAGAGAACTTAAAAACAAACATGTTCGAATTTCCCCAATTTTCTAAGCACTCCGTAAAAAATGATGTGCTATCAGGCTTAACCGTTGCGCTAGCATTGGTTCCTGAAGCTGTCGCATTTGCGTTCGTCGCAGGCGTAGATCCGATGGTCGGTCTTTACGCTGCATTCATCGTTGGTCTTATTACTTCCATTTTCGGTGGTCGTCCTGGCATGATTTCTGGTGCAACAGGTGCCATGGCAGTCGTAATGGTTTCGCTTGTCGCGACTCACGGTGTCCAGTACCTATTCGCAGCCATCATGCTCGCTGGTATTCTTCAAATTGCCGCTGGTATGTTTAAATTGGGTAAGTTTATCCGTATCGTACCTCACCCTGTGATGATCGGTTTTGTGAACGGTCTGGCTATTGTTATCTTCCTAGCTCAGTTGGGTCAGTTTAAAGCGCCAGACATCAACGGCATGCTTACTTGGCTACCACAAGACCAGATGCTGCTAATGCTTGGTTTGGTTGCGCTGACTATGGCAATCATTCACTTTCTACCAAAAATCACAACAGCTGTACCCTCTTCACTTGTTGCGATCGTAACGGTGACGGCTTTAGTGGTTGGCTTGGATCTGGAAACTCGAACTGTTGTTGACTTCCTGCGTACAATGTCTGGTGATGAAGCTGCAACACTCGCAGGTTCACTACCAACCTTCTCTATTCCTGCGGTACCATTTACACTAGAGACACTACAAATCATTCTTCCATACGCGATCATTCTCGCGGCCATTGGTCTAATTGAATCTCTACTAACACTGACAGTTTTAGATGAGATGACGAATACTCGTGGTCAATCTAACCGCGAATGTATCGGTCAAGGTATGGCAAACATGACGTGTTCTGTGTTTGGCGCAATGGGTGGTTGTGCGATGATTGGTCAGTCGATGATCAACGTAAACTCAGGTGGTCGCGGCCGTCTATCTGGTATCGTTGCGGCTATCGCTCTATTGATGTTTATCTTATTCGCTTCTTCGCTAATTGAAATGATCCCACTCGCTGCTCTGGTTGGTGTGATGTTCATGGTTGTCATTGGTACATTCGAATGGGCAACATTTAAGCTAGCACGCCGCGTACCGAAGCAAGACTTCTTCGTTATTGTTCTTGTGACCGTTGTTACTGTTCTTACTGACCTTGCTGTTGCCGTAGCGGTTGGTGTTATCGTTTCTGCATTAATGTTTGCATGGCAACACGCTAAGCACATCTATGCCGACACGTGCTTAAACGAGGAAGGTTCAAAAGAGTACAAGATTCACGGCCCTATTTTCTTTGGCTCTGCGGCTAACTTCCTGGAGTTGTTTAACGCGCCTGAAGATCCAAAAGATGTGATTGTCGATTTTGCAGACTCTCGCGTGACAGATCACTCTGCAATTGAAGCCATTGAAACACTGGCTGAGCGTTACAATGCTCAAGGTAAAACGCTGCACCTTCGTCACCTAAGCCCAGATTGTCGTAAACTTTTGGACAAAGCTGGCAGCTTGGTTGAAATTAACGTGAAGGAAGACCCAAGCTACAAAGTCGCAACCGACATACTAGCGGGTTAACACGAATAAAAAGGGATGAGCTGAGCTCATCCCTTTTTCTATTGTCTTCAAGCACGGCGATTATAGCTTCTTCAAAATTGCGTCTGATGCCTCTTCGATTAAATCAAGCACCAGTTCAAAGCCATCTTCCCCACCATAATATGGGTCCGGGACTTCGTCGTAACCTGACTCAGAATGACTTAAAAATAACGATACTTTGTGTCGATACTTCAACGGACAAATATCCAATAAATCGGCCAAATTTGCTTTATCTGCGGCTAATATAAGGTCAAACTTTTCAAAGTCATCAATGGTGACTTGGCGCGCTTGCATTCCTTTAAAAGAATAACCTCGCTGCTTTCCTGCTGCCATCGCTCTTGAATCCGGTCGGTTTCCTGCGTGGTAGCCAATTGTACCTGCCGAATCAACCTCTACTTCAACGCCTAGCTTTTGAGCTTTCGCTCTTAACACTGCCTCTCCAGTTGGTGACCGACAAATGTTTCCCATACAAACAACAAGTATTTTCTTCATTTTATTCCCTGAATTATCGGTGGTTTTTCTTCACGATATGTTGGTCTATCATAGCGAGATAAATCAATGAACCCAAATTAACTTGGGCACAGCACGAAAAGGAATTGAGGAAGTATTATGTCTATCGAAGAAAATAAAGAAGCACGCCATAAAGCTCGCCAACAAAAAGTCAAAGAACAGGTAGACGCAAAAATCGCTGCGGCTCAAGAGGAAAAAGGTCTGCTACTGATCATTACCGGAAATGGTAAAGGTAAATCGACATCAGGATTCGGTACGATCGCACGCGCAGTGGGTCATGGTTTGAATTGTGCTGTCGCGCAGTTTATTAAAGGTACTTGGGACAACGGTGAGCGCAACCTACTTGAGAAACTCGGCGTTGAATTCCAAGTAATGGCAACCGGCTTTACGTGGGAAACTCAAAACAAAGCCGCTGATACCGAAGCAGCGCAAGGCGTATGGCAAGAATGTAAGCGCATGCTGCAAGACGACTCTATCGATGTCATCTTGTTTGACGAGCTAACTTATATGGTGAGCTACGGCTACATCGACTTAGACGAAGTGGTCGAAGCGCTGAGCAACCGACCTAAAATGCAGTCGGTTATTATTACTGGGCGTGGCGCACATCGAACCCTGATTGAAATGGCCGATACCGTTTCTGAAGTGAAAAATGTAAAGCACGCATTTGAATCTGGCGTAAAAGCCCTCAAAGGCGTCGATTGGTAACACTCGCAGAGTAATTTAAAAAGGGTTGGCAAAATGCCAACCCTTTTGATTTTCACGCACGGTTAGTTGAAAAGATTCTTCAATAAACCATCGACCGCATCTTTGGTTTTCTCGTCTTTGATTTTGTCCGTTAGCTTCTCCACGCCACGATCGATTTCTTTCTGGGCTTTCTGCTTCAGAACATCATCGAATACGAGCTTGAATTTAGGTTCTGCCCACTTACCAGACACATTGATTGGAATCGTGATGTCTTTCAGCTCATCTATATCTTTACCGCCCTGGCCTTCTAGGCTACCTACAACTGACGTGCTGATAGTAAAGTCGACTGTTTCATTGATGTAGTTTGCGGTACCTTTACCACGAACACGTAACAATGGAGACTGAGCTTGCATATTATCCGTTGATACAACACCTTTGTTGAGTTTCAATGTCGCCGTCATCGCACTGAAGTCTGTTTTCTTAGCTACATTGGTACCTTCAACTTTTTGCCCTTTAAATTTCGCATAGTTTTCACGAATCAACTGAGCAACGTTGATGCCATTCACCGCACCGTCAGCAAAATTGATAACAACCGTACCAGATAGATTCTTCTTGATACCGGTAGGCGTGAGACTCTTACCTGTAACATTCACATCAATGTTACCTGTCCCTTCAAGTTTGTCGTTTTCAGCAACGTCTATAAGTAGCGGTTGAACTTTCACGCCTTTGATTGACTTTTTAACACTGTAAGTCGCTGGTGATTGGCGTGCATCTAACTTCGCTGTCGCTGAGATTGAGCCTTGGTACAACTTCGAACTAAATGATGTAAGCTCAAACACGCCACGATTCGCAGTGAAGCTCGTTTTTACCGCTTCCATCTTCGCATTTGCCGCTTTGAATTTGTCGATGGTAATGTCACCCTTTACATCTAACGTTTTCAACGCAGACAAATCAGGCTCAACCTCAGGTCCGGCAGGAGCACTCTCGCCACCAGAAGCAGGCTTATTACCTTCGGCAGCTTGCTTATCTAACCCTAAGAACTCATCAAGATCGATATTGGGGCTATGGAGAGCAAAGCGTACTTTAGGAATATCACCGAGTGTCACATCTGCCTTACCATCTAGGGCGATAGCATTCGCTGTTAACTTCTCTAGAACAAAACTCAGATGGTTTTTCGTTAGGTCGAAAGACAGATCAGACACCATGTCGACTTTCATCGGGGACTGAGGTAAGGCATCACCCTCAAAAGTCGATTTAAGAGTTAACTTATCCAACTGTACTTTGCTGATAGCCTTGTCCACGCTAAGTTGACCAGCACCCTGCATATCTAACTTCATACCACCAGCGTCACCCTTAATGGCATAAGTCAGGTTATTTACTGTATCGAATTCAAACGTGTCTAAACCGATCGTTGCCGATTCAATTTTATTGGCAGGGTCAGAGTATGTCGCATCAAAGTTGATGTTCTTTAGCGCGTAGTTTGCCAAACCTTTTTCTAGCTTAAAGTCTGCCTGACCTTTCGCGGTGAACTTTTGGTCGTTCATTTCGCCCTTCACGCCAAAATCAGCCGTTGTCCAGTTGTCAAAAGCGAATTCGGAAAGGTTTAATGAAATATCATAAAGTTTGGTGTAACTACCGGCTTGCTTATCCTGCATTTCTAATGAACCGTTAGAAACCGTAACGCCAGCAAGATTAATACTCCAATCAGAACCAGAAGTTTGCGTTTCACCATTTTGCGTAGGCGCAGCATTGTTCTCTTGTTCTGCTTGTTGTGTTTGGGCTTTCGTCAATGCATCAATATTCTTGCTGCCATCTTTCTTGGTTTCAATGTAGAACTCAGCACCATCAAGCGTGACGTTTCCAATTTCAAGCTGTTGACTAAAAAGTGGCATAACAGAGATGTCTACACCAACGGTATCAACTTTGAATAAATTGGGTTTACTAAAGCCTTGTGGGTTTCGCAATTCTGTATGTCCCAACTCAAAGCCAATTGATGGGAAAAATTGCCAACTGATATCCCCTTCAATCACCAACTCTAATCCCGTTTGCTTTTGCGCTTGCTCAACAATAAGGGGTTTAAACTGATTCGGATTGACGAAGATGGTTAACGCTAAAATTGCGACCAAAATGACCACAATCGGTATTGCTAGAATTAAGAGCAGTTTCTTCATTTGTTTTTCCTTGCTCGAGTGTTTTTACAATTATAAGCGCAGACTCCATTTGCCGCTGACAGTTCCACAAAAGCGTGAAAAGTGTCTGGTTTTAACCTGCAACTGACTAATTTAAAAACAAAAAAAGAAGTGGCACTTAAGGTGCCACTTCTTCTCTTAAAAATAAAGCGATATAGCCGTCTATAGGCTTAAGCTTTCAAAAGTCTTGCAATGTGAGCTTTTAATACATCAATTGCGATACGGTTTTTACCACCGCGAGGAACAATAATGTCCGCATATTGCTTAGAAGGTTCGATAAACTGCATGAACATCGGACGTACTGTTTGTTGGTATTGCTTAAGAACAGACTCCATAGTTCGGCCTCGTTCTTCCACATCACGCTTAACACGGCGAAGCA
This sequence comes from Vibrio sp. 1557, assembly GCF_033340175.1. Lineage (NCBI taxonomy): Bacteria > Pseudomonadati > Pseudomonadota > Gammaproteobacteria > Vibrionales > Vibrionaceae > Vibrio > Vibrio sp. 1557. The sequence continues at coordinate 64,976 of NZ_JAWOVZ010000002.1, read as the reverse complement.
AGCAAATATCTAACGGTGTGTCCATAAATACTGTCGCATGCATCAAATCACGAAGACGAGGGTCTGTAAGAAGAAGGATACCTTCTAGAATGATCACCTTTTTAGGTGTCATTGTGGTGGTGTTAATTGTTCTTGTGTGCTCAGTGTAGCTGTACTCAGGCACTTCTACTGCTTCACCACGTACCAATTTTTCTAGGTGCTCACACAGTAGGTCGTGGTCCAACGCACTCGGGTGATCGTAGTTCGTCTTTACTCGCTCTTCCATGCTTAGGTGGCTTTGGTCGTTGTAGTAGCAATCTTCCGTGATGACACCGATTTGATGATCGCCTACTTTCGCGCGAAGCTCATTATAAATAGTGCTCGCGATCAGACTTTTTCCAGAAGCAGAAGCGCCAGCAATACCTACGATGACGCATTGATTATTATCAGACATTAGTTTGCACCCGATGATGATTTCTAGTCACATAAAAAGATAAACTGCCTGATTATAGGGAGTTCACCCCATAGTTACTAGTTGGAATTAGGGTTTAGTCATAAGTTTCTGCCTGCTCAGAGGATTAACCTCCGAGCAAACGTTAAAATGTGCAATTATCAACCAGCAGGCATAGTAAACTTAGTTCACCATTGTAAAGCTAATCGCATCTGGTTTTGCTTTGCCTTGCCAAAACATCGTGCTACATACGCGATCGGCAAGTTGCTTATAATACCCTGCATGCTCACTTTCTGGGCGTCTTGCTACCGTTGGCACGCCAGCGTCAATATCTTCTCTCATAGAGATATGAAGCGGAATTTGTCCTAACAATGCTAAGCCAAATTCTTGCGACATTTTTTCAGCTCCGCCCATACCAAAAATATGCTCTTTCGCGCCACATTGACTACAAATGTGATAACTCATGTTTTCCACAACACCAATAACCGGGACATGGACTTTGTTAAACATTGCCGCTCCCTTCCTTGCATCGGCAAGGGCTAAATCTTGCGGCGTTGTGACTAGCACGCTACCTGTTACCGGAATTTGTTGTGACAGAGTCAATTGAATATCCCCCGTACCTGGCGGCATATCAATCACCAAATAATCCAAATCTGGCCAATCTGTTTCAGTTAATAACTGCGACAATGCTTTTGAAGCCATTGGACCGCGCCATATCGCCGCTTCTGATTTATCCACCAAATAACCGATAGAATGAGTATAGATGCCGTGAGCAAAAATGGGTTCCATCCACTTGCCATCACGAACTTCTGGTTTAGCATCTTCTTGCCCCAACATCATAGGTACAGACGGACCATAGATATCTGCATCCAACAATCCCACTTTCGCCCCAGATTGAGCAATCGCCAACGCTAAGTTAACTGCGGTAGTAGATTTACCAACGCCACCTTTCGCAGAACTGACGGCAATGATGTTCTTAACACCCTTAACCGAGTTAGCCACTTGAGTTTCTAAAGCTTTAACTCCAAGGCGAATATTAAATGGGAATTCAGCCACTTTACCCGAGGCTTGCTGCTGTTTGATCCAGTCATGCAGTACGGTTTGAAGCTCATTACTTGCGAATGGCAACGTTATATCAATAGAACCCTGTGTCGTAATCGAAATTGCGCCATGAATATCTGCCCAGTTTTCCACCAACTGTGGATGTTGGAATTGGTTAAACCAGTGACAAAAATCTTGTTTTGAAGTGAACTGATGCATAAGCCCTCCTTTTAGATGTCATGCTACCACCGTCCAGGCTCAACCAGAACCCCAAAAAAACTAAGGCATTCCGCAGTTTGACACCTTGGAGTTAGTCAGTTCATGGGGTAGTATTATCCATCAAAATTTATTTATACCTATCAAGAAAAGCGAATATTAAGTATGGCAAACGATCCAAAAAACTTTCCGTCAAGGAAAATGCTGGTAACTTGTGCCCTTCCGTACGCTAACGGTTCGATCCACCTTGGTCATATGCTTGAGCATATCCAAGCGGACATTTGGGTTCGTTACCAACGCCTACGCGGCAACACTGTAAACTTCATCTGTGCTGACGATGCTCACGGCACGCCAATCATGCTTAAAGCGCAACAGATGGGTATTACTCCTGAAGAAATGATTGCCGCAGTTAGCGAAGAGCACCAAAAAGACTTCGCTGGATTTGATATCAGCTTTGATAACTACCACAGCACACACTCAGATGAGAACCGTGAGCTAGCGTCACACATTTATCTTGAGTTGAAGAAAAATGGCTTTATCTCTAGCCGCACTATCTCTCAGCTGTTCGATCCAGAAAAAGAGATGTTCTTACCGGACCGTTTCGTAAAAGGTACCTGTCCAAAATGTAAGTCTGAAGACCAGTACGGTGACAACTGTGACAACTGTGGTGAGACTTACAGCCCAACAGAACTGATCAATCCTAAATCTGCGGTTTCTGGTGCGACGCCAGTAATGAAAGATTCAGAGCACTTCTTCTTCGACCTGCCTCAGTTTGAAAGCATGCTAAAAGAGTGGACTCGCTCTGGCTCGCTACAAGCTGAAACAGCGAACAAAATGCAAGAATGGTTCGAATCTGGTTTGCAGCAATGGGATATCTCACGTGATGCACCATACTTTGGCTTCGAGATCCCTGGTGAGAAGAACAAATTCTTCTACGTATGGCTAGACGCGCCTATTGGCTACATGGGCTCTTTCAAAAATCTATGTGACAAGCGCGACGACCTAGATTTCGACGAGTATTGGAAAAAAGACAGCTCAGCAGAGCTGTACCACTTCATCGGTAAAGACATCGTTTACTTCCACAGCCTATTTTGGCCAGCAATGCTAGAAGGTTCTGGCTTCCGCAAGCCTAACAACGTATTCGTACACGGTTACGTAACCGTAAACGGCGCGAAAATGTCGAAGTCTAAAGGTACGTTCGTAAAAGCAAGCACTTACCTAGAGCACCTAGACCCTGAGTGTCTACGTTACTACTACGCTGCGAAGCTAAACAGCCGTATCGACGATCTAGATCTTAACCTTGAAGACTTCACTCAGCGCGTAAACGCTGACGTTGTTAACAAGATCGTTAACCTGGCATCTCGTAACGCAGGTTTCATCGCGAAACGTTTTGAAGGCAAACTGTCTGACAACTTTGCAGAGCCTGAACTTTACAACGAATTTGTTGCTGCTGCTGACCGTATCGCTGAGCTTTACGAAACGCGTGAGTTTGGTCGTGCAATCCGTGAAATCACGGCATTGGCAGACAAAGCTAACCAATACGTTGATGAAAAAGCACCGTGGGTTGTAGCAAAAGAAGAAGGCAAAGATCAGGAACTACAAGACATCTGTTCTGTCGGTATCAACCTATTCCGCGTACTGATGACTTACCTGAAACCAGTAATGCCATCGCTAGCTGCGCGTACTGAAGCGTTTCTAAACCAAGAGCTAACTTGGGAAAACATCGCTGCTCCACTAACAGGCCACGAGATCACTAAGTTCAAAGCACTGTTCAACCGTATCGATCCGAAGAATGTTGAAGCGATGATCGAAGCGTCTAAAGAAGATGCGGCGGCAGAAATGGCGGCGAAAGAGAAAGCTGAAGCGGAAAAGAACAAGGCTAGCCAAACCGAGCTAGACAAAGAACCAATCGCTGAAGAGATTGAGTTCGATGCTTTTGCTGCAGTAGATATGCGTATCGCTCGTATCATCTCTTGTGAAGAAGTACCAAAAGCCAACAAACTGCTTAAGTTCCAATTGGACATCGGTGGTGAAACTCGTCAGGTATTCTCTGGCATCAAGTCAGCTTACAAACCTGAAGAGCTAGAAGGCAAGCTAACGGTAATGGTAGCAAACCTAAAACCTCGTAAGATGAAGTTTGGTATGTCTGAAGGTATGATCCTAGCGGCAGGCCCTGGTGGTAGCGACCTGTGGATCCTTGAGCCACACGAAGGCGCTCAACCTGGCATGCGCGTAATGTAAGTTGTAGCTTTACGATCAAATTTAAAAAGTCCTCGCCAGTTCAGCGGGGACTTTTTTTGACTGAATTCACACTTTTGGGGAATTTGTGCACCAAACTTGTACAGCATCTTTCCCGTCACAAGCCTAACTCACTGTTTTAGTAGAAGTTAATTAGTGGCATCAAAACTGCAATCTTCCTTGTTAGGTCCAAACAGTAACAAGGAGTTGGTTATGTTTGTTTTGATTTCCACATTATTATCTATCGCTATTTTAGCCGGAATATATCACTTATCTTCTAAACGAGAGCAGCAACACGCGCGTAAATATCAGCTGTTAACATTATTGCGAGATGTTGTTCATCTGCTGAGACGCCATCGAGCTGCGACGCACTACTCACTTCAATTTCAACAAAATAACGAACAAGAATTAGAAGTCCTTCATAACGATCTCACCAACAAGCTTCATCTTTTAGTCGAAACCTCACGGTTTGAAAACAAACCCATGTATCGCGTATTACAGATTAAAGTAGGGAAACTACTTGAACAATGGGATGACCATAGTGTTGCAAGAAACCAGATGGAGCATGGTAAGTTGATTCGTCATTGCTTGTTCTTGATGGATGAAGTAACCATCGCATGGCTAGCGGTTGAGCAAAGAGATGACTTGCATAATGAGTATCACATGAACTGGCAAAACATTATGGATAGCTTGGAGACCCTGACTCAGTTACGAATCAGCATTCAAGATTTAGGAGAACAAGGCGGAAATGAGCGTTTCAAAAACTATGCATCGGTCATGATGCGTAAGCTAAACCAACTAGCGGTTATCGCTCCACTTAGCATTACCTCTCCTGCTTCCACGCGCTCAATACAGACGCTAAATGAATACGTGACAGGGAGTCATGTCGACTTAACAGAAGCAGAGCTTTATGGCGTCACATCGGACTTGTCATTGACCATCTTCAATACTTACGACCATGTCCTTTCAGATGTCGTAGAGTCATTATATCTACCGTTACCCAGACTCTCGCTAGCAGGATAAACGTTCCATACCTTATTATTGGTGCTAGGTCCGTCGCCGACTTATAAATAAAAACAAAAAAACCGCAGGCCTAAGGCACTGCGGTTTTCATTTATTCAACTTGTCAGCGCTTAGCTGTCGTCTTCCGTGAAGTTCGTTGGTAATTGCTTTTTCATTTCGTTCCAGATCAACGCACTTTCCATACCATAATGACGAATCACTACTGGTAGTTGCTCACGCTGGCCACTTTCACAAGTTTCGAGCAATTGATGGTAAAACTTCAGAGCTAGCTCACGAGAAGCTGGATTTGAGAAGTAGTAGCTACCGACACGATCGTAGAGCTTCTTCAAACCATTAAAGATCAAACCGTAAATTTGATTTCCTGAATGGAATGCTAGGCGCTGGAAAAGCATATAATCGTAAAAGTTGAACGTTTTAGCAATCAAGATTTCTTGACGCTTCGCTTCATCTTTCTCGTTATCTTCTTTCACATTCTGCAGAACTTTTTCAGCATACGGCGAAGAAGCGATGAATTCGTCCCAGGAAGCCGCATTCATTAAAGCTTCACAAGATTCGATTACGTTCTTAATTGTACGCTCAGAGCTCTCTTTGTTCGCTTTAAATGCATAGCGCATAAAGATAGGACTGATGTTAGTACGTGCCGCAAGCAGATCTTCTACAATGTTTGTCGCATTATCAACGTCTAGCGTCATTAAAGTATCCAAAATATGCAGACCAGAGGTCTCCATAAATTGGTTAACTTTCGTAGGTTTGCCGTGCTGGATAGTCAGCCAGCCATCACGGGCTAGTCGTTGAAGAACCTCTCTTAAAGTCGTTCGAGTAACACCAATCAGTTCGGACAGCTCGCGCTCAGCAGGTAAAATTGAGCCTGGAGGAAAACGGCCGTTCCAAATGCTCTCGATAATATATTTTTCTGCGAATCCCGCAGGGCTTTTCGCCTTTATGACCATTCTACTTTTTATCCAATATTGATTTCTGAGGGTCGATAGTACTCATCATACCACTACTTAGCGGTTTGAGAAAATTTACGATCAATAGTGGAAACGACTCCATAACATAGAGTTAATACTCTATATGTTGTGTCAATTTAAGAGGCTCTAACATGCGAGCGAAAGCAGTAAAATATGAATTTTCATTTAATTAAACAGCTCACAAATCTCGGAGAAATAAAGACAACCGTGTCACATTTTTATATTCAAAATATGAAAAATTACTTTGTATATCACAGTTAATATTCTTTCTTAATTTGCCTTTTCTCGTCACTGGCCGTCATTTAAAATCCAAGAGGATTTTTTTAAGACTTTCATGGTATAGTAACGCCGTTTTGATCGCGTTATTACATTTAAAAAGTCATTTTAGTCGGTAGCATCACGTTTTGTTATTGACTAATAAATGCCTGAGTGTAGAGTTTGCGGTCGAAAGTGAGCGGTGCTTGAGTTCAGGGGAAGTAACTTGGCAAGACTACAATAAACAAAGGATTGTTGTTTTACTAAGTTATTGTTTTTAAAGACTAGTTAATAAGTCTAACAAACAGATACTTAAGCACTATTGTAGTGTCTATTCATAATTTTGTTATAAAGAGAATTATCATGCCGATATCGCTCGGAAACGCTTTTATCAAGAACTTCCTTGGTAAAGCGCCTGATTGGTACAAAGTTGCCATTATAGCCTTCTTAATAATTAACCCGATTGTATTCTTCCTAATAAACCCATTTGTAGCTGGATGGTTGTTGGTCGCTGAATTTATTTTCACGCTAGCAATGGCATTAAAATGCTACCCATTACAACCTGGCGGTTTACTTGCTATTGAAGCCATTGCTATCGGCATGACTAGCCCTGCGCAAGTTAAGCACGAATTAGTAGCAAATATCGAAGTACTGCTACTTCTGGTATTTATGGTTGCGGGCATCTACTTCATGAAGCAGCTATTGCTGTTCATTTTTACCAAGATTTTACTTGGCATTCGCTCTAAAACCCTACTATCACTCGCGTTCTGCTTTGCCGCGGCATTTTTGTCTGCATTTTTGGATGCCTTGACGGTTATCGCCGTTGTTATCAGCGTGGCGATCGGCTTTTACTCTATCTATCACAAAGTAGCGTCTGGTAACCCTATCGGTGACCATGACCATACACAAGATGACACGATCACTGAACTAACGCGTGATGACTTAGAAAACTATCGTGCCTTTTTGCGCTCTTTGTTGATGCATGCTGGTGTAGGTACTGCCTTAGGTGGCGTAACCACGATGGTTGGTGAACCTCAAAACTTAATTATTGCAGACCAAGCGGGTTGGTTATTTGGTGAATTCCTAATCCGTATGTCTCCAGTGACACTACCTGTATTTTTCTGTGGTCTCATCACTTGTGCTTTAGTTGAAAAGCTTAAAGTGTTTGGCTACGGCGCAAAGCTTCCTAACAACGTTCGTCAGATCCTCGTCGATTTTGATCGTGAAGAGCGTAAAACGCGAACAAATCAAGATGTCGCAAAACTCTGGGTTCAAGGTCTTATTGCGGTTTGGTTGATAGTCGCACTCGCTTTGCACTTAGCGGCTGTCGGCTTAATTGGCCTTTCTGTGATCATTTTAGCGACCGCATTTACTGGTGTCATTGAAGAGCACTCCATGGGGAAAGCGTTTGAAGAGGCCCTGCCCTTCACTGCACTGCTTGCAGTATTTTTCTCGATCGTTGCTGTAATCATTGACCAAGAGCTGTTTAAACCAGTCATCGATGCGGTGCTTGCCGTTGAAGATAAAGGTACTCAGCTAGCTCTGTTCTATGTGGCGAATGGCTTATTATCTATGGTGTCGGATAACGTGTTCGTTGGTACGGTTTACATCAATGAAGTAAAAACTGCACTCATTGAGGGTCTCATTACTCGTGATCAATTCGACTTACTGGCGGTGGCAATCAATACTGGTACTAACCTGCCTTCTGTTGCTACGCCAAACGGTCAAGCGGCATTCCTATTCTTACTCACATCGGCTCTCGCTCCATTAATTCGTCTGTCTTACGGGCGAATGGTTATCATGGCGCTGCCTTACACCGTCGTTCTTGCGATTGTCGGTCTAATGGGAATCATGTTCTTCCTAGAGCCTGCAACAGCTTCTTTCTACGAAGCTGGTTGGATTTTACCTCATAGTGGTGATCTGACTCCCGTAGTATCCGGTGGTCACTAAAATTTGAGTTGATTAGGAAACTTATCCACGATAAAAAGCTCTGAGTATTCAGAGCTTTTTCTATTTCAGACAGGAACAAAAACGTGACTATTTTAAATTCACTTAACCAGTTTTCAAAGGGACGTTTATCGTGGCTACTGCTTCTGCTATTCGTCGTTTTCTTTGAAGCATGTGCCCTCTATTTTCAGCACGTCATGATGCTTGCACCATGTGTCATGTGTATTTATGAAAGAGTCGCGATGATGGGAGTGGGCGTCGCTGCAATGGTTGGTATATTGGCACCCAAGAACCCAATTTTCCGCTGGCTAGGTTTGATAGGCTGGGGATTAAGTGCTTACAAGGGTTTGTTACTTGCGATGCAGCACGTTGACTACCAGTTTAATCCATCACCATTCGCGACTTGCGATTTATTCGTCACATTCCCTAGCTGGGCTCCGCTCAATCAGTGGGTTCCTTGGATGTTTGAAGCATATGGTGATTGCTCTAAGGTTGTATGGCAGTTCCTTGATTTATCAATGCCACAATGGTTAGTCGTAATTTTTGCAGGCAATTTAATCGCTTTGGCATTAATTGTAATTGCACAATTCTTCCCTGCAAAACGCGTTAATCCAATTCGTTAATCCTACTGACGCGTAAAAATTAACAAAAAGCCGACCATCTGGTCGGCTTTTTGTTAAGTGGATAGCGCGGCGATTCGACTTAGCCGCGTGATTGACCACAGCACTGCTTGAATTTTTTTCCGCTCTCACAAGGACAGAGATCATTGCGCCCGATACCTTTGAATGGGTTTAGGCTTTGAGCTTTATTGCCTACCATCAACTCATCCGCGCCCAGCGCGACTTCACCGACCATTAAATCAAGCTGGTCGACTAAATCTGTCAGGGCCGGTGGCGTTTCAATACCTGCGTCGCGCATCTGTTGCTGCGTTGCTGGCTCATCGATCGCCAGCATCAAAGTGGTCAGTAATGCTTGCAGCATACGCTGTAATCCATCATTGAGCTCAACGTCTTGCCACTGTTCTTCAATCATTGGCCAAACAGACATAAAGCCTTCGGCAAAATCAGCAAGTTGTTCAGGTTCTTTGCCTGTTAGCTCTAGCACGGAATATTCGTTTCGTTGAATTCGGTTATGCTGCTTGTGAATTTGCTCTTCCACAGCTGGTTGAATCGCTTTGAATCCCTCACCTAATAGCGGCTCTAACCACTTTTCAGGAGCGAGTGGTTTTGTCGTCAGATTCGCAGCTAACACTGCGCCTTCGATAAATAGGCAAGATTCATCGACGTGAACTTCACCTTTTTCAATCAATGTGTATTGCATGACATCTGGTTTCCCATAAATTTGGCGGCATTATACCTCAGAGCTCAAAAGCACGTAACCTAACGTTGTGTGTTTGACTGCATTGGGCGCTTCGACTCTTTTAATGACAAACTTAACTTACATCGCTACAATCGCCCTCCTTTTTACCACCAAACTGTATTAGGCAAGCTATGCGAGTTGTACTAGGCCCAATGGAAGGCGTTTTAGATCATTTGATGCGCCAAATCCTGACCGAGATAAACGACTATGACCTGTGTGTTACGGAGTTTGTTCGCGTAATCGACCAGCTATTACCCGATCATGTGTTTCACCGTTTATGCCCAGAGCTGTTGCAAGGTTCTCAGACTGCATCTGGTGTGCCAGTACATGTGCAATTGTTGGGACAAGAACCAAACTGGATGGCTGAGAACGCAATTAAAGCGGCAAATCTTGGCGCCAGAGGTATTGATATAAACTTTGGTTGCCCAGCCAAAATGGTCAACAAAAGTAAAGGTGGAGCAGCGCTACTCCAACATCCAGAGCTCATTCACCGTGTTGTTAAAGCTTGTCGAGAAGCAGTTCCAGAAGCCATTCCCGTAACTGCAAAAATTCGTCTTGGCTGGGAGAACCCTGAAGATTGCTTTGAAATTGTCGATGCCATTCAGTCTGCTGGCGCAAATGAACTGACCGTACACGCACGTACTAAACAAGGTGGTTATAAAGCTTCTGAGATAAAATGGGATTACATCAACCAAATTCGTGAACGTTTTGATATCCCACTGATTGCGAATGGCGAAATTTGGAATTATGAAGACGGTCAACGTTGCATTGAAACGACTGGCGTTAGCTCTTTGATGGTGTGCCGAGGCGCTTTCAATATCCCTAACTTAGGCAATATGGTAAAACATAACCACCAGCCAATGTCATGGCCCGAGGTGGTTGAGTTGCTCATCTATTACTCCAAGTTTGAGATGAAAGGCGATAAAGGCTTGTATTACCCAAACCGCGTAAAACAATGGTTCTCTTACTTACGTCAGGCTTATCCTGAAGCAAAAGACCTATTTAGAGAAATCAGAACGTTCAACAAAGCCGCACCAATTGTTGAGCATATTCAACGCTACCGCGATGACTTAAACTCTCAGGTTGCATAACTCCCGAACACAAAAAAGGACGAATATCTCGTCCTTTTTTGTATCTAAATCCTAGTAACAGATCTTATTTTTGCCGGTACTTTTGGCTTGATATAACTTTTCATCCGCCGCTTTAAACAATTCATCAAAGTTTTCTACTCGGCTCTCTTTACTAAACACCACACCGCCAGAGATCGTAAAGCCTTCTTTCGTTACGCGTGTCGAGCGCTCATCTATGGCCTTTTTTACTCTGTCTAAAATGAGTTTAATGCCCTCTGAATCTTCGTCATAAATCGCTAAAACGAACTCTTCGCCACCAAACCTTGAGGCAACATCGGTATGGCGAATATTTTCACGTATACATTTTGCAACAAGCTGAATTGCAGAATCACCGACATCATGACCATAGGTGTCGTTGATCTTCTTGAAGTTATCAATATCGAACACTGCTAAAGCAACCTGTTTTTTTGTCATCTTATTACGCCACACGGTTTGCATACCTCGACGATTCAATAAACTGGTCATTGGGTCTCTTGCTGCCAGTTCTTTAAAGTAACGTCGCTCGCTATGCATATTCACATAGAACAAGACGACGGTACTCAGCACGTAAATAAATAGTGCGACAATAAGGCTGTATTTTTCAAAAACCGCTAGGTTCTTAGCTTCATCCCAAAGGTTGTACTCGTAGTACATGCTGTGATTCGCACTCAATCGCTCTAATTCGACTGGTTTGATTCGTGTACTGTTTGAAGGAATGGATTGTAAATTGGAAACCAAATGAAACTGACCAACAAGACCTAGCGACGAAGCCATGAGCGTATTGATGTCAAAATCAATAGACAAAACACCTTGGTGTTCTCCTTTCTCATAGACGGGTACCGTCATACTAATGACTTGACCTTCCATCGAGTCCAACACTGGCCCTGGTCCAGCCAAGGTAATGTTCACTTTATCTTGCGCGGTTTTTTGCCAAAAAGGTCGGGCTTTTAGCGTTGACAAAAGTTCTCTCGTGAAATTTTTTGCGTAGGTATCGGGTGAGGAGATAACGTAACCGCGTTTGTCAATGTAATGGATTCCAACAATGTGCGATTCAATATCGTGCAGAAATGACAAGGACGGCGCAAAACCCGCCTTTTGTTCAGCTAACTGGTTAATCGTTGAACCTTGCTGGCATAAGCTTTCGTCCCCTACGATCATATAATCAAGGTCAACCGCAGGTAACCCTTCACTATAAACACTTTCGAGTAATAACACATCTATAGGCCAAAGATAACAAAGCCCTTCTTTGACTAAAGAATTATGTTCTTCAAACAGTGGGTTAGCGTAATTGGTATAGTTGGTGAAGCTGTAATCTAAAGCCGTGAGTACTTTAATACCGCGAGACATTGCACGCTCGATACGCGAATACTCAGAATCGATATAGCGGTTAACCGCATCATAGTAATTTTTCGTTGTCACGAGTAAAACCACTACAAATAACGCCAGAGGAAAAAAGATGACAAATGAGAGGCTAAATCGCCTTTGGTTTACCATTGAGTACCATACATATGAAAGGTCAATAGTCTCTTATGACTGCTATTAAATTGATACTCGTTATCTGGTGACGCATGCAATGCAGCACCAGATAACAAGAGACCAAACAAATGTGTGCGCGCTGTTTGAGACCGTTTATATATTAAAGGAGTTTAATCAATATAGAGTGTGGTGTCACTTTAGTCGCCATAATTTGCAGCTCTGTGCAGACATATTGACAGAGATATGACCTTTATAATCAACCTGTTCTGTGTCATCTAACAACGATATAACTTGGCTAACCTCCAAGCCCAGTTGCCACATAGGTAAATCGATTGAACATTCATTACCACTGAGATTAATCATTACAACGACTGCTTCACGACCCAGTACACGTGCGTACGCCAACTGGTTGTTAGTACAATGAAGCCATTGAATACAGCCCGACTGTAAAGGCTTACATTGTTTACGTATCTTGATCCATTGTTGGTAAAGCGATAGCCATTGTGAACTTTCAATTTCATTCCAAGGAAAACAACGACGATTATCCGGGTCTAGCCCTCCTTCTAGACCGACCTCACTCCCATAGTAAATACAAGGCGTGCCAACGTAAGTCATAAGCATTGCTAGCGCGATGTTCATTTTACGCTTATCACCATCAACCAATGTGATAAACCGAGCAGTATCGTGACTATCGAGTTGATTTAGCTGCGATAGCTGATTCGAAAATGGGATTTTTGCTCTGGCTTCGTCCAACCATACTTTAAACTCCAAACCATCAATGTTGATTGGATCGTACATAATGTCTTGTCGTGCGATAAAAGCTCGGACTGGATGAGCAAAACCGTAGTAGTTCATCGCCCCATCCTCTTGATCACCTTGCAACCACTGCGTTGCTTCAAAAAAGTGCTCACCTAACACATAAGCATTCGGGTTTACCGACTTAGTTGCATGACGAAACGCTGCCACATAATGAGCATTGTTTTTCGCGCCGTCCCCTTCGCCAAGCATATGGATTACATCAAACCGCCAGCCATCAACCAAGTACGGTGGCTTCAGCCAATACTTGATGACAGAATCTTCACTTTGGTAGATGTAGTCGCGCACCTGTTCATTTTCGAAGTTCAGAACCGGTAAGTTACCAATGCCTTTCCAACCAATGTAGTGATTGGTTTCGCCTTCGAAAAAGTAGTAATCACGGAGCTTTGACTGCGGATTGCCATATGCTCCTTCTCCTTTTTGTTGGATATCAAACCAAGGATGATGCACTGACGTGTGGTTAAACACCGCGTCTAAGACAATCTTCATATTCTTACCACGGATTTTCTCACACAGTTCAGCAAACTGATCGTTGGTGCCGAACATAGGGTCAACAGTGAAGTAATCAGTGGTGTCGTATTTATGATTACTTGGTGAAGAAAAGATCGGATTAAAATAAAGCGCAGTAACGCCGAGCTGTTCAAGATAGTCCAACTTTTGCTCCACACCTTTGAGGTCGCCGCCAAAGAATTCACGTGCCCCGGTATTTTGGTGAGAGCCTACCGCGTCTCCCCACGCCTTGACGACCGATGCAGAATCATACTGAACATAAGCGTGGCGAATATCAGACTCACTTTTACTAGCAGAAAAACGGTCAGGAAAGATTTGATAGAAAACTTGCTCTTGGACCCAGCTTGGTGGTTGATGCTCTACATTCAACTTAAAGTGGAACTCTTTGGGTGGAATACGCTTTTGTACGCCTCGTGCATCGAGCCAGTATTGCTGTCCGTCTTTGAGGAGCTTAAACACATAATGTGTGACATCTCGATCTTGATTTGGTCGAAACGATGCCTCCCATAGTAATAATTCACCAGCTGTTCCTACTTGAGCCATATCGACCAGATATTCTTCATTGTCCGGCTCAATACGCACATAGACGGAATCAAAATCCAATGTCTCGGTTTTCAGTCTGACTGTAACTTGCTCGTCATTAAAAGCTAAACCATCAATAGTTTGACTATGAAAAATAAATGGCAGGTTCATTATGGGCACTCCTCGTCATCGGATATGCCACTATGTTATTGAAGAATTAGAGACAAGAAATCCTCCCTGCGAGTTGACATATCAGCCAATTTTCGCAAGGAGGATCACACTTAGTAGGCGTAGTGACTTGTCGGATACCGCTTAGTTCAACAAAAGACTGTCATCTGCCAGCTCTTCACCACGCACTTTGGAGAACATATCCAACAAGTCTGGTACTTGCATGTTAGCGCGCTGCTCTCCAGCCACATCAAGCACAATTTCACCTTGGTGAAGCATTACGGTCCTATCGCCACATGCTAATGCGTCTTTCATCGAATGCGTCACCATCATCACGGTTAAATCGAACTCATCGACAATACGTTTAGTTAAGTCGATAACAAACGCCGCCATACGAGGATCAAGCGCAGCCGTGTGTTCATCAAGCAACAACAACTTACTCTCCGATAACGTCGCCATCACAAGGCTAACGGCTTGTCGTTGTCCACCAGACAGCAACCCAATGCTATCGCCCAAGCGGTCTTCTAAACCAAGACCGAGGATGCTAATTCGCTCTTGGAACAGCTTGCGACGTTTGGTAGAGAGCGCCAACCCCCAGCTGCGTTTTTTACCACGCATGTGCGCGAGAGCCATGTTCTCTTCTATCGTCAGTTCACCACAAGTCCCGGCCAATGGATCTTGAAACACTCGGGCGCATTGCGTTGCACGTTGGGCAACCGTCTGCTTGGTGACGTCTTTGCCATCAATGATCACCTGACCACCTATCATCGGCGTCTCACCTGTCACCGCACCAAGCAACGTCGATTTTCCTGCGCCATTAGAACCAATCACGGTAAGAAATTGATGCTCTGGAACCTCTAAAGAGACGCCTTTCAATGCACGATTTTCCAAAATCGTCCCAGGGTTGAACGTGACCTGAATATTATTTAGTTCGATCATAATGCCTCCCCAGAACCATTTTTTGATGCCGCTTGTTTAGCATCAGTAACGCGTTGTTTCGCTCTCATGCTCTGTTTTAGCTTTGGAGCAATAAGCGCCACAGCCACCAATACTGCGGTAACCAGGTTGAGGTCTGAAGCTTGTAAACCAAACATGCCAGAGCTCAAAGCGAAAGCCACTGCAAGGCGATAAAGTACCGAACCGATGATGACAGCAAATACCGCAACCCAAATTTTTCGCCCCGGAATGAGGGTCTGGCCCAAAATCACAGCAGCCAAACCAACCACAATGGTGCCCACGCCAGAGGTCACATCTGCAAAGCTGTTCGTTTGTGCAAACAACGCGCCTGCGAATCCGACAAAACCGTTAGATAAAGCCAAGCCAAAGTAGGTATAAAAGCCAGTGCTCGCCCCTTGCGCAGAAACCATACGCGCATTCACACCCGTGGCTCGTAAACCAAGACCAAAGTCGCTGTTCAGCAGGCGAATGACAAAGAAAGCGGAAAGAAGAACTAAGACCCCAACAACCAGAGGGCGAATAAACATCGCATCGCCCAATGCTTCAAACGGAGTGAGAATCGTATCCTCTCCAAGCAACGCCATATTAGGTTTGCCCATAATACGAATATTAATTGAAAATGCAGCGATCATGGTAAGAATGGAAGCTAACAGGTGTAAAATACCACACCGAACAGCCAGAAAAGCGGTTACCCACCCCGTCATACTACCA
Source organism: Vibrio sp. 1557 (assembly GCF_033340175.1). Lineage (NCBI taxonomy): Bacteria > Pseudomonadati > Pseudomonadota > Gammaproteobacteria > Vibrionales > Vibrionaceae > Vibrio > Vibrio sp. 1557. The sequence continues at coordinate 49,227 of NZ_JAWOVZ010000002.1, read as the reverse complement.
GCTATCATCGCCATTATTGTCGCAAGCCAAGGATTAATACCTGCGACAATCGCCGTTGCAGCCACCGCAGCTCCCATTGGAAAGCTGCCATCCACACTCAAATCGGGGAAGTCGAGAACACGGAACGTAAGATACACACCCAGAGCGACTAGGCCATAAATCAAGCCAATTTCGAGTGCACCAAAAAAAGCAAATGCAGACATAACTGCTCCTTTCTGCATGCTCAGGCTGGCTAATACCAACCTGAACGTAAGACTTCTAACGTATACTCCCCTTCTTCTCTAGCAGAATGCTCTACACGAGAAGTCTGGCGAGTATCAATTTTGGGGCAAGCCTCTACCAACCAGCGTGACGGTCTTTACCCCAAAAGAACGTTACTTATTGCATGCTTGTCGCACGTTCAACCACAGAACTTGGCAGCTTGATACCGAGCTTAGATGCTGCGCTTTCATTAATTACAAGGTCAGAACCCGTCGCGACTTTTACATCCAGCTTGCCTGGTTCTTGACCATCAAGAATCGCCGCCACATAATCCGCGGTTTGTACACCAACCTGGTAGTAGTCAAAACCTAAGCCTGCAATTGCACCCTTTTCGACATACGACGTCGCGCCACCAAATACAGGTTTCTTCGCTTGATTCGCTGCCACAATCATCCCTTCAATCGCACTTGCAACTGTATTGTCTGTTGGGGCGTAAAGAATGTCTGATTTCGCTGCAATCGCTTGAGTCGCAGACTGAACATCAGCACTTTTTAGTGCGGTCGCTTCAACCACTTGTATGCCTTTTGCTTTTGCGCTTTCTTTTAGTAATTCAACTAAAGTCACGGCATTAGCTTCACCGGGATTAAATACAACCCCGATGCTTTTCACCTGAGGAAGAATTTCTTGGATGAGATCGACATGCTGAGCAACGGGTGAAAGATCAGACAGGCCAGTTACGTTTTTACCTGGTTGTTCCATCGACTTAACCAATTTCGCACCAACCGGATCTGTTACCGCAGTAAAGACAACAGGAATAGAGCGAGTAGCCGACACCAAAGCTTGTGCCGAAGGTGTCGCGATGCCAACTAACACATCAGGATTTTCGCCGACGTACTGACGGGCAATTTGCACCGCAATCGCTGGATTACCCTGTGCGGTCTTATAATCAAATTCTAGATTTTTGCCTTCTTCGTAGCCTTTCGCTTTCAAACCATCAAGTAACCCTTGGCGCGTCGCGTCTAACGCCGGGTGTTCGACAATCTGTGAAACTGCGACAGTTGCAGTGGCGGCCAGTACATTGGTAGAAGAGAAAATAGCAGTAGCTGATAGAACGGCAGTGGCTAATAAACGTTTCGTTTTCATCATAACTCCTTGATGTGACTTCGTCCTTGTTTCACGAGCTTTCAATATGTGTATCGACTCGTGAATTCAAATGTTTGAAGGCGGTATTGTTGTGTTCATATAACTGTGCACTTCTTGCGCATCTTGTTTTTATTATTACTACTAAGTCTTAGTAAAGAAAAGAAAGATTTAACACTAAAGCAACATTTGTGATCGGGGGGACTTCTTCATCCGGAAAGAATCTTTGGTAAACAAAGCTTCGCTCGCTTCATCAACGACCGTCAAAGTAGGTAATAGAGGCAGGATCAAAAATGGAGCGGCCAGTGCACACTCCATTTCAAACAATTTAAATTAGAACCAACGCTCTAATGACGATTTATCGAGCTGGCGAAACGCTCGGTTCAATATTATCGCAAGCTCTTTGTAACGAGGGCGAGCTTTGACAGGCTCTAATGCAAAACCTGTTTCCACAATTTTTTGATGCAACTCCCGATACCAAGAGGCCAAAGAAGGCGGCAATTTCGTGTTGGATCGAGCACCAAGCCACCAAATGCCTTGAAGTGGCAAGCTAATCGCAAACAAGGCGACAACAATGGATTGAGGTAACGCGTGGTAATTGTTGAATGCCATTTGAGTGAGTACGCTGATCGCAGCAACGGCCGGCATGACTTTAATGCCAAAGCGAGTCGCCTTAATGATACGCTGTTCCGGAAATATGGCGCTTAGCTCTTTACGAACCGGCCAGATCTCCATGTAATTCTGGCCATCTTTCAGGCTATGGATCAATCCGACTTTATTACTCATACCGTTCTCTCACTAAAAAATAGTTGAACATTTCAACTGAAGGTACAAAAAATTGATGAAAGTTAATATTCTTTCAAATTTTTTTTGTTATCATTGCTTATTATCGCTATCCTTTGCAGACCCTCAATCTCATTGTTGCTGTTATTTACAATTTAAGCAACTCCGAGATATCTATCTGCACGGATCGCATCATAGTGATGGAAGGGTTCATCACTATTTCTTTATATGGAATTAGAACAATTTTTGACCAGGATTAGTACGCAGCCTTCTGGGTATCGGCTATTCTTGTGATTAATTTTTCATTCTTTAACTGATTTTTTTATCAGACGAATAACAGGTAGTCATACATGTCTAAGCTAGTTTTAGTTTTAAACTGCGGTAGTTCTTCTCTTAAATTTGCCGTTGTTGATGCCGAGAACGGCGACGAGCACTTGTCAGGTCTTGCTGAGTGTCTTCACCTTCCTGAAGCTCGCATCAAGTGGAAACTTGATGGCAAGCACGAAGCTCAACTAGGCAATGGTGCAGCTCACGAAGAAGCACTAGCGTTTATGGTAGAAACTATTCTTGCTTCTAAGCCAGAGCTTAAAGCTAACCTAGGCGCAATCGGTCACCGTATCGTTCACGGCGGCGAGCAGTTCACTCAATCTGCACTAATTACTGATGAAGTTCTAAAAGGTATTCAAGACGCTGCAACATTTGCACCTCTTCATAACCCTGCTCACATCATCGGTATCGAAGCGGCTAAGAAAAACTTCCCAGAGCTGAAAAACGTTGCTGTATTTGACACTGCGTTCCACCAAACTATGCCTGAAGAGTCTTACCTATACGCTCTTCCATACAACCTATACAAAGAACACGGTATCCGTCGTTACGGCATGCACGGTACTTCTCACTTGTTCATCACTCGTGAAGTTGCAGGCCTACTAAACAAACCAGTTGAAGAAGTAAACATCATCAACTGTCACCTAGGTAACGGCGCATCTGTATGTGCGATCAAGAACGGTCAATCTGTAGACACGTCTATGGGTCTTACTCCACTTGAAGGTCTGGTAATGGGTACTCGCTGTGGCGACATCGACCCTGCTATCGTCTTCCACCTACACGACGCTCTAGGTTACTCTGTTGATCAAATCAACACGATGCTAACTAAAGAGTCTGGTCTTCAAGGTCTAACCGAAGTGACTTCTGACTGTCGTTTCGTTGAAGACAACTACGGTCAAAAAGAAGAAGCAACACGCGCAATGGACGTGTTCTGCCACCGTCTAGCTAAATACGTTGCTGGCTACACTGCTTCAATGGAAGGCCGTCTAGACGCAATCACTTTCACTGGCGGTATCGGCGAGAACTCTGGCCCTATCCGTGAAATGGTTCTAAACCGTCTTGGCATCTTCGGTATCGAAGTAGATAGCGAAGCTAACCTTAAAGCTCGCTTCGGCGGCGAAGGCGTTATCACGACTGAAAACAGCCGTATCCCTGCAATGGTTATCTCTACTAACGAAGAGCTAGTCATCGCTGAAGACACTGCTCGCCTGACAGGTCTTTAATTGAATTCCTGGCTAGCCACTCGGCTAGCCAGATTTTCATTCAAACGAATTTCTTAGGGGCTCAACTCCTATTCTTCGAGCTTCATGGAATAAGAGTTGAGCTTTTATCCCCCAAATAGCTAAAGGTACTCTACGAATGTCTCGTACTATTATGCTTATCCCTACTAGCGCAGGCGTTGGCCTAACAAGCGTTAGCATGGGTGTTCTTCGCGCTATGGAGCGTAAAGGCGTTAAAGTTTCTTTCTACAAGCCAATCTGTCAGCCACGTTCAGGTGGTGATCAGCCAGATCTGACTTCAACTATCGTTGGTCGTAACAGCGATATGAAGATCGGTGAACCAATGGCGATGTCTGTTGCTGAAAGCCTAATCGGTAACGACAACATGGACGAGCTGCTAGAAACCGTTGTTGAACGTTACAACCAAATCAACAAAGACGCAGACGTTACGCTAATCGAAGGTCTTGTACCTACTCGTAAGCACCCATTTGCAAACCAAGTAAACGCGGAAATCGCGGCAACACTTGGTGCAGAAATCGTGCTAGTTGCGACTCCAGGTACTGATAACCCTGCGCAACTGAAAGAGCGTATCGAAGTAGCATGTTCTAACTTCGGCGGCACTAAAAACAAAAACATCTCTGGTGTTATCATCAACAAGCTAAACGCTCCTGTTGACGAAGCTGGCCGTACTCGCCCTGACCTATCTGAAATCTTTGACGATGCAGACAGCGCGAAACAAAACGAATTGAAAGTGATGGAAATTTTCAACACTTCTCCAATTCGTGTACTAGGTTGTGTGCCATGGAGCATTGATCTGATTGCGACTCGTGCAATCGACATGGCTAAACACCTGAAAGCAGATATCATCAACGAAGGTGACATCAACACTCGTCGCATCAAGAGCATCACTTTCTGTGCACGTTCTCTGCCAAACATGATTGAGCACTTCAAACCGGGTTCTCTACTTGTTACTTCTGCAGACCGTCCTGATGTTATCGTTGCTGCTTCTCTTGCTGCAATGAACGGTGTGGATATTGGTGCAGTACTGCTAACTGGCGGTTACGATATCCCTAGCGAAATCGAAGGCCTATGTAAACCAGCATTCGACACTGGTCTACCTATCTTCAAAGCACAAGGTAACACTTGGCAAACGTCTCTAAACCTACAGAGCTTCAGCATCGAAGTACCTGCAGACGATAAAGAGCGTATCGAGTTCATCAACGAACACGTTGCTGGCCACATCGACGGTAACTGGATCGAGTCTATGACTGAAGGCACTCAGAAGTCTCGTCGTCTAAGCCCACCAGCGTTCCGTTACCAGCTAACTGAACTTGCTCGTAAAGCAGGTAAGCGTATCGTTCTTCCAGAAGGTGACGAACCACGCACAGTTAAAGCAGCGGCAATCTGTGCTGAACGCGGCATTGCAGACTGTGTACTTCTAGGTAACCCAGATGAAATCCGTCGCGTAGCGGCTCAACAAGGCGTTGAGCTAGGTACTGGTGTAACCATCATCGATGCAGATGCTGTTCGTGAAAACTACGTTGCTCGCCTAGTTGAGTTGCGCGGTGCGAAAGGCATGACTGAAGTTGTGGCTCGTGAGAAGCTACAAGATTCAGTATTCCTAGGCACAATGATGCTTGAGAACGACGAAGTTGACGGCCTAGTTTCTGGTGCTGTTCACACTACGGCGAACACTATCGTTCCTCCGTTCCAAATCATCAAGACGGCACCAAATGCGTCTATCGTATCTTCAGTATTCTTCATGCTTCTGCCTGATCAAGTACTGGTTTACGGTGACTGTGCAATCAACCCAGATCCAACTGCTGAACAGCTTGCTGAAATCGCTATCCAATCTGCCGACTCTGCAGCAGCATTCGGTATCGAACCACGCGTTGCAATGATCTCTTACTCTACTGGTGAATCTGGTAAGGGTGCAGACGTTGATAAAGTACGTGAAGCAACAAAACTGGCTCAAGAGAAACGTCCTGATCTTATCATTGACGGTCCTCTACAGTACGACGCTGCTATTATGGAAAACGTTGCTGCTTCTAAAGCACCAAACTCTCCAGTTGCAGGTAAAGCGACAGTATTTGTATTCCCAGACCTAAACACGGGTAACACAACTTACAAAGCGGTACAACGTTCAGCTGACCTAGTATCTATCGGTCCAATGCTGCAAGGTATGCGTAAGCCTGTAAACGACTTGTCTCGTGGCGCGCTAGTAGACGACATCGTGTACACCATCGCTCTAACAGCTATCCAAGCAGACCAAGAAGCTAAATAATAGCTTCTTACATCTAGTTGGATATAGATACAAAGCCCTCGATTCGTCGAGGGCTTTTTCTATTGCTGGCCAGAACACTTATTTATTTTTTATACCAATCACTGCACAACCTATAATTACTGGTGCACAAAGCTTTTCTCCCTATCGCCCTCCATACCTAATCGACATTGCTCGTGCTTGTTCTTACACCGATTGACCCACTCCCCAAAATGCATTGGCTCCAAAGCAGCACGGTCCCTGTTCAATTTATCGACATTATTTACGTTTTAGCTAAACTTTTTTGCTAGGAAATACGTAAAAGCTACTGCAATGCACAAACTCATTGACTGCTAAGGAATATATATGAAGGATTTCATCAATACATCACTGATAAAGTTTGGTTTAGCTGCGTTTCTGATTAGTTTTTCTTCATTCAGCTTTTCCGCCCCGAGTATTAAAGGCGTCGATCAAGATATGTCCGGAGGAACGGTGACCGCTGAAATGGCTCATGCTGATGACAATGGGTGGATGGTTGTCCACCGAACAGACGAATCAATGAAGCCTGGTCCTGTTATCGGCTACGCTCCGTTAAAAATGGGAAAGAATGAAAACGTAAATGCAATTTTGATGGAACCAGTAGAATCAGGCGATATGCTGATGTTAATGGTCCACGGAGAGAAAGGTGGCATGAAGACTGGTGTGTTTGAGTATACGCTCGGCGCTAAAGAGGACGGTCCTGTAAAAGTGGACGGAAAGCTAGTGATGGACATCGTACGCGCTAAGTAGGGTGGCGATGAATGAAAAAGTAAACTTCCTACTCCCGGTATTTAGATGACACAAAAGTACTCAACGGCATTGCTAACCGTTAAGTACTTTTTCATTTGCGATGGAAGCAGCAAACTAGCCAATCCTTTCTCTTCCATGAGGAGTATTTAGGTCTAAATCAGGCCCTTTTGGTACAACTTGCGTCGGATTAATCCCAGTGTGGCTGAAGTAGTAGTGGCGTTTAATGTGATAGAAATCCGTCGTGTCTTCAACGCCTTCAACTTGATACAACTCTTTTAAGTAGCCTTGTATATTTTCGTAGTCTGCGATGCGCTGCTTGTTACACTTGAAATGCCCCACATACACCGCATCAAAACGAATAAGAGTCGTAAACAAACGCCAATCAGCCTCAGTAATTGTGTTCCCTGCTAAGTAACGATGCGTCGCTAAGTGAGCATCGATTTTATCTAACGCATTAAACAAAGAATCAAACGCTTCTTCATACGCCTCTTGTGTAGTCGCGAAGCCACAACGATACACTCCGTTGTTGACATTCGGATAAACAAAATCGTTCCACTCATCAATAACGTGTTTTAGATGATCTGGATAGTAGTCGTCGTGATTCCCTGTTAACGCATTGAATTCCGAATTGAACATGCGAATGATCTCTGACGACTCGTTTGACACAATAGTATTGGTCTTTTTATCCCAAAGTACAGGCACGGTTACGCGGCCCGTGTAATCGGGTTTGGCCTGCGTGTAAATTTGATACATGCGCGTGTGACCAAACAATGGCTCAGGAAGCCCCATTTGCCAACCTTGGCTGAGCATATCAGGGCAAACGACCGTGACATCAATATGTGGTTCTAAACCTTTCAGCTTGCGGAAAATGAGGGTTCGATGTGCCCACGGACAAGCAAGAGAGACATACAAATGGTATCGACCGGACTCTGGTGTAAACTCCGCATCAGGGTCGTTTTTAACCCAGTTACGGAATCCGGCATCTTCGCGCACAAATTTGCCACCATTTGATTTTGTGTCATACCAGACATCTTGCCAAACACCTTCAACCAACTTACCCATGATTGCTCTCCTCTCGTTCTGTTTGTGTCTATATTAGCGTTTCCTATCAAACAGAGAATCATCGAACTTAGGACATCATGTTCAAGAAATTCGAATGTATAAATCAGACACATAAAAAAAGCGCGACCCGATGAAGGTGTCGCGCTTAAGCCCGTCACAGGCTGAATTTATACACTAACGTGTAAACAAGATACCGCGTGAACGTCATTACCTAAAATGGTTGGCTTTGTCTTCGCACACTCTTCGGTTGCTTGTGGGCAACGAGTGCGGAATACACAACCCGACGGTGGGTTGATAGGTGAAGGAAGATCACCCTCTAGCATTTGGATTTTCTTATTGCGCTCAATATCCGGGTCCGGGATCGGAACCGCAGACATCAGCGCACGCGTATATGGGTGCTTAGGATCAGCAAACAGAGCCTCGGCCTCGCCAAGTTCCACGGCATTACCTAAATACATAACTAAAACGCGATCTGAAATGTGTTTAACGACAGACAAGTCATGCGCAATGAATACCAGAGAAAGCCCTAACTCTTTTTGAATCTCTTTAAGTAGGTTAACCACCTGAGCTTGAATAGATACATCAAGCGCCGATACTGGCTCGTCACAAATGATCATCTTAGGCTTAAGGATAAGCGCACGCGCTATCCCGATACGCTGACACTGACCACCCGAGAACTCGTGTGGGTAACGGTTAATCACGTTAGGTAATAGGCCAACTTTCGCCATCATCTCTTTAACGCGATCTTTCACTTCCTGCTTAGACAGTTCTGGATAGAATGTCTCAAGAGGTTCAGCAATGATATCACCAACAGTCATACGCGGATTCAGCGATGCCAATGGGTCTTGGAAAATCATCTGAATTTCTTTACGCGTCTCACGGCGCTGAACGCTTTTCATTTTAGTAAGGTCTTGACCCAACCAAACTACTTGGCCGTCAGTAGCTTCAACCAGACCAATGATGGCACGAGCAAACGTCGATTTACCACAACCTGATTCACCTACTACACCAAGCGTTTCCCCTTCGTATAGTCGAACGTTCACGCCATCTACCGCTTTCAGGCTCGAAGGCTTTGACCACGGCCATGCCGACTTTGAGGCAATGCTGAAGTGAACTTTCAGCTCAGAAATGTCCAGAATTAGTTTTTTGTCTACTGCGTTCATTTGTTCCAAGCCTCCCATTCAGAAAAACATGCACGCTGACGACCATCACCAAATGGTGTCAGAATTGGCGCCTCGCGCTTACAACGATCCATCACACGGTGACAGCGCTCTTGATAAGGGCAGCCCGGCGGTAGACGAAGCAAGTTTGGTGGATTACCAGGAATGGTCGGCAGAATTTCACCCTCAGTATCGAGGCGAGGAATCGCCTTCAGCAGCCCCTCCGCATAAGGATGGCTTGGATTGTAGAAAATTTCGTTTACGTTGCCGTACTCCATAGTACGGCCTGCATACATCACCAGCACCTTGTCACACGAACCTGCAACCACACCAAGGTCGTGCGTGATCATGATGATCGCTGTGTTGAACTCAGATTTCAGCTCATTCAACAAGTCCATGATCTGTGCTTGTACCGTCACATCAAGTGCTGTTGTTGGCTCATCGGCAATAAGCAGTTTAGGACGACATAACAACGCCATCGCGATCATTACACGCTGACGCATACCGCCTGAAAACTCATGCGGGTACATCGTGATACGCTTACGCGCTTCAGGGATTTTTACCGCTTCCAGCATGCGTACTGATTCTTCAAATGCTTCCGCTTTGCCCATGCCTTTGTGCAGCATAAGCACTTCCATCAACTGATCACTCACTTTCATGTAAGGGTTCAGTGATGTCATTGGGTCTTGGAAGATCATTGCGATCTGTTCCGCACGCACTTTGTTCAGTTCTTTTTCTGGTAAGTTTAGGATTTCTTTGCCTTCAAACTTTGCGCTACCAGAAATAATACCGTTCTTAGCCAAAAGGCCCATGATTGCGAATACGGTTTGAGATTTACCTGATCCCGACTCTCCAACGATACCTAAGGTTTCGCCTTGGTTGAGAGAGAAGTTCAAATCGTTTACTGCGGTTACGATACCATCTTGCGTGGTGAATTCGACGCGCAGATCTTTGACATCTAATAAGCTCATCATTGCTTCCTTAATCTTATCTTTTAATTATCTGTCTTTTGGATCCAGCGCATCGCGCAGGCCGTCACCAACGTAGTTGAAGCAGAATAGCGTCACAACCATGAACACTGCTGGGAATGCCAGCTGCCAGATTGCTACTTCCATTGTCTGTGCACCTTCTTGTAGAAGAGCGCCCCAACTTGTCATTGGTTCCTGAACACCAAGACCAAGGAATGATAGGAATGATTCCGTTAGAATCATACTTGGGATAAGCAGCGTAGAGTATACCGCTACAATACCCAGTACGTTAGGTACGATATGACGAGTAATGATTTTCCAGTTGCTTACACCACACACATGTGCCGCTTCGATAAACTCCTTGCTACGTAGACTAAGAGTCTGACCACGTACGATACGCGCCATATCTAGCCATGCGATAGCACCAATCGCAACGAAGATCAGCATGATGTTACGACCGAAGAATGTTACCAGTACAATCACCAGGAACATAAACGGTACCGCGTATAAAATTTCTAGAATACGCATCATTACGCGGTCAACTTTACCGCCGATGAAACCAGATGCTGCGCCGTAGAGCGTACCAATCAGTACCGCTACAAATGCACCCATAACACCTACCATCAACGAAATACGACCTCCAATTAGCGTACGCACGTATAAATCACGGCCTAAGCTGTCAGTACCAAACCAATGGTCAGCATTCGGTGCAACGTGCATCGCGTACCAGTCAGTATCATCAAATGTGTACGGTGCGATCATTGGCAGGATAATAACGGCCAACGTCATTAGAACAAGAAGGAATAAGCTCACCATCGCCGCTTTGTTGCGCATGAAACGGATACGAGCATCTTGCCAAAGACTGCGACCTTCAATCTCCAAGTTTTCGGAGAATTTCTCAATCGCTTCTAGGTTTTCTTTTTTCGTTAACATAACCAAACGTCCCTGTTAGTAGCGAATTTTCGGGTCAATCATTGCAAGTAAAATATCTACAATCGCGTTGAATAGAATGAATAGGAAACCAATCAGAATGGTTACCCCCATTACTAGCGAGTAGTCACGGTTAAACGCAGCGTTAACGAATAGTTTACCAATACCAGGCAGACCAAAAATGGTTTCGATAACAACGGAACCGGTGATGATACCTACGAAAGCTGGACCCATGTAAGAAACAACAGGGAGAAGTGCCGGCTTAAGAGCGTGTTTGATAATGATATAACGGTAACTTAGACCTTTAGCACGTGCCGTACGAATAAAGTTACTGTTTAGGGTTTCGATCATCGAACCACGCGTAATACGAGCAAAGGTAGCAACATACAGTAGCGACATACCAATAACAGGAAGCACTAAATACTGCCAGCTACCATCTTGCCAACCGCCCGCAGGGAAGATATTCCAGTGAAGCGAGAATATGTAGATAAGCGCAGGCGCTAATACGAAGGATGGCATTACGACACCAAGCATCGCAGTCGACATAATGGTGTAATCAATCCAAGTATTTTGCTTGAGCGCAGCAATGGTACCGACGGTAACCCCCATTATCAAAGTAAAGATAAAGGCGATGAAGCCCACTTTAGCCGAAACAGGTAAGGCAACCGCGATCAGCTCGTTTACTGAGTAATCAAGGTATTTAAATGACGGTCCGAAATCGCCTTGGATAACATTGGTCAAATACGTGGTGTATTGTTCAAATACAGGTTTATCCAAGCCATATTTAGCTTCGATATTTGCCATTACTTCGGGTGGCAATGGACGCTCTGTCGAGAAAGGGTTTCCCGGTGCAAAGCGCATAAGAAAGAAAGATACGGTGATCAAAACCAACATTGTTGGGATCGCCTCAAATATCCTTTTTGCGATGAATTTAAGCATAAACTCACTCTTTCAGTCTGTGACAGTTAAATTAAAGAAGTCGTCCAATTCTTTTGGACTAAAGATAGGCGCTACATGCAATTTCTCACATGTAGAGCCTCATTTTTATAGTTCTATCGAGTTACGAATTACTCTGTGATGTAGAGATCTTTAGAGTAAATCTTGTCTTCCGCGTTATTTACTGGGAAGCCACCAACTTTCGGTGATAGTAGACGTGATTTCACGTACTGGTAGATAGGTGCGATTGGCATATCTTTTGCCATCAACTTCTCTGCTTCTAGGTAAAGCGCTTGACGCTCTTCGTCAGAAGTTGAAGCAAATGCTTTGTTCATGATCGCATCGTACTCTTTGCTGTCGTAGTGAATACCACCAGTAGTGTTATTACTCATCATCAGCGTTAGGAAAGATGAAGCTTCGTTGTAGTCGCCACACCAACCTGCACGAGCAACCTCAAAGTTGCCAGAATCTTTGGTAGATAGGTAAGTTTTCCACTCTTGGTTTTCTAGCGTAACGTCTAGACCAAGTGTCTTCTTCCACATTGAACCCAGTGCAACCGCAAGTTTCTTGTGGTTCTCTGATGTATTGTATAGAAGGTTAAATTCAAGAGGGTTGTCTGCGCCGTAACCCGCTTCTTCCAATAGACGCGCAGCTTCTGCGTTACGCTCTTCTTGCGTCATTTTGCCGTATGCAGGAATTTCTGGGTTGAAACCTGCCGTAATTTCAGGTGTTAGGAAGTAAGCTGGCTTTTGACCTTGACCTAAAATCGCATCGGTCACAATGTTACGGTCAATCGCATAAGAAATCGCTTTACGCACACGAACATCATCAAACGGCTTTTTCTTCGTATTGAAGATGTAGTAGTAAGTACATAAGTTACCGGTTACAGACACTTCTTGTGGGTGCTCTTTCTTCAGACGCTTGAAGTGCTCTGTAGGCAGCTCGTTCGTGAAGTCGATTTCACCCGCTAGGAAGCGGTTCATTTCCGCTACTTGGTTCTCGATTGGTAGGAAAGTAACTTGGTCAAGCGTCGTGTTTTCGTTGTCCCAGTACTGTTCGTTACGTTTTAGAACCAAACGCTCGTTTACAACCCAGTTGTCAACAACATAAGCACCGTTACCTACAAAGTTCTCTGGCTTCGTCCATTGATCGCCGAACTTTTCAACAGTTGCTTGATGAACAGGTTTCACTGTCGTGTGGCCCATCATCATTACAAAATATGGTACTGCAGTATCTAACTCAACCACTAACGTGTGATCGTCAACCGCTTTAACACCTAACTCGCTCTTATCTTTTTTACCCGCAACAATGTCTTTTGCGTTCTTCATCTTGGTGTATTCCATGTACCAAGCATATGGAGAGGCGGTTGCTGGATCGACTGCGCGTTGGAAGCTGTAAACGAAATCACCTGCAGTGACAGGATCACCGTTTGACCATTTTGCGTCTTCACGTAAGTGGAAAGTGTATGTTTTGTTGTCTTCAGTTTCCCAAGATTCTGCAACACCAGGGATAGTGTTACCGTCCGCATCTTGGTTTACAAGGCCTTCAAGAAGATCGCGAATCACGTGGGATTCTGGAACACCTTGAGATTTATGAGGGTCTATTGTCGCAACTTCTGTACCGTTACCACGCACCAATTCTTGAACAGCAGCAAGTTTTGGCTCTTTAGAATCAGATTTAGCTTCAGGGGCTGGAGCCGGAGCAGGCTCAGCAGCTTGTTTCTCCGCAGGCTTTTCACCACAACCAGCTAGAGCGAGAGAAAGACCAGCACCAATAAATAAAGCGCGCGTGATTTTATTCTTATACATGCGTAAAACTCCAAATTTTTTCGTTAGCATCCATGACTTCTTTGTAAGGGCCTGGAACGGTCAGAGTTTTAGATTTTTTTAGTGCACTTTCTGAGCACAAAAGTCTAAAACCTTACAAAGACTGCGGCACACATTAGCAATCATTGAAGTAATTTGCCATAAAAATGTAGCAAAAAAACCAATAATGCTGACTAAACCACACATATCTAGCAGTAAACTCCAACCCCAAAGCATTCACCAGCCAAATAAAGACCAGAAGCGACATTTAACAGGCGAAACTTTCGATTAATCTGAGTTTAAACCATTTACTAGCATCTTATGCTAGATATTTACACATCATTTAACATTTATGACAAATCAAGTCTAACAAATAATTGTTTATATATTGGGCAAAAAACTTTTATTGTGAAGAATATCACCAGACAAAAGATAGGAAATATTGAAACAAAGTGAGCAATACAATGAAGATAAATACAAAAAAAGCTAAGTACCATTAGCACTTAGCTTTTTTCACTAGAATGCGGGTTAGTTCTATTTTTCCCAACGCTGTGCAGCTTGATGATCGGTGTCGCGCGACTCAACCCAACGATCTTCATTCGTCGTACGCTCTTTTTTCCAAAATGGAGCTTGGGTTTTCAGATAATCCATGATGAACTCGCACGCATCAAATGCCGCGCCGCGGTGCGCACTGGAGACGCCCACAAATACAATTTGGTCACCGCTATCCATGTCTCCGACACGATGAATCACGCGTACACCTAATAGTGGCCAGCGAGACTCAGCTTGATCGCAAATGTAGCTCAAGCTCGTCTCTGTCATCCCCGGATAGTGCTCTAGATGTAAACCAATGACATTATCCCCAAGGTTCATATCTCGAACTTTACCAACGAATGTAACGACAGCGCCGGCAGCCGTCCCTTCAGATAGACGTTGATATTCTTGCTCAACCGAAAAGTCTTCAATTTGTACAGAAACACGAGAATCCATCTTAACCCCCAGTTACCGGCGGGAAAAACGCAACTTCGTCACCTGCTTTTACTTGTGTATCCAGAGGGACGATAGATTGGTTCACTGCAGCAAGTAGCTTTCCTGGCTCGAGTGCTAAATCCCACTTGCCATCTTTCTCAGTGCCTTCTTCCACTAGATGTGCACGAATTGATTCAACCGTTTCAAACGGCCCGTCTAACTCAACACTGTCGATGCCAATCAGCTCGCGAGTTTGAGCAAAGAAAAGTACTTTAATCATGATTCCACCTTAAAGTGACCAGATTTACCACCCGTTTTCTCTAATAGACGAACTTGACCAATGACCATGTCTTTTTGTACTGCTTTACACATATCGTAAATCGTTAGAGCAGCAACGGAAGCTGCCGTGAGCGCTTCCATTTCCACACCAGTTTTACCCGCAAGTTTACATACTGATTCGATGCGAACTTTGTTTTCTGCTTCGATAGCTTCCAGTTGAACTTCAACTTTAGAGAGTAGTAGCGGATGACAAAGTGGAACCAAATCCCAGGTTTTCTTCGCAGCTTGAATACCAGCAATACGAGCCGTCGCAAATACATCACCTTTGTGGTGCTGGCCAGAGACAATCAGTTGAAGTGTTTCTGGGGCCATGTGAACAAATGCTTCAGCACGAGCTTCACGAACCGTCTCCGTTTTTGCTGACACGTCAACCATGTTTGCTTCGCCAGAAGCATTGATATGTGTAAATTGGGTCATTGTTTTTCCTTCGCTTTTAGGAAAGGTTATACAGATAGGTGTGGCATGAAGTTACAAGGGCGATGACTTGCATCCAACTGCTGTTTAATAATTTTTGTCCAGCCTGTGCGGCACGCACCAGTTGAACCTGGCATTGCGAAGATCACGGTGTGGTTAGCAAAACCTGCAATCGCACGAGACTGAATAGTTGACGTACCGATCTCTTCGTACGACACCATACGGAACAACTCACCAAAACCTTCAACTTCTTTATCAAATAGAGGCTTAAGTGCTTCTGGCGTGCTATCACGTGAGGTGAAACCTGTACCGCCAGTAATCATGATCGCTTGTACGCTTTCATCAGCAATCCATTGAGAAACAATCGCGCGGATCTTGTACATATCATCAATAACAATTTGCTTGTCTACTACGTTGTGACCCGCTTCTTGAGCATGTTCAGCAAGGTAACGACCAGAGGTATCGTTTTCTTCAGTACGAGTGTCAGATACCGTTAGAACGGCAATATTTGCAGGTTGGAATTTGCTTTCAGCGTGACCCATTTGTTCACCTATTCTCTTAATTAGCTTTGATACGCTTGGTATCGATTCGGAAAAAGTTAGAGCCAGCTTATCAGTGAACTCGCTCTAAAAATTGAATGAAGTTAGCCGCCGATAGACGCGAGGTGTGGCGTCATACCAGTATTGCCATCATGCAAGAAATGGCTTACCGACTTGGTTTGTAACTGCGCCTGGATACGTTCAATAAGCTCACTCTCTTGCTCATCACGTTCCAAAAGATCACGCAATTCTACACCGTGGTCTCCAAACAGACATAGGTGCAGCTTACCCATCGCAGAAACGCGCAGTCGGTTGCAGCTTTCACAAAAGTCTTTTTCATAAGGCATGATAAGACCTATTTCACCCTTGTAATCAGGATGAACAAATACTTGCGCAGGACCATCATTATGCGAGCGCACTTTCAGCAACCAACCATTTGCAATTAGCTGGTTACGAATTGCCACTCCGGATACATGGTGCTTATTAAATAGCTCATCCATCTCACCCGTTTGCATCAACTCAATGAAACGCAGTTGGATTGGACGATCTTTTATCCAGTTAAGAAACGCTGGCAGCTCGTGATGGTTCAGATCTTTCATCAACACCACATTAACTTTTACTTGCTCATAACCGACCTCGAACGCACGTTCGATACCATTCATGACTTCAGTAAACTTATTTTCACCTGTGATTTGATGAAACATACGCGGGTCAAGGCTATCCACACTGACATTAATGTGGGTTAAACCCGCTTCACGCCAATCTGCGACTTGTTTTGCCATGCGATAGCCATTGGTTGTCGTTGCAACTTTTTGAATGCCAGGCGTCGCCGCTACTGAATGGATAATGTCGGTAAAATCTTTGCGTAAGCTAGGCTCACCACCAGTGATGCGCACTTTTGACGTGCCACAATCAGCGAATGCTTTTACGACCCGTTTGATTTCAGGGAGAGATAAAAAAGACGAGTTTTTATTGCCCGAAGGCTTATAGCCATCAGGAAGGCAATAGGTACATTTGAAATTACATACGTCGGTCACAGACAGACGCAAGTAATAAAACTTACGATGAAATTTGTCTTCGAATTGTTGCGCCACGGAACACCTTTCCAAACACGGGAGGCATGGCCATTTCCAATCATGCCCTTGTGACAGTATGCCACTGGCTCAAAACGCTTATCCAAGGACTTAGCAATAGTGAGCTCGGAGTTATGGCAACCAGAGATATGAAATCTCTGATAGCTTTGCGGTGTAAAATACTTAATATTTGTAATGGAATCCAGACTTGAGTGATAAAAAACTCTCTAGAGACACAATTTACCGCTAAGTGAGTACCTTTAAGACACTCCTTAAGATAAATTGTAGCCGTTTTTTATTAGATTATTAGAAGAACATAATGAATATCTACACAGATAAAAAAGTGGTCGCTGTTGGCGGTGGTCATGGCTTAGGTCGAATGCTGGCCGCATTACGAGATTTTGGCAGCAATGCAACTGGGATTGTTGCCACGACTGACAATGGTGGTTCAACAGGAAGAATTCGTCACTGCCAAGGAGGAATCGCTTGGGGAGACACACGTAACTGTATTAATCAGCTCATTACAGAGCCTTCGATCAGTTCTATGATGTTTGAATATCGCTTCAAAGGCACTGGCGAACTTGATGGTCATAATCTTGGTAACTTGATGCTTACTGCACTCGATAACTTATCGGTCAGACCTTTAGATGCCATTAATCTGATTCGCAATATGTTAAAAGTCGACGTTAACATCCTTCCTATGTCCGAACACCCTTCGGATCTTTCCGCGTTATCCGTAGATGGGAAGTGGGTTACGGGAGAAACAAATGTCGACGAAATGAAAGCAGACTTGCGACGTTTGGATCTTTCACCAGAAGTGCCTGCTACCAAAGAAGCCATCACAGCTTTGGCGGAAGCTGACGCGATTATTCTTGGCCCTGGCAGTTTTTTAACTAGTATCATGCCTCCTTTATTGCTGCCTGAACTCGGCAAAGCGATTGCAGCAAACACAAAAGCAAAAGTCATTTTTGTTGCTAACCTGAGTCCAGAATACGGCCCAGCGGGACGAATGACGATGGCTCAAAAATTAGAATGGTGTGAACGTGCCTGTCAAGGAAGAAAAATAGACGTGGTTCTAGCAGAGAAAACCGAGCAAGACGTCTTAAGTCAATGGAATGTAGTGACGGAGTCACTCGCCTCCTCTAACCGAGACTGGCGTCACGATAGAAACAAGCTCAAACTAGCGATTGAAAATCAGCTACAACTTTCTATTTAAGAGCACGTTACCTGGCTAGCGCCCTC
Organism: Vibrio sp. 1557; assembly: GCF_033340175.1. Classification (NCBI taxonomy): domain Bacteria; kingdom Pseudomonadati; phylum Pseudomonadota; class Gammaproteobacteria; order Vibrionales; family Vibrionaceae; genus Vibrio; species Vibrio sp. 1557. The sequence goes on along the minus strand of NZ_JAWOVZ010000002.1, from coordinate 31,073 downwards.
TTTTAAGGTGTTTATTGATAATGAAAACCCTTCTGTCATCGAAGGGTTTTAGTTCAGGCATCCAGTAAAAACAGATGTTTACTAAGAAAAAATTGTTAATAGAAAAAATAGCTACTGTCGCCAAGAGCGATAAGCATCTCGAGTTTCGTGCAAAAGATCGAACATAGCCTCTAACTCCTCAGACTCCGCAGTCAACTCACCGGCTTTCGCTTTTTTGTCTATGGACATAGCCAGTTCACAAAGGCGATCTGCCCCAAAGCTCGCAGCACTACTTTTCAACGCGTGGCTGATTTCTTTTGAGTAAGCTAATCGCTCTGCCCCCTGCAGTTGGGATAAGTTCTCGATATAGGTATCCATTTCTCCTAGGAAGATATCGAACAGTACAGGTACGTTGTCACTGCCAATTTCCATCGACAGTTCATCTATTTTTTGCTGATTTAATACATTTACACTCATACTTTTTGCCGCTCTTCCTTGCCGTTCCATGCCTGTAACTTGCGGTAAATCGTCGACGGACTGACATCAAGGTATCCCGCCGCTCGAGGAATATTGCCATCACATGCTTCAATCGCTTGCTCGATTGCCATTTTTTCCGTCATCCATAATGGCATAATCTCAGATGCGGTCATCGCTTTCGGCTCAATTAATTTAGCCACAGACGACGGACGGTCAAGCGGTTGATTCAACGGTGGCGGTAACATGTCCAACGTAATCTCTTTACCGTTGTTTAGAACAACGATATTGCGTAGCACGTTTTGTAACTGACGAACGTTACCCGGCCACTCATAGCTGTTGAATCGCTCGATGACATCAGGCGCAAAACGTATGAAGCTTTTTCCTTCTTCGTGTGACATGTAACCTAGCAGTGAGTATGCAATTTCAATAACATCTTCGCCTCGTTCGCGTAAAGGCGGTAAATGCAAAGGAATGACATACAAACGATAGTACAAATCTTCACGGAATCGACCTTCTTGTACCTCTTTCCAGGGATCACGGTTAGTGGCACAAACAAAGCGCACATCCACGCTCTTCATTTTTGAGGAACCCACTTTTTGGAATGTGCCCGTTTGAATAAATCGTAGCAACTTGGTTTGTAAATCCAAGTCCATCTCACAAAGCTCATCTAGAAAAAGTGTGCCGCCATCCGCTAACTCAGCTGCCCCTTGACGATCATTCGCAGCGCCAGTAAAGGCCCCTTTTACGTGACCAAACAGTTCACTCTCAATCAAATCTTTTGGAATTGCAGCACAGTTAATTGCAATAAAAGGTTTGTCACCACGTTTACTTGCTGCGTGAATAGCCTCGGCACATACCTCTTTACCAGTACCACTTTCACCTGTGATAAAAATACTCGCTTTACTGCTCGCCGCTGAATCTATCGTACGGTAAACCTGCTGCATGGTTTGGCTACTGCCGATAAACCCCTGATAGCTCTGATTGCCTGGATTATCGGCTTCATTTTTTAGCTTGGTCGCTTTACGAATTGCATTGTTAACCGTGACACGTAAACGGTCCGCTTCACACGGTTTAATTAGAAAGTCTTGTGAGCCATGACGCATGGCCTCGACAGCGGTATCGATAGAACCGTGAGCGGTCATAAAAATTATAGGTACGTCGGGATGACTCTTTTTAACGGCATGTAAAACGTCCATCCCCGTCATATCTGGCAGACGGAGATCGAGTAAAATAAGATCTGGAATTCGATGATTTAGGCTCTCAATGGCATCCCTACCTGTGCCGACAATATTGATATCTATGCCAAGCGGTGTCAGGTATGAGCGGTACAGAGCCGCAACAGATGCGGTGTCCTCGACCATTAAAAGGTAACGAGACTTTGGGCCTTCGGGTTTTTGTTGCATAACCTAGCTATTATTTTGTTGTGTTTTAAACAATAATCGCATTACGCTTTGCATTTTGCAAATAACATTAGCTAAATTATGGGCAAAGGAAAAAATTCAAAAATAATATCAATTATTTAAAAAGTGGCACAAACCATGCTGTAACGATAGTGACCCCTCGGGTCACCTAGCCAACTGACGTTGTTAGTGAACGATATGTTCACAAAACAAGCCAATAGACCCGACTGCCTATTGGCTTCTTTTTTTTTACAAGCGACCTAAAATGCTTGGATAGTTAAATCGGTAAGTTTGTTCAACTATTTGCGATGAACTGCGCTCGTAGTTTTTCAATCTCGTCACGCTTTTGTGCCGCTAACTCAAATTCTAAATCTTGCGCATGCTGATACATCGCTGCCTCCAGTCGACTGATTTCTTTTTCTAGCTGCTGAGGGGACAGTGCCTCGTAAGTTTGCGAAGGCTCCGCCACTTTCGATAATGGTACCTGTTTAGTGTTACGCTGGCGTTTAGACTTAGTGATATCGCCAAGTTCCATGATGTCTTTGATATTTCGTTTGAGCGCTTGTGGCGAAATACCCATTTCTTCGTTGTACGCTTCCTGCTTCTCGCGACGACGGTTAGTTTCATCCATCGCCTTTTTCATTGAGTTGGTGATTCGGTCAGCGTATAAAATCGCCTTACCTTCGATGTTTCGTGCAGCACGACCAATGGTCTGAATGAGTGAGCGTTCAGACCGCAAGAAGCCCTCTTTATCCGCATCCAAAATTGCAACTAACGAGACCTCTGGCATATCCAGGCCCTCTCTCAATAAGTTTATTCCCACCAGCACGTCAAATTCCCCAAGACGAAGGTCACGGATAATTTCCACACGCTCAACAGTATCAATGTCTGAGTGTAAATAACGTACCTTAACATCATGTTCGTGAAGGTATTCGGTGAGATCTTCAGCCATTCGTTTGGTCAGTGTTGTAACCAGAACTCGTTCATCTTTAGCAGCGCGAATACGGATCTCAGACAATAGGTCGTCGACTTGGGTCGCCACTGGGCGAACTTCCAACTCAGGGTCAAGCAAGCCTGTAGGACGAACGACTTGATCCGCCACATCACCCGCCGATTTTTCTAGTTCGTAATTTCCGGGCGTAGCAGAGACGAAAATCGTTTGTGGCGCTAGTGCTTCAAACTCCTCAAACTTCAGTGGACGATTATCCAAAGCTGAAGGTAACCGGAAACCAAACTCCACCAGCGTTTCTTTACGCGAACGGTCGCCTTTATACATGGCACCTATCTGCGGTACTGTCACGTGAGATTCATCGATGATCAACAAGCCATCATGAGGTAAGTAGTCAAACAGGGTTGGTGGCGGCTCACCTTCCGAGCGTCCACTGAGATAACGAGAATAGTTTTCGATACCGGAGCAAAAGCCCAACTCATTCATCATTTCGATATCGAATTGAGTGCGCTGGCTAATTCGCTGCTCTTCCAGTAGCTTGTTGTTATCTAGAAGCTGCTTTTTGCGCACTTCTAGTTCGACTTTAATATTTTCAATCGCTTCAAGAATGCGATCTCTTGGCGTGACATAGTGCGTCTTGGGATAGATGGTATAGCGCGGCAAGTCTCGTTGTTTCACCACGCCTGTCAATGGATCGAACACACTGATGCAATCCACCTCATCGTCAAACATCTCAACGCGCACAGCGTCTTGGTCTGATTCGGCTGGGAAGATGTCAATCACTTCACCTCGAACACGGAATTGGCCACGCTCAAATGCAACGTCATTGCGTGAGTATTGCAGCTCTGCAAGACGGCGTAGCATATCGCGCTGGTCAATCACATCACCGCGACGTAGGTGCAGCATCATTTGTAGATACGATTCAGGATCACCCAAGCCATAGATAGCCGATACCGATGCAACAATAATGGCATCTTTACGTTCTAGTAGTGCTTTTGTAGCAGACAAACGCATTTGTTCTATATGCGCGTTAACTGAAGCGTCTTTCTCTATAAAGGTATCCGTGGTCGGAACGTACGCTTCAGGTTGGTAGTAATCGTAGTAAGAAACAAAATACTCAACCGCATTATTAGGAAAGAATGACTTCATCTCACCATATAACTGAGCAGCAAGCGTTTTGTTTGGCGCAAGTAATATTGCAGGTCGTTGGGCTTGAGCAATCACATTCGCTAGTGTGAAGGTTTTACCTGAGCCTGTGACCCCCAACAAGGTTTGATGTGCTAGCCCAGCATCGAGCCCCTCAAGCAACTGATTGATCGCTCCTGGTTGATCGCCCGACGGCTGATAATCGGAGACCAATTCATAGACTTTACTCATACCCTTCCTCAATTTTACTGCGCTTTGGCTGTATATATATACACCTTAGCTAATGAAATCTACGTCTATCGAGAATTTAACCATCATTGTTAATAAATTTTCTTGTTTGTCTAGAATGCTATAGCCATACAAAAGTGACTCTGATATAGTACTTCGCCCTAGTTGAAGAGCTACACACATTCTTCACATTATAGTTTCCACAACTTTTCCCCAAAAATTAGCTTAAAACTTTCTTATCCCCAAAAGATTGATTTTTATCCACTTTGAATACCTTTTGATTAACATCGATAAACCTCTGTTTTATTTGCTTATTTTACGCATAACTCTGACTAAAGATTCATTAAATAAAAACTTAGTTGCATATCAATTTTCTTTACCCAGATCTCATCAACATACTTATCCACAAATTTAGTGGATAACTAACCTCGAGCCTTTACTGGCAAGCCATACAGAAAAGTAAAGCCCTTAACTCAATATTTTTTTCTAAAAATGTATTTTTTTACTGTTGACAGTAGTTTGAGTGCTCGGTAAGATTCGTCCCGCTTTCAAGCAAAGCAATTCCTCCTTAGCTCAGTTGGTAGAGCGACGGACTGTTAATCCGCAGGTCGCTGGTTCGAGCCCAGCAGGAGGAGCCAGATTATAGAAAAGCCGTGTCGCAAGACACGGCTTTTTTTGTATCTTAATCGCCATGAAATCTAAGCCAATCTAGGCGTCATAAAATCACACCGAAATAAGTTCAAATTACAGAACTCATAACATTGTCATAGATAGTGTTCTCACAGTACCACACATTTAATTCTGTCTCTTTTCTAGCAAAAAACAATCATAACCAATTGAATCTATTATTAATGCAATTTAATCATTGAAAAAATGAAAAGCATTCATTTTACTCATACCAAATAAATCCATACGATTAAAAGGGTTAAGAATGGTTCCGTCCTACTCGTCGCCTCCATTCTAATTATCAATAACTTAGGGATTTACTTATGACTATTCCGACAACTGACATGCTAGATGCATGGGCTGGATTTACTGCTGGTGAATGGCAAAACTCTGTCAACACTCGTGACTTCATCCAAAAAAACTATACACCCTATGAGGGAGACGAGTCTTTCTTAGCCGAGGTTAGCAAATCCACTTCAGCATTATGGAACCAAGTGCTTGAAGGCATAAAACAAGAAAGCCGCACACACGCCCCTATTGATTTTGACACAGACTTGCCCTCAACAATCACTTCCCACGATGCAGGCTACATCAACAAAGATCTGGAAAAGATCGTTGGCTTACAAACTGATCAACCGCTAAAACGTGCAATCATCGCCAATGGCGGGATTCGCATGGTAAAAAACTCGTGCGAAGTTTATGGCCGCGAATTGGATCCAACGGTTGAAAAAATCTTCACTGAATACCGTAAAACTCACAACAAAGCGTGTTTCGACCTTTACACCAAAGAAATTCTAGCCTGTCGTAAATCCGGCATCATCACGGGCCTTCCTGATGCTTATGGCCGTGGTCGTATCATTGGTGACTATCGCCGTCTCGCCCTATACGGTATCGACTTCTTAAAAGCAGACAAAAAAGAACAATACAATTCAACACAAACGTTCTTAGAACAAGGCAACGATCTTGAGAAAACACTTCGTCTTCGCGAAGAAATAGCCGATCAAGTTCAAGCACTTGAAGACATTCGTCAAATGGGTCTGAAATACGGCATTGATATGTCGCTACCTGCAAAAACAGCACAAGAAGCGATCCAATTTACCTACTTTGGCTACCTAGCGGCGGTTAAATCGCAAAACGGCGCAGCAATGTCACTGGGCCGTACTTCGACTTTCCTAGACGTCTATCTAGAGCGCGATATCGCAAACGATTTGATTGATGAATCACAAGCGCAAGAAATGATTGACCACTTCATCATGAAGCTACGCATGGTTCGCTTCCTACGCACACCAGAATACGATTCATTGTTTTCTGGCGACCCAATCTGGGCAACCGAAGCCATGGCAGGTATGGGTGTTGATGGCCGTACACTAGTATCTAAAACGACATTCCGATACTTACATACGCTACATACTATGGGCCCTGCTCCTGAACCAAATATGACGATTCTTTGGTCAGAGCAATTGCCTGAAGCGTTCAAACAATATGCTGCAAAAGTGTCGATTGATACCTCTTCGGTTCAATACGAAAACGACGATCTAATGCGTCCTGATTTCGACAATGACGACTACGCGATTGCCTGTTGTGTGAGCCCGCAGGTTGTTGGTCAGCACATGCAATTCTTTGGTGCACGTGCCAACCTTGCAAAAGCACTGCTTTACACCATCAATGGTGGTATCGATGAAAAATCGAAAGCGCAAGTGGGTCCGGTAGTGGACAAAGTTCAAGATGAAATTCTCGACTTTGACGCTTTGATGCCTCGTTTCGACAATATGTTGGAGTGGCTAGCAACGCAATACGTCACAGCGTTGAACATCATCCATTATTCGCATGACCGTTACCGCTACGAAGCATCACTGATGGCATTGATGGATCGCGACGTGCACCGCACGATGGCGTGTGGTATTGCAGGTCTGTCTGTTGTTGCAGACTCTTTAGCAGCAATTAAATACGCAACCGTGAAACCCGTTCGTGATGAAGATGGCATCGCCGTTGATTTTAAAATCGAAGGTGATTATCCAAAATTTGGTAACAACGATGCCCGTGTTGATGACATCGCTTGTGATCTAGTTGAGCGCTTCATGAAGAAAATTCAGAAGATGCACACCTACCGCGAAGCAGTGCCAACTCAATCGATTTTAACAATCACATCTAACGTGGTTTACGGTAAAAAAACGGGTAATACACCAGATGGCCGTCGCGCAGGTATGCCTTTTGGACCGGGTGCAAACCCAATGCACGGTCGTGATGAAAAAGGGGCGGTTGCGTCTCTGGCATCGGTTTCTAAATTACCGTTCGCTTACGCTAAAGATGGTATTTCTTACACTTTCTCAATTGTGCCTAACGCATTGGGTAAAGATGACTTGAGTCAGAAGAAGAACCTAGCTGCGCTAATGGATGGTTACTTCCATCACGAAGCAAGCAACGAGGGCATTGCGATTGAAGGTGGTCAACACCTTAACGTCAACGTTCTAGACCGAGAGATGTTATTGGATGCGGTTGAACATCCAGAGAAATACCCTCAGTTGACGATTCGAGTGTCTGGTTATGCGGTACGTTTTAACTCTCTAACGACAGAGCAACAGCAAGACGTCATCACTCGTACCTTCACGAGTAAGATATAAACACAGTCCATCAAGCACTCAGAAAGTTTAAATAATTAGCTTGTAAATATACATTGCCCGCCTCTCTTTTCTACCTGGGAGAGGCGGGCTTTTTTTAAAATCACACATTAGATGAAAATTAATAGGTAGTATCCTCTCGCTAACAATACATTCAGCAAACGATTCAATTTCTTATTGATTCATCAAAATAGATCAAATAGACGACTATTTTTCCATCGTGTATGTAAAACCACATCGTTCACTGGTTGTTATTGGTGTCACAAAACACGATAATATCAAGATCGGATTTTAAGAACGTAATAACTATGACCGAATATGTTTTGTTGTTGGTCGGCACTGTGCTGGTGAACAACTTTGTACTGGTGAAGTTTTTGGGCCTATGTCCTTTCATGGGTGTGTCCAAAAAACTGGAAACAGCAATAGGTATGGGCTTAGCGACAACTTTTGTGCTAACGCTCGCGTCAGTGTGTGCGTATTTAGTGGAAAGCTACATCCTTCGTCCACTAGGTATTGAGTACCTTCGAACCATGAGTTTTATTTTGGTGATAGCCGTTGTGGTGCAGTTCACCGAAATGGTTGTGCACAAAACCAGCCCGACGCTTTATCGCTTGCTTGGCATTTTCTTACCGCTGATCACAACAAACTGCGCAGTATTGGGCGTGGCACTTCTTAACATTAATGAAAACCATAACTTTATTGAATCGATCATCTACGGCTTCGGCGCCGCTGTTGGTTTCTCATTGGTGTTGATACTTTTTGCATCCATGCGAGAGCGCATAGCCGCCGCCGACGTTCCTGTACCTTTTAAAGGTGCATCAATAGCAATGATTACAGCAGGTTTAATGTCACTCGCCTTTATGGGCTTTACAGGTTTGGTGAAGTAAGCGATGAGTACGATTTTAATTGCGATTATCGCGTTAGCGGTTCTGGCTGCGATTTTCGGCGCGATACTTGGTTTTGCTTCTATTCGCTTTAAAGTTGAAGCGGACCCTATTGTGGATCAAATCGACGCCATTTTACCGCAAACTCAATGCGGTCAATGTGGCTACCCTGGTTGCCGTCCTTATGCTGAAGCAATTGCAAATGGCGACCACATCAACAAATGTCCCCCTGGAGGCCAGGCAACAATCGAAAAGCTCGCCGACTTAATGGGTGTTGAGCCAGAAGAATCTGCGCACGATCTCGACAGCAAAATTCCAACCGTTGCGTTTATTCATGAAGACATGTGTATTGGCTGCACTAAGTGTATTCAGGCGTGTCCGGTGGATGCAATTGTAGGCGGAACAAAGGCGGTCCATACCGTAATCAAAGACGAATGTACGGGCTGTGACTTGTGTGTTGCCCCATGTCCGACTGATTGTATTGAAATGATTCCTGTGGCAACGACCACAGAAAGCTGGAAGTGGCAACTTCACTCCATTCCAGTACTTAACATTACGGATGCTGCCGACAATGCAGCGAACGTGAAAGATTCAATTAAGTAAGGTTTCACATGTTGTCTTTGATTGAACAAATTCGTACAGGCGCGCTTTGGGATTTCCCAGGTGGTGTGCATCCGGCAGAAAATAAAAAGCAGTCCAACAAAACTGAACTCGCTCATGCGGCTATCCCGTCAGAAATTGTATTGCCGCTAAAACAGCACATTGGTAAAGCGGGTAACCTACTGGTTGCCGAAGGTGACTACGTATTAAAAGGTCAGCCATTAACGCAATCGGAGACCGGCTTTACGGTTCCAGTGCATGCTCCAACATCAGGTACGCTCACCGCGATTGAGCCACGAACTGTCGCGCACCCTTCTGGGTTAAGTGAGTTGTGCGCAGTCATCACGCCTGATGGGAAAGATGCATGGTGTGAAAGAAACCCCGTCGCAGATTACCAACAAGAAACCCCTGACGCACTGATTGATATTATTCGTCTCGCTGGTATTTCTGGTATGGGTGGCGCAGGCTTCCCTACTGCAAAAAAAATCCAATCAGGTTTTGCTCGTACCGAGATTCTTATCGTTAATGCAGCAGAGTGCGAGCCATACATCACGTCTGATGACAAGCTCATGCAAGAACATGCCGAAGAGCTTATTCAAGGTATCGAAATTGTCGAACATATCCTGACACCAAAGCTCACGATTATTGGCATTGAAGACAACAAGCCAGAAGCAATCAAAGCGCTAGAAGCTGCGGCTATAAACAAAGATATCGTTATTCGCGTTATCCCGACTAAATACCCTTCTGGCGGTGAAAAACAGCTGATCAAAATTTTAACCAATAAAGAAGTACCAAGTGGCGCGATTCCAGCCGATATTGGTATTTTGGTTCAGAATGTTGGTTCTCTTTACGCTATAAAACGCGCAGTCATCGACGGTGAACCGATGATAAAGCGCATCGTGACTCTCACTGGTAAAACCTTCAAACAACCACGCAACGTTTGGGCATTGTTAGGGACACCAGTACAAGCACTGTTGGATGAGTTTGGCTATAAAGCAGATAAGAAGTTACAGCGTTTAATTATGGGTGGGCCAATGATGGGCTTTACCCTTCCTCACTCCCAAGTGCCGATTACCAAGACAGCAAACTGTATCCTTGCTCCGACTCGTCGTGAGATCTCTCCGCACCAGTATGAGATGGAATGTATTCGCTGTAGCCAATGTGCAGAAGCGTGCCCTGCTTCGCTGCTGCCTCAACAACTGCAATGGCATGCAAAAGCTGAAGAGTATGACAAACTCGAAGAATTAAACTTAAAGGATTGTATCGAGTGCGGCGCTTGTGCGTTTGTATGTCCAAGTGAAATTCCGCTCGTACAGTACTACCGCCAAGCGAAAGCAGAAATTAGAACTAGAACACAAGAAGCGGAAGCTGCAGAGCGAGCAAAAGTGCGTTTTGAAGAGAAAAAAGCGCGTATGGAACGCGAAAAAGCAGAACGTGAAAATCGCTTCAAGAAAGCTGCCGATCAGCGCCGTAAAGAGATGAAGTCTTCTGGCGGCGATGATGCGATAGCAGCAGCAATCGCACGAGTGAAAGCTCAAAAGACAGAAACCACAGAAAAAACAGAGCCAGCAGTAAAACCAGCCGTAGCGGCAGCCATTGCCAAAGCGAAGGCGAAACAAGCGGCAGCAGCTAAAGCAGGCTATAGTGAACCTGATAACTCAGAAATGGCAAAACTGCGCGAAGAGCGCAAACGTCTTGCTCGCGAACGGAAAGCGCAAAAAGAACAAGGCGAAACGCCAGACAATAACGCTGATGATAAAAAGTCGGCAGTTGCGGCCGCCATCGCCCGAGCTAAAGCGAAAAAAGCACAACAAGAAGATTCAACTGAATCTGTAGAATCGGAAACGTCTGCACTGCAAGACAGCGATCCGAAGAAAGCCGCGGTTGCTGCTGCCATTGCACGTGCCAAAGCACGTAAAGCGAAGCAAGCAGACTCAACTGAAGCGGAAGAAGCTGACGCACCTGATGAGCAAACCGACGATCCGAAAAAAGCCGCAGTTGCCGCTGCAATTGCTCGAGCCAAAGCGCGCAAAGCTAAGCAAGCAGACTCAACCGAAGCGGAAGAAGCTGACGCACCTGCCGAGCAAACCGAAGATCCGAAAAAAGCCGCCGTGGCTGCTGCGATTGCACGTGCCAAAGCACGTAAAGCGAAGCAAGCAGACTCAACTGAAGCGGAAGAAGCTGAAGCACCTACTGAGCAAACCGACGATCCGAAAAAAGCCGCCGTGGCTGCTGCGATTGCACGTGCCAAAGCGCGAAAAGCGAAGCAAGCAGACTCAACTGAAGCGGAAGAAGCTGACGCACCTGCCGAGCAAACCGACGATCCGAAAAAAGCCGCAGTTGCCGCTGCAATTGCTCGAGCCAAAGCGCGCAAAGCGAAGCAAGCAGACTCAGCTGAAGCGGAAGAAGCTGAAGCACCTGCCGAGCAAACCGACGATCCGAAAAAAGCCGCCGTGGCAGCTGCCATTGCACGTGCCAAAGCACGTAAAGCGAAGCAAGAAACGCAAACTGAGCCTGTTGAAGACGCAACTTCTGAAGAACCAGAAGTGGATCCGAAGAAAGCCGCGGTTGCCGCAGCAATTGCGCGCGCGAAGGCTCGTAAAGCGAAACAAGCAGACTCAACTGAAGCGGAAGCAGCTGAAGCACCTGCCGAGCAAACCGAAGATCCGAAAAAAGCCGCCGTGGCAGCTGCCATCGCTCGAGCCAAAGCGCGCAAAGCGAAGCAAGAAACGCAAACAGAGCCTGTTGAAGAAGCAACCTCCGAAGAACCAGAAGTGGATCCGAAGAAAGCCGCGGTTGCCGCAGCAATTGCGCGCGCGAAGGCACGCAAAGCGCAACAAGAAGCTAATAAAAATAATACTGAGGAGAACGAGTAGTGTCGTTTTTTATTGCCAGTTCACCGCATACCCACAGTCGTCGTAATACGCCAGACTTAATGAAATGGGTGGCACTTTGCGCACTTCCAGGTTTAGTAGCTCAAACCTACTTCTTTGGCTGGGGTACGCTGATTCAGCTGATTTTTGCCATTGCAGTCGCTGTATCCCTTGAAGCCTTAGTCATGATCTGTCGTAAACGCTCACCAATGAGAGCGCTACGTGATAACAGTGCAATAGTTACCGCTTGGTTGTTAGCCGTTGCTATACCACCATGGTCTCCGTGGTGGATTATGGTGATCGGGCTTATTTTTGCGATAGTAATCGCTAAACACCTCTATGGTGGCCTTGGACAAAACTTATTCAACCCTGCAATGGTCGCTTATGTGGTCTTGTTGATCTCTTTCCCAGTACAAATGACGAGTTGGAGTGCACCGACATCACTCATACCTGATCATGTAAATTTTGCAGATACACTCTCTTTAATTTTTACGGGCTATGATTACGACGGCTTATCACTTCAGCAAGTTCGCTCAGGTGTTGACGGTGTGACAATGGCGACACCACTTGATGCATTTAAGACTGGCATTCTTACAGGTGCCACTCCAAGCGAAGTAATGTCGCAGCCGATATTTGATGGCTTAGGTGGTATTGGTTGGCAATGGGTAAACCTTGCTTACCTTCTTGGCGGCATAGTCATGATCAAAAAGCGTATCATCCAATGGTATATTCCAGCAGGTTTCCTTGCGAGTCTGACTCTGTTTAGCCTAGTGTTCACGTTGCTGACGCCAGGGGAAACTGCGTCGCCAATTTTACACTTGTTATCTGGTGCAACCATGCTTGGCGCATTCTTTATTGCAACCGATCCCGTTTCGGCGTCTACCACCGTCAAAGGACGTTTAATCTTCGGTGCGCTTATTGGTGCTTTGGTTTTTATCATTCGCAGTTGGGGCGGTTTCCCAGATGGTGTTGCATTTGCAGTGTTGCTTGCAAATATGTGTGTGCCACTGATCGATTACTACACCAAACCTAGAACTTACGGTCACTGAGGTAAACATGTTAACCGCTATTAGAAAAAATGGTCTGACACTCGCGATATTTGCATGTGCAACAACCGGATTAGTCGCCCTTACTCAGTACCTAACAAAAGACCAAATCAAGGTACAAGAGCAAAAACAATTACTTTCTGTTTTGAATCAAGTCATTCCAGAAAACATGCATGACAACGCACTCACGCAAGCTTGTACAATGGTCACGTCTCCAGATCTGGGGACATTACGTGCGATGCCAGCCTACCTCGCCACGAAGAATGGTGAACCAACAGCAATCGCAATAGAATCTATCGCGCCAGATGGCTACAATGGTGAGATAAAAGTGATTACTGGGATTGATAATCAGGGCAATATTTTGGGGACACGCGTCCTAAACCACCAAGAAACCCCTGGTCTGGGCGATAAAATCGATCTTCGTGTCACCGACTGGATCCTGAGCTTTACAGGAAAACAAGTCACGGAAAACAATTGGAATTCGTGGAAAGTTCGTAAAGATGGCGGCGATTTCGATCAATTTACTGGTGCAACGATCACGCCAAGAGCCGTCGTAAAAGTGGTGCGAAATACCGTTAACTACGTAAACCAATCTCGTGAAGACATTCTTAACCAGCCGTTAGGCTGTGAAGGAGAGCAGTAATGAATGAGAATAAATTACTGATGAAAAACGGTATGTGGAGTAACAACCCCGCTCTCGTACAACTGCTGGGCTTATGTCCACTGCTAGCGGTTTCTTCCACGATAACCAATGCATTAGGTCTTGGTATTGCAACCTTACTCGTGCTAGTTGGATCCAACGTAACAGTTTCTCTTATTCGTAACTATGTGCCAAAAGAGATCCGTATACCTGTATTCGTTATGATCATTGCCTCACTCGTTACCTGCGTTCAGTTGTTAATGAATGCCTATGCGTACGGTTTGTACCTGTCTCTAGGTATCTTTATTCCTCTGATTGTAACGAACTGCATTATTATTGGCCGAGCAGAAGCTTACGCGTCAAAAAATGATGTTGCACCCGCTGCGCTAGATGGTTTGTGGATGGGCCTTGGTATGACGAGCGTCTTGGTTGTTTTAGGTGCCATGCGCGAATTGATTGGTAATGGCACACTATTCGACGGAGCAGACCTTCTCCTAGGAGACTGGGCTTCAGCTCTACGGATTCAAGTTTTCCAATTTGACAATAGCTTCCTGTTAGCGCTTCTCCCACCTGGTGCATTTATCGGTGTTGGGCTGTTGATAGCGCTCAAAAATGTCATAGATAATTCAATTCAGGCACGTCAACCAAAAGAAGAAAAACCAACCATAGAACGTGCTCGCGTCACTAACGCATAACAAGATAAGGCTCTGTCATAGGAGCCTTTTTCATAAACCGCAGAGACGGTATTGGAAGTCAGCAATGAACAAAATAAAAAGAATCGAAATTCTTGAGCGATTACGAGAAAACAATCCGAATCCTCAAACTGAGCTTAACTGGAGCTCCCCTTTTGAGCTGCTAATCGCTGTATTACTATCAGCTCAAGCAACCGATGTAAGCGTCAATAAAGCCACCGACAAGCTTTTCCCTGTAGCGAATACACCTCAAAGCATTCTTGATTTGGGAGTCGATGGCTTAAAAGAATACATAAAGACCATCGGTTTGTTTAACTCAAAGGCAGAAAACACAATCAAGACTTGTAAGATCTTGTTGGAAAAACACAATGGTGAAGTTCCTGAAGATCGTGCCGCGTTAGAAGCGCTACCAGGCGTAGGTCGCAAGACCGCAAACGTCGTGCTCAACACCGCTTTTGGTTGGCCAACTATTGCCGTCGATACGCACATTTATCGCGTGTCGAATCGCACTAAATTTGCGATGGGAAAAACGGTTGATGATGTCGAGCAGAAGCTATTAAAAGTTGTGCCAAAAGAGTTCAAACTCGATGTGCACCACTGGCTCATTCTTCATGGTCGTTATACGTGCGTAGCAAGAAAGCCTCGCTGCGGTAGCTGTATTATCGAAGATTTGTGCGAATATAAAGAGAAAGTATACCCAGATAGCTAATGCTATTTGTAAATCAAAGCTAGGAGCAAAAAATGTCAAACGGTCGAATTCTCCACACTATGCTTCGCGTAGGTGATCTAGACAAATCCATCAAGTTTTACACTGAAGTTATGGGCATGCAGCTGCTTCGTACTAACGAAAATAAAGAGTACGAATACAC
This sequence comes from Vibrio sp. 1557, assembly GCF_033340175.1. NCBI lineage: Bacteria > Pseudomonadati > Pseudomonadota > Gammaproteobacteria > Vibrionales > Vibrionaceae > Vibrio > Vibrio sp. 1557. Next base: position 16,006 of record NZ_JAWOVZ010000002.1, on the reverse strand, counting down.
GCTAGCGTTTCTTGGTTATGGTGACGAATCCCAAGGTGCAGTGATCGAACTGACTTACAACTGGGGTAAAACTGAGTATGACCTAGGTACTGCTTTTGGTCATATCGCCATTGGTGTTGATGATATCTACACAACTTGCGACGCTATCAAAGCGGCGGGCGGTAATGTGACGCGTGAGCCAGGTCCAGTAAAAGGCGGAAGCACGCACATTGCATTCGTAAAAGACCCAGATGGTTATATGATTGAGCTTATTCAAAACAAGCAAGCTTCATCAGGTCTTGAAGGCTAAGCGGCACTTCTAATAATCACTTGTACTGCAAGTTGAACTCCGATTACAGGCAGGTCTGCGATCTGCCTGTCCTTTTATAAACAAAACCCTTTACTTGATAATAGTTATCGTTTAGATTTATCCGCAACTTCGATATGCGGGATTACGATAATGATCAGTGAATGGGAAAAACACACACTTCTAGCCGATACGGCACTTCAACTAGATGACCCTGTTCGCAGCATTCTTCATTACCAGCAAGCCCTAAGCCTGAGTGAAGATATCAGCGAATGTGTGGAAATTGAGGCGGACGAGCGATTATTAATTTCTGTGATTTCTTGTCATAACTTAGCTCAGTTCTGGCGTTGGGCTGGAGATACTGACTATGAACTCAAATACCTTCAACTGGCCTCTGAGAAGGTCTTAACACTTATCCCACAATGCCCAAATAAAGAGTGTGCAAGCTTTATCGACTCGATAGGATGCTGTACTAAGGCGTTGATAGACTTTATGAAGCGTCACCCTAATCCGGCTATTGCCAAACAGGTTGAAAAAATCGATACCGCCACCAATTGCGAAGTCATTGCCAAATTCCGCTTAAACTAACATTCAAATTATACAGCAGGAATCACCGAAACGTGCTTGGCAAAATACCACTAAAATATTATTAACAACGTCAGTAAATCAAAAATGCCGAAGCTTTCAGCTTCGGCGTTTTTATATGCATCACACTTGGGTTCGCCCTAGAGATATCACGACTCGGCGGTTTTTGTCTTTTCCTATTGGCGAACCGTTATCTGCAATAGGACGACGCTTGCCGTACCCTTGCACTTGAATTCGATCTTCCGGTAGCCCTAGAGACTGAAAATAGTCACGAAGTGACTCTGCACGTCGCTCTGATAAACTTTGACTCGCACTTTTACCATCGGTTGAATCTGTGTACGTCGCCACCAGCACGAGATCGATATCTTGATTATGTCGGATATAATCTGCAATTTGTGATAAACGCTTTTTAGAAGCCTTGGTTAACTGATCACCTTGTCTTTCGTAGTGCAAAATCGTAAAAGCAATGTCCTCGAAACTGTATTTCAATAAGTTGGAAATACAGTCGCTAAACGCGTTGTACTTGTTTTGAAACAGTACTGATGACAATGCGACTTCAATTCTCTGATCTCGGCTCTGCCAATCTTGGTAACTAAAAGTCGGATAACGGCCTTTTTCCAGCTCAGACAAAATGCCCCATGCTGTTTGCCCTCCGACATAACCATCAAACTGTTTAAAAAACTTTAAGTTTGTAATTCGATCGGCGTGTTCACCTGGTCGCCAAGGTGGCGGCATAGAAATGAGACTGACGTTACGTGTTTCTCCCATCGGGCGACGCATTTTTAACTCAAAGTCTAAATTGATTTTTTTATTTGCACGAGATGAAAATACCGCATCTCCAAAGCTTGGAATGGGGTGTACAAGCTGACATTCTAATGGTGTATTGACCACCATTTCCCATTGAGATTGCTGTGGAGTTGCAGCATAACGTTTGCCCATCAAAGCGAAGCTGCTTGTGCTAAACAACGAAAATACAACACCACTGGTAATCAGCCATTTCTTCATCTAATACTGTCTCTTAAACGGCAGTCTGTTGCCGTCAATTTGCATCAATAAAATTACTTCAACCGGCATGCAAAAATCTCGCCAATATAGGGTTATCTGTCACACTGCCATTAATGTGAGCCACCGTGTTCCAATCACCTTAACCGCCACTTAGCGTTTTACTTCCTCATGTTTTATCGGTTTACATGATGCAAAGTATGGCGAATAAACGTCTACATAATATGCAATACAAACTTATTGATTGGATGCAAAATAGAATTCCGGTTTTCTCTTAAATTGCGGTTTTTCTCATCGGTATAATCTGCAATAATGCAGCCTTCGTCACACAAAAATAAGCCAACATGACACTAGAAAATGAAGCTCTAACCTTGAAAAAACGCTTTCGTGGTTATTTCCCTGTGGTAGTAGACGTTGAGACCGCTGGTTTCAATGCTCAAACTGATGCACTTTTAGAAATCTGTGCCGTTACGTTGAAAATGGACGAACATGGCGTGTTGCATCCGGCCTCCACCATTCATTTTCATGTGGAGCCATTTGAAGGCGCTAACTTAGAAAAAGAAGCGCTTGAATTCAATGGTATTCGTGACCCTTTCAGCCCTCTTCGTGGTGCTGTTTCTGAGCAAGAGGCGCTAAAGGAAATTTATAAGCTTATTCGCAAAGAACAAAAAGCCGCAGATTGCTCACGTGCAATTATGGTTGCTCATAACGCAGCATTCGACTTGGGTTTTGTAAATGCAGCAAATGAACGCTGTAAACTAAAAAGAGTCCCTTTTCATCCCTTTGCTACTTTTGATACGGCTACATTAAGTGGCCTTGCTTATGGCCAAACAGTTCTCGCTAAAGCATGCAAAACAGCCGGGATGGAATTTGATAACCGTGAAGCACACTCTGCGCTTTACGATACACAAAAAACAGCAGAATTATTCTGCGGTATTGTCAACAAATGGAAGGCCCTCGGCGGTTGGCCGCTTGTCGACGAAGAATAATAAGTAAACACAACATATTAGGAAAAGTATGAATCCTGTCGTTATATCAGTGTGCGTCATGCTCGTGTTAGCATTGATGCGCGTAAACGTGGTGGTTGCCCTCACGTTTAGTGCCATCGTAGGCGGCCTAGTCGCAGGCATGAGCCTTGGGGATACGGTTGCCGCATTTGAAAGTGGTCTAGGTGGCGGTGCAACTATCGCGCTAAGCTACGCCATGTTAGGTACTTTCGCTGTTGCCATCTCGAAATCAGGCATCACGGATCTACTGGCCAAAAGTGTTATCAAGCGCTTAAATGGTAAAGAAAACTCCGCTTCCATTACTGGCTTAAAGTACGCCGTGTTGGTGGCGTTAGTGCTTGTCACGATGTCATCTCAGAACGTAATTCCGGTCCATATCGCCTTTATTCCAATTTTGATTCCACCTCTTTTGGGCGTATTCGCGAAACTTAAGCTCGACCGACGTTTGGTCGCGTGTGTTCTTACCTTCGGTTTGATCACACCTTACATGATCTTACCTGTTGGTTTCGGCGGTATTTTCTTAAACAACATTCTATTAAAGAACCTACATGACAACGGTTTGGAAAACGTGGTTGCAGGCCAAGTCCCAACCGCCATGTTACTGCCAGGTGCAGGCATGCTGTTTGGTCTATTACTGGCTATCTTTGTTAGCTATCGTAAACCGCGTGTCTACAAAGAAACTGAGTTGACTGTCGTTGACGAAACCGATCATGTCATCAATAAAAAGCACATCTTGGTTGCGGCACTTGGTATTGTCGCTGCATTGGGTGTTCAGCTTTACACGGGTTCAATGATTATCGGTGCTCTAGCTGGCTTTATGGTGTTTACTTTCGGCGGCGTTATTGCATGGAAAGAGACACACGACGTGTTCACTAAAGGTGTACACATGATGGCAATGATTGGCTTCATCATGATTGCAGCGGCAGGTTTTGCAGCAGTAATGAAGCAAACTGGCGGTGTTGAAACACTAGTACAATCGCTATCAACCAGCATCGGTGACAATAAGCCTCTAGCTGCACTACTGATGCTGATCGTTGGTCTATTAGTAACAATGGGCATTGGTTCATCGTTCTCTACGATTCCAATCCTTGCAACTATCTATGTGCCTCTTGCGCTAGCATTCGGTTTCTCGCCGATGGCAACGATTGCACTGGTAGGTACTGCAGCGGCGTTAGGTGATGCAGGCTCTCCAGCTTCTGACTCTACATTAGGCCCTACATCTGGTCTAAATGCCGACGGTCAACATGAGCACATTTGGGAAACAGTCGTTCCAACCTTTATCCATTACAATATCCCTCTAATCATCTTTGGTTGGATTGCAGCAATGGTGCTTTAATACTATTGTTTGGATGGATATACATTTAGTTACGAAAAAGCCGCTCAATGAGCGGCTTTTTGTTATTCATAACTGTGGTTATTGCGCTGGCATATTGTCAATAATACGCTCACGAATCAGCTTCAAGGTTGGTTCTGTCGAAAGGTAATCGATGGCAATCGGAAAATAAGCGTCGTTAATTTTAAGAACCAAGCTAGGGTAAGAGCTCACACCTAGGCTCTTTGCAAGGCTCAATTGATCTTCGAACACACCTTCTAAGAAAGAGCCATCCATGTCATTCTTGAATTGCTGAACATTCAAGCCAATTTCTCTCGCTAGTTGCAAGTGAGTGGCTTCTTCATGAGGAGGCATCGCACGTAAGTAATACGCATGCTGAATCGCTTCTAGCATCTGCTCATAAGAGTCTTGAAAGCCCGCTGCAATAACCGCACGACAAGATTGGTAAGTGCTTCTAACTGGCGTACAAAGCTTCCAGAAATCGTAGTTAAACTTAGTGCCTAACTGGCGCTCAATCTGCTTCCAAATACCTTCGAGTTTTTGTTGCATCTCGGGCGGCATCGGTAAATTAGTATCTGGCGCAAGACCACCAACCACATACTCAAACTGAATCACACCTGGCAGTTGCTGTTTTAGTTTATCCAGCGTTGGTTTGTAACCCCAACACCAACTGCACATTGGGTCATGCACGTAGTAAAGCTTTATGTTCATTCCACTAACCTAAAAAGAAAAAGGAGCCAGTACGGCTCCTTCGTATTCTATCGCTAAATGTGAGTATTTACGAATTACTCAGCTTGATCTTCAGCGCGCGCTGCTGCTTCTTTGATTAGAGGCTGCAGTTCACCTTTTTGGAACATTTCTAGAATAATGTCACAACCGCCGATAAGCTCACCTTCAACCCATAGTTGAGGGAAAGTTGGCCATTGCGCGTACTTTGGTAACTCAGCACGGATATCTGGGTTTTGCAGAATGTCTACGTAAGCGAACTTCTCACCACATGCCATTAGTGCCTGTGACGCTTGAGAAGAGAAACCACAGCTAGGTAGTTTCGGTGATCCTTTCATGTACAGCAGGATTGAGTTTTCAGAGATCTGCTGTTTGATTTTGTCGATAGTTTCCATCGCTTCCTCATTCATGGGTTTGAACTTTATTTATTTGCCACATTCTACTCAATAACGACAGAATAAAAACCATATAATTAATAAGGCTTAATTTTAGATTGCTCATTGGCGAGCAATGCAGCACTTCACCACTGCTAACCTCTTAAAATATTTTCATATCGGGGTTTTAATAAAGTAAAAACTTGCTAAAATACTTAGCAAGTCAGCCTTAAAGGCGACATAGCTATAAAAAAACACTGGAAGCAATCGAAAGGTCATCCTTTCAAATCAATGGAGAATCGAGTAATGGCATTTGAACTACCAGCTCTTCCTTACGCGAAAGACGCACTAGAACCACACATCTCAGCAGAGACTCTAGACTACCACCACGGTAAGCACCACAACACTTACGTTGTTAAGCTTAACGGTCTTATCCCTGGTACTGAGTTCGAAGGCAAAACTCTAGAAGAGATCATCAAGACTTCTACTGGTGGCGTATTCAACAACGCAGCGCAAATCTGGAACCACACGTTCTACTGGCACTGTCTTGCTCCAAATGCGGGCGGCGAGCCAACTGGCGCAGTTGCAGACGCAATCAACGCAGCATTCGGTTCTTTTGAAGAATTCAAAGCGAAGTTTACTGATTCAGCAATCAACAACTTCGGTTCTTCATGGACTTGGCTTGTTAAGAAAGCTGATGGCTCTCTAGAGATCGTTAACACTTCTAACGCTGCTACTCCTCTAACAGAAGAAGGTACAACACCACTTCTAACTGTTGACCTATGGGAACACGCGTACTACATCGATTACCGCAACGTACGTCCTGATTACATGAACGGCTTCTGGGCTCTAGTAAACTGGGACTTCGTAGCTGAGAACCTAGCGAAGTAATATACTTCCCCCTAAGTTCAATTTAGTCTTATTCAAAAGCTCGCTATTTAGCGGGCTTTTTTGTTTCGCCTTCCCTAGCACCTTTAAATAATTCCCTCTTTTACTAAAGTTCTTCTTATCCACGCCGTTAAAAGAGCATCGAGCGAGGAACATCATGCAAATTCATACGTTAGACAAAGCTGCAATTATCAACGAACTTCAGTTCGGTAATGGTATTAACCATGCCGTACACGAAGGTCGTCGTGCGGATTTCTCGCTGATTCTGTCTATGTTCTCTAATGATGTTCGCGATGTGGTCCCAGTTGAAGAGGTCCAGGAAGTCATCACCAGTGACAGTATTCTTCGCCAACAATTGGGTTTATCGCAACCTCAAGCTCTTCGTTCTGATAGCAGCAGCTATGAACTCGCAGCTGAACAAGCGAAACAGTTTCACGATGCAGGATTGCCTTCCGCAAAGCTGAGCCATTACCTAAAACCAGATGCGCTGACTTACCTGCCTGAAGACACATTCAACCTACCAGAGGAGGTTTATCACAACCTATCTGGTCATGAGCGACGCAGATTGGGCGAACGCAACAAACAACTGATCCCAGATGCTGGGCTATATAATCAGCTAGTGACGGCTCAACGTCAGCATCAAATTCAAGCTAAAGCATAGAGATCCGCTTTTTATCCAATAGCTTGCAATACCTACACGTCAGAAATGTGACATCTTACAAATTACCGCACAATAGTCCTCACTCGAAAGCGTTAGTTTGAAGCCTTTCACACTGAACCCAACGAATTTCAACCATGCTATTAGCACAAACCACTGGTGTATTGTTTTTCACATATGGATACAGTGAAGGTGCTATGGATATCAAAGAATCAATTATTCTCGTCACGTCTGCAGGTTCGGTTATAGGAAGAACCTGTGCAAATCACTTTGCTCACCTTGGAGCAACGTTGATTCTTTGTGACCAAAATTCTAGCGCTTTGAGAGCGAGCTATGAGCAAATCAGCGCTTTCACTGACAAAGTGTATGCGATGAATGTGTGTAGTGATAACACAACGTCCATTAACTTATTGTTTGACCAGATAGAATCACAGCTACGTGCGACACCAGATGTGATTGTTAATTGCTGGACCAGCTCCCCTATGCCTGGCTTAATGGCGCCAGAACCAATGAGTACTTACATTGATCACTTGTCGTCTGCGGCACGCTTCCTTTATACCTACGGCCAAGTAGGAGCAGAGCGCTTTCGAGCCAGAAACAAGAAAGGCGTCATTGTTAACGTCATTTCTCATGACAACCATGAAGACTTTACGGGAGTTGAAAGCATGGCGGCGTTGGTGTCAGGTTTTACTCACAGCTGGGCAAAAGAACTCACACCATTCAACATTCGAGTGGGCGGCGTTATTCCCTCGGTAAATCATACAAAAGAAGAGCTCAACGAGAGACACTGGGCTGAGATCCAAGACGAACTAGTCCGCAACACAGCATACATCGTCGCGAATGAATACTTCAGTGGCCGAGTAGTTGCGACCGAAGTGTAAGCATACACAGCAACTCTGTTTTCCCAAGCCAGATGTAAATCCTGCACCAAAATAAAAAAAGCCCCAGTCATTTGACTGAGGCTTTAACCTTTTCCCGATTAAGGTTCCGTGCTAGCGAAAACCTTGCTCACTCGATTTTTTAATTACGCGTCAGCTTTTTCTTTCTTTGCTTTAGGTGCTGCTTTTGCTGCTTCTTGGTCTGCTTTCTTCTTGATAACAGTTGTACCTTCGAAAGTTTCGCCTTCAACAAATGCTTTACCGTAGTAAGAAGCCATCAACACATCTTTAAGTTCGCTGATTAGAGGGTAACGTGGGTTCGCACCAGTACATTGGTCATCGAACGCTTCTACCGCTAGCTCATCCAGTTTCGCTACGAAATCTGATTCAGCAACACCTGCCGCTTGGATAGACATTGGGATGTCTAGGTTAACTTTTAGTTCATCCAACCATGCTAGTAGACGTTCAATCTTCTGAGCAGTACGGTCACCTTCTTGGCTTAGGCCTAGGTGGTCAGCAACTTCAGCGTAACGACGACGTGCTTGTGGACGGTCGTATTGAGAGAACGCAGTTTGTTTAGTTGGATTGTCGTTCGCGTTGTAACGTACCACGTTAGAGATAAGTAGTGCGTTAGCTAGGCCGTGTGGCAAGTGGAACTCAGCACCCAGTTTGTGAGCCATTGAGTGACAAACACCTAGGAATGCGTTCGCAAATGCAACACCAGCGATAGTAGCTGCGTTGTGTACTTTCTCACGAGCGATTGGGTCATTTGCACCGTTCGCATAGCTTGATGGTAGGTACTCTTTTAGCATCTTAAGTGCTTGAAGAGCTTGGCCATCTGAGTATTCGTTAGCAAGAACAGAAACGTAAGCTTCTAGAGCGTGAGTTACGGCATCGTAACCACCAAATGCTGTTAGAGACTTAGGCATGTTCATTACTAGGTTCGCATCAACGATTGCCATGTTTGGCGTGATTTCGTAGTCAGCTAGTGGGTATTTCGCACCAGTCTTGTCGTCAGTAACAACCGCGAATGGAGTAACTTCTGAACCAGTACCTGAAGTTGTAGTGATACATACAAGCTCAGCTTTTTTACCCATTTTAGGGAACTTGTAGATACGTTTACGGATGTCCATAAAGCGCATTGCTAGTTCTTCAAAGTGAGTTTCTGGGTGCTCGTACATTACCCACATGATTTTCGCTGCATCCATTGGTGAACCACCGCCTAGCGCTAGGATAACGTCAGGTTGGTAGCTAGCCATTTGAGCCGCACCTTTTTCTACTACAGACAGTGTTGGGTCAGCTTCAACATCGAAGAATGTTTGAACTTCCATGCCTTGAGCTTTTAGTAGGCTTACTACGTCATCTGCGTAACCGTTGTTGAATAGGAAACGGTCAGTTACTAGGAATGCACGTTTCTTACCTTCTAGGTCGCCCAGTGCGATTGGAAGGCTACCACGACGGAAGTAGATTGACTTAGGTAGTTTATGCCACAACATGTTTTCAGCTCGCTTCGCTACAGTTTTCTTGTTGATTAGGTGTTTAGGACCTACGTTCTCAGAGATAGAGTTACCACCCCAAGAACCACAACCTAGCGTTAGAGATGGCGCAACGTTGAAGTTGTACAAGTCACCGATACCGCCGTGAGTAGTCGGGATGTTGATTAGGATACGAGCTGTCTTCATCTTGTCACCGAAGTAACGGATACGGTCAGCGTTAGTATCTTGGTTAGTGTAAAGACCAGATGTGTGGCCGATACCACCAATCTCAACCATAGTTACCGCTTGAGCAACCGCGTCTTCGAAGTTGTCAGCACGGAATAGACCTAGAGTTGGAGATAGTTTCTCGTGAGCGAATGCGTCATCGTGAGATACTTTGCCCAGACCTTCACCAACAAGAACTTTAGTGTCTGCTGGAACTTTAACGCCTGCCATTTCAGCGATTGCTGCTGCTGGCTGACCTACGATTTTCGCGTTTAGCGCGCCATCGATAAGAAGCACTTTACGAACTTTATCAGCTTCTGCTTTGCTTAGGACATAAGCTTTGTGAGAAGCAAAACGCTCTTTCACTTCGTCGTATACTTCATCAACTACGATTGCAGCTTGCTCAGAAGCACATACTACCCCGTTGTCGAAAGTCTTAGACATAAGGATAGAAGCAACAGCACGTTTGATGTCTGCTGTTTCATCGATAACAACCGGCACGTTACCTGCACCTACACCGATTGCTGGCTTACCAGAAGAGTATGCTGCTTTAACCATGCCTGGACCACCAGTTGCAAGGATAAGCGCGATGTCATCGTGTTTCATTAGAGCGTTTGAAAGCTCAACAGAAGGCTGGTCGATCCAACCGATGATGTCTTTTGGTGCGCCTGCTGCTACTGCTGCATCTAGAACGAGTTTAGCTGCATCGTTAGTTGAGTTTTTCGCACGTGGATGTGGTGAGAAGATGATACCGTTACGAGTCTTCAAAGAGATTAGAGATTTGAAGATCGCTGTAGAAGTTGGGTTAGTCGTTGGTACGATACCGCAGATGATGCCTACAGGCTCAGCGATAGTCATAGTACCTAGGTTGTCATCCTCTTCTAAGATGCCACACGTTTGTTCGTCTTTGTATTTGTTGTAGATAAACTCAGAAGCAAAGTGGTTCTTGATTACTTTATCTTCAACAATACCCATACCAGATTCTTCTACCGCTTGTTGAGCTAGCGGGATACGGGCCTGGTTAGCTGCAAGCGATGCTGCACGAAAGATTTTATCTACTTGCTCTTGAGAGTAAGTAGCGAACTCTTCTTGCGCTTTCTTAACGCGAGCAACCATTGCATCTAGTTCAGCCATATTAGTTACAGGCATAGGGAATCTCCTAAAATTAACAAATATTAAAAACTTTTTACTAAGGCTATTACTTATCGTTTTTACTGTTTATCAGTCACTTAGAAAACAAACGTCTTAGTAAATTGCTTTCAGGACTGAGTATAATATTTCAGAGTGTGAAAAAAATTGACTTGGATCAGTTCTCACCACCTAAATACTACCAAAGTGGTGCCTCATCACACCAAAATGACATAAATCACTGATAAACAAATAAATTAACTTTCATTTTTTATTGAGTAAAAAAGAAGCAAATGGACAAATAAATAAAAGAAACTACAACAACCTGTAAAAAAGTTTCATTTTTGACCAACAAAATTACATGTAGGCCCAATTCTTTGTGCTACTGAGAGTATATCGAACCGAATACATCTCTCTACAAACCACCTTGGTTTTTATCAAAAATGTGCGAATGTTAACGTTTATGTAAAACAGTGCAATTTATCAGCAACTTTATACGTAACATTTCCTTTCCAGATTAGATACAGTTTATTAAAGAATTAGTTTTTCTCACTTAAATGGCAGGGAATGCGTTAGTTTTTTTCATTTCTTACAACCTAACTTTTGCCTTACATTACGCCCAAATTACCCCTTCTCCTTTTCACTAATGTGAACTTTGATGAGTACGCAACATGCAAACTTTTGAACTTGCTATCTTCTTGCAGTTTTTTCTCGGTTTGGTCGCCGCAGTAAACCCTGTTGGTATCATGCCTGTGTTTGTGTCACTAACCGGGCATATGACACCAGACGAAAAGCGCAATACGGCAACAACAGCAAATGTGGCTGTTGCGATCATCCTGATCATTTCGCTTTTTGCTGGTCAGTTACTGTTAGACATGTTCAGTATTTCTCTGGATTCGTTTCGTGTCGCTGGCGGGTTGCTATTACTTAGCATCGCATTCTCGATGATGAGCGGTAAACTGGGGGAAGATAAGCAGAACAAACAAGAGAAAACGGAATACGTCAGTCGTGAACAGATTGGTGTGGTCCCTCTTGCAATGCCTTTAATGGCAGGTCCTGGTGCAATCAGTTCGACTATTGTTTATGGTGCACGCTACCCAAGCATGTTCGATACCGTGGGCATTAGTATTACGATTGGTTTGTTCTGCCTTTGTTCATGGCTATTGTTCCGCTCTGCCCCATTGATCGTACGATTTTTAGGTCAAACTGGAATCAACGTCATTACTCGTATCATGGGTTTGATATTGGGCGCGCTTGGCATAGAGTTCATTGCGAATGGCTTACGCAACTTATTTCCAGGATTAGCCTGAGTTTCTATAAAATTGTATGATAGAGCGATTCAACAATGGATCGCTTTGTCATGACGACTGACTCTCTTAAACATACTCTATATGTCACCATTTTTGGTACTCATACCAAAGCTGGTAAAACGTTCGATATTGCTCTCATTATCGCGATCATCAGTTCGTTAATCGTACTGGTGTTAGATTCGATACCCTCCGTTCGGGCCGAGTGGGAAAAAGAGCTGAAGTTTATTGAATACACATTTACTGGCCTATTCACGATTGAATACCTTCTAAGGCTTTATTGCTCTCCTAAACCTGCCGCCTACGCAAAGAGTTTTTATGGTGTCGTCGATTTACTTGCGATTTTGCCCACCTATTTAGCACTCTTCTTCCCATCCGCTTCGTTTATGGGTGTGATCAGGGCGCTGCGAGTGATGCGAATATTCCGCATACTCAAGTTAGTCCGATACCTCCAAGAGTCCAATATCCTCTTACGTTCACTGCTTATGGCGCGCAGAAAGATTTTTATCTTCTTTAGTTCCGTCGCCATTATGGTAACGATTTTCGGCTCATTGATTTTTATCATTGAAGGACCTGAAAACGGATTTACTAGCATTCCTAAAAGTATTTATTGGGCGATCGTGACCATCACAACGGTTGGTTATGGTGACTTGGTCCCTCAAACAGACCTAGGTAAAGGGCTTGCATCACTCACCATGTTACTGGGTTATTCCATTTTGGCGGTACCTACAGGTATTTTCACTGCCGAATTACACCAAGAGATGCAATCGCACAAAGTATTGGTGAAATGCCCAAACTGCTCCCACGCAGGGCACGACTCTGACGCAATTTACTGTAAACATTGTGGTAGTGAACTGGCCGATCCAGACAAAAGAGTCGTTCGAACGGAAGACGACGCATGAAAAAAGAGCTCCCTAAGGAGCTCTTTTATTTTGTCATCAAATAAAGGATTGATGTGATTATGCTTTCTCAGACAGAATAATTCGCAGAGTACGACGCAATGGCTCCGCAGCACCCCAAAGCAGTTGGTCACCAACAGTGAAAGCATTTAGGAAATCATCACCCATTGCCATCTTACGTAGACGACCCACTGGTACAGACATTGTGCCCGTAACTTTTGCCGGCGTTAGCTCTTGAGCAGTGATGTCACGGTCGTTAGGAATCACTTTCACCCAATCGTTATGAGTGGCGATGATTTCTTCGATTTCGTCCATTGGTACATTTTGTTTAAGCTTGATAGTAAGTGCTTGAGAGTGACAACGCATCGCGCCAATACGCACACAAGTACCGTCAATTGGAACAGGTGAACTTTGAGAACCCAAAATTTTATTCGCCTCAGCGCCCGCTTTCCACTCTTCTTTACTCTGACCATTATCGCGCTTCACATCGATCCATGGGATCAACGAACCAGCTAGTGGCACACCGAATTTATCGGTAGGGAAAGAGCCGCTGCGCATTGTATCCGCAACTTTCTTATCAATATCTAGGATAGAGCTTGATGGGTTTGCAAGTTCAGAGCTCACAGAGTCATTGATAACGCCCATTTGCGAGATCAACTCACGCATATTTTGCGCACCAGCACCAGATGCGGCTTGATAAGTCATTGCGCTTGTCCACTCAACAAGGCCTTTCTCAAATAGACCACCTAGCCCCATTAGCATTAAACTAACCGTACAGTTACCACCGACAAATGTGTTCGTGCCACCGTGGATGCCTTGTTGGATTTGCTTTAAGTTCACTGGATCAAGTGTGATGATCGAATCTTCAGCCATACGTAGCGTAGAGGCCGCGTCAATCCAGTAGCCTTTCCAACCAGCCTGACGAAGTGCAGGGAAAACTTTTTCTGTGTAGCTACCACCTTGACAGGTGATTACCGCATCAAGCTGTTTTAAGCTTTCAATATCATATGCGTCTTGCAGTAAGCCTGCGTCTTTTCCTAAGTTAGGAGCAGGAATACCAACTTGAGAAGTACTGTAGAATACTGGTTCGATTAGGTCGAAGTCTTTCTCTTCAACCATACGCTGCATAAGGACTGAACCAACCATACCGCGCCAACCAACTAAACCAACTCTCATCGTATTAACTCTCCATGTATTAAAAAACCTACCCCATAGTTAATTTTTCACAGCAAAATCTCAACCCCTATTTTGTAAATAAGCGCGTTTTTTAACCTTTTCCTCTGAAAAACCGGGTTACACGAGATTTTTTAGTGTTTGGTTTGCGGTTTTAACCATTTTTCAAGTAGGGAAAGCACTTTAGCCCCCTAATTGGTCTTACCACTCAATGAGAAAATAACACATGAAGCACAATAATTTCACATTACACAACATTTAAAACCAAAAAAGTTAAAACAAACTAACAGTTAATTTCACAAGCAAACGTTTTTACCGACGAACATCAAGATAAAACACCAAATGTTCGAAATATAATTTTTGTTAATGTATGTTATGCGCGATTACAACAAGGAGCGCCTTCCTCTATTGCTCCAAGATTGACAGAGGCACATATGAAGCAAGTTACACCACGCCTACCAAGCTTGATACAGGTATTTATCTCGCTCGGTTTATTTCTCCTGCTGGCATTTTCGTTCACAGCCAAGCTAGACCTACCGATTCAGCTAGCGCTATACATCGGTTGGTTCATTGTCATGATATTGGGCATAAAGCTTGGCCATCAGTATAAAGATCTGGAAAAAGCAGCACTAAATGGCATTTCCAATGGACTTGGAGCCGTTTTAATCCTTTTGGCCGTTGGCGCGCTTGTAGGTACTTGGATCTCTGGTGGTATTGTTCCAACCATTATTTACTACGGCCTTAAAGCAATCCACCCTTCCATCTTTTTGCTCGCGACCATGATCATCTGTTCATTGACTGCGCTAGCGACTGGCACATCTTGGGGTGCGGCTGGCACGGCAGGTATTGCAATGATGGGCATCGGTCAAGGTCTTGGTGTTCCTGCGCCAATCACTGCAGGTGCCGTACTTTCAGGCTGTTACTTTGGTGACAAAATGTCGCCTCTATCGGATTCAGTAATCCTTGCTTCATCTATGTCTAACGTTGAAGTGATGGAACATATTAAAGGCATGTTGCCGATAGCACTCATTAGCTACATTATTACAGGCATTATGTTTACTGCATTTGGCTTCCACTACGCAGGTCAAGTTGACATGAGCCAGGTAGACTCTGTCATTAAGGCGATGGAACAGCAGTTCTACATCACCCCTTACTCATTTGTTCCTGTGGTCATCGTATTGTCACTTCTAGCGATGCGTATGCCTTCATTCCCAGTGATCAGTTTTGGTTCTCTGCTAGGTATTATTTGGGCAGTGATGATCCAAGATGTCGATTTCCTAACCGCGTTCAACACGGCTTGGGCTCCGTTTGCAATCTCATCTGGCGTAGATTTCATTGACTCAATCCTTAACCGTGGCGGCATGTCTTCAATGCTTGGGTCGGTAGCGGTTATCGTATTCGGCCTTGGTTTTGGCGGTCTACTAGATAAAGTAGGCGTGCTAGAGACTATCGCGAAGCTGTTTGAAAAACGCGTTCAAAGTGCAGGTTCATTGGCAACAAGCACAATTGGTACGGCCTTTATGGGCAACGTATTTGGTTCAGCGATGTACGTTTCACTTATCCTGACCCCAAAAATCTGTGCGAAGAACTATGACCGTCTAGGCTACAAACGTAAGAATTTGTCTCGTAACGCAGAATTTGGCGGCACGCTAACCTCAGGTATGGTCCCTTGGAGTGACAACGGTATCTACATGGCCAGTATTTTGGGTGTTGCTACACTGTCTTATGCCCCGTTCATGTGGCTGAGTTTTGTATGTATCATCGTAACGATCTTCACTTCTTACATGGGTTGGTTTGTTGATAAGTGCGAACCAACAGCAGAAGCAGTTGAAGAAGCTGAAGGCGAATTAAAGCAGCAAACCGCTTAACTTCGCAGAGATAGGAAGAACCTCCCTTCCGAATTCAATACTAAAAAAGAGCGCTTTAAAGCGCTCTTTTTTTATTTCCTGTGCCGTCCTAAATAAGGTTGACACTTTCCCCCCCAAAAAATTGGAGAGTGTTATGAAATCAACAACTAAAAGAACTCAGCGCGATTACTCCCTCGCTTTTAAACTCACTGTAG